>DUPJ01000129.1 GCA_012838355.1 Clostridiaceae bacterium
ACGTGCGGCGTGTTTTGTACCGATAAAATATGCCGTGTAGTTGATCTTCGTGACAAACGTGAAGGCATTCAGATCCATCTCTTCCAGTGAGCCGGCCCTGAGCACGCCGGCGTTGCTGATGTAGATGTCAAGCCCGCCGAAGTACCGTACAGTCGCTTCAATCATGGCCTGCACAGACGCTTCGTCGCCAACGTCAACCGTCACGGCTTTTGCCGTGAACGGGCCATATGTGCGGTTGAGACTGTCGGCAACATCTGCTGCCAGCTCCCCGTTCAGGTCGGCAATAACCACGGATGCACCGGCCTTCGCCAGCTCCCGCGCGATTCCTTCACCGAATCCCTGGGCGGAGCCGGTGACAATAGCCACCATGCCGGCAAGCCGCTGCCAGACAGCGGGGACCTCTGCAGTGTCGGTTTCGCCGCAGAGACGGGCCAGTTTTGCTTTCGATCCGGCAGCAAGAAAGGTGCCTGCGCCGGTCAGGCGGACGACATCCGGCAGCGGGTCCAGGAGAGCGGGATCGAACTGTTCGGGATCGTCCAGCATATCGGGGGTGATGTCCAGCACTGCAGGATGCTCCGCGAGCACCAGATCGCCCTTTTCAGGATCGTCTTCACCGGTCAGAACCTCGTGCAGGAAGATACGTTCTCCGGTATGCCGAAAGAAGAGTCCGCGCAGCGCCGGCACGCCTGTCACTACATTGAATGCTCCCATGATTCTCCTCCTCCCGGACCGCTAGGCGATCGGTTCTGCATGTGTCAGAAGATAGTCTTCTGCCTCCTTGGACCAAAGTCCGTTTGAGCGTTCGACAATCTCGCCCAGAGCCCGCATAAGGGGATCCGTTTTGCCAAGTTTCGGGAGATCATCGATTGCCGTCAGCGGCAGCTTGATATGTGTATAGATGAGCTTCTTGCCGCCCTTGATGTTCGGCAGATCGAGCGTTGTGTCAATGACGGCGTCGAGGCCGCCGATATGGGTCAGCATGGCCGTCGGGTCGATTTCGCCTCTGGACATCAGGTCGACCGTGATCAGCATGTCGTCGGCATTGCCGCCGCTGTTTGCGGCCAGATGCGTGTTCTGGTAATGCACGTTGTAAAAATTCATGGCGGCTGAAAAATCCGTTTTGGTCGGGCCGGCGAAGAAGTTCAGGCAGCCGTCGCGCGCGAGCATGCGGTCGGCTTCTTCCACGATCTGACGGACGGGTGCGAAAACGTAGACATCATCAAAGCCGTCATCATCCTTCGTGAAGGCTCGCAGGTGGCTGACGGCGTCCTCGACCAGAGCTGTATTCACATAGTGGAGTTCGATGCCCTGGCGCTTGGCCTCTTCAACCGTGTAGATGGAGGCGGCACGCTCGAGGCGCGCGGTGTCGATGTCCGTGACGACAAGCAGACCGGGCTTTTTCGGCCCGTGCAGGGCGAGCTCGATGGAACCGAGTCCCATCGGGCCGACGCCGGCAAGCAATGCCATATTGCCGCCTTCCTTAATGCCCATGATGTGTTCGTAACTGCCGAGTTTGGTGTGGTAGTTGACATTGAAGCCGCCCACGATGCAGGACATCGGCTCGGTCAGCGAGCCGTAGTACCAGGCGTCTCCCGTGTACGTCATGAGGCAGTTCTGCTCCATCACGATTGAGGGGATGACGATGTGTGTTGCGTTGCCCCCGATGTACTGGAAACTGTAACCCGGCGCAGCGTACGGATCTTTCGGATCGTTCAGCGCCGGCTGGATGACAAAACGGTCGCCCGCCTTGAACTGGTCCTGCCACTTCGCGCCGACCTCCAGCAGTTCACCGCAGAATTCATGGCCGAGCATAATCGGGTTTTCGCCCACGTCCGCGGGAATGCGCTTGTGATCCGGTCCCTGTTCGGCTGCTTTGTACGACGACATGCAGAGGCTGTCGGAATAGATTTTCGCCAAAATTTCGTCGTCCCTGATCGGCGGCAGCTCGAATGTCTCGAGGCGCAGATCCCGTTTGCCATAAAGGCGTACTGCTGTTGTTTTCATGATGACCTCCCGGGTAAAAGTTTTCAATATATATCACTTATTTTCATGCTGAGTGAAAAGTTTCAGGTGCATTGTCAAATGCGTGCCACCAGAATAGTCATTCCGGTTTCGTTTGTCAACAGAAGCACGTGATATAGGATATCAATTAAAAGCACGGTGCCCTGCTGTCATAGATTATGAGATAAAGCGCGAAACTTATCATGAAAAATCAGTGATATATTACACGTATGAGGCAGTCGTTTAATGTTTCATGCTAATCTGTGATAAGTTGTGTATTGCTTGCACGAAAGTTGAAACTGAAGCCACTCGTCCGGAGGTCTCAGAC
>DUPJ01000130.1 GCA_012838355.1 Clostridiaceae bacterium
CACCGGCTGGCGAAATACCGCGAAGTCATCCTCCCGGATCAGGCAAAGCTGCAATTCGGCAATCTCGTCTATTTTTTCACCCGCGAGATCTGAGCGGTATAAAAATAAGAATCCTTGCGTTACTTACCCGAATTTGACACTTAATCAGGTTTAAAAGCCTCGTACAGCCTGTATCCAGGCCGTTACGAGGTTTTGTTATGTGAGAAAAACTGCGTAATGTTTTACTGTCGCTTTGTTTTCATTATTACGTTTCGGAGACACTTTTTGCTGACGAGTTCGGTATCGGTTCGGAATCCGAATGTATCATGCAAGGCATCGGTAATGGTCGTCCTGGTATAAGCTGGCACATAGTCTCCGTTCTTTAACTTGAGGAAGTCCATGTCCTTCAATGTGCTTAGTAGAGCCGGTCCTGTGATTTTTTCTTGTTGCTGAAGATTTACGCGAGACTCCAGCAAACGGTAGATTAACAAGGCGATGAAGCAGGTCGTAAAATGTGCAAGAATACGCTTCTTATTGCTGAGATGCACCGGTCTGGCTCTGAACTCGGTTTTCAAGGTGCGAAACGCCTGCTCGATCTCCCAGCGTCCCCGGTTGATCCGGATGATGTCTTCGGGATTTCCCTCCAGATTGGTGCACACGGCGTAGAATCCGTCAAAACGTTCTTCATCCGCGATGACTTTTTCATCCAGCAGATACATGGTGTGGTCCGCCACCTCACGATCATCCGTATGATGGATCGCCGCGATGAATCGGGCTGGGTCGTTTGGACGTTTCTTTTTCAAAGATGCCTTGTTATCCAGCTTCTTGATCGCCCTCTGGATCTGTTGTTCCCGTATCGTGCGCTGGTAGGATTGATACTTTGGGGAAAAAGTCACCAGCAGAAATTCTTCCAGTTTCCCGTCCGTGATTGCCTGCATTTTGTAGAACAACCGTTGGTCGTTCTCCTTCTCTTTCAGCTTATCCAGGTTGTAGCGCTTGTCCGTCGAATCCCCAGACAGTTGCCAGCCAGATGGACTTAGCGCCCAGGCTTGTAAATCTTGTTTCAATTTCTTGATGGATTGTGTGGTCACATAGGCGCGGTCACCAATGTTGTTAAAACGTCGGTTCGCTTTGGATGCCAAGCCCGCATCCGTGCAGACAATAAACTTTGAAAGAGAGAAATCGTGCAAAATCCTCTCTTCCAATGGCCGGAGCGTTCGCTGCTCATTTTGGTTGCCCGGTGTCAGTGTGAACGCCAGTGGCAATCCGCTTCCATCTAAAAATAACCCCATCTGAACCAGTGGGCGCGGCTGGTGTTGCTTGCTGGGACCATACTGCTTGTCGTCGCTGGCCATGTTGATCTCGAAAAAGTAATTGGTGCAGTCATAGTACAAGATCTTGGTATTACGGTCGGCCAAGCGAAGGCTGTTCTTATATAACTCTGCCTGAATCCAATCGTTTTCCTCCGCCAGCACATCGAGTGCCCGATACACGTGATGCGGCTCGAAGTGCGGCGGCTCCAGATAATGCCGACTGATCTCACACGATGCGCGCTTCGATGACGGAGACAAGATCCTCGTATACAGCAGCCGGGACAAGATACTGTCCAGGTCATACTCGAACTTATACCGTTCGCGGATCTGGTTACACAAGTCATCTAATCGAAGTTGATGATACAAAGACTGCAGGAACAAGTACCCGCCATGCAAGCGCTGGGGCTCATTTAACGGGAGGAAGCGAGAATTGGAGAAACGCACGACTGATTCATGAATGCCAGCCTTTCGTTTGGCCGTTAACTCTTTCGCATAAGCTTTTGCCCAGACCAGAACATCTTGTCCGTCCAGCTTCTTCTCCAGTTCTTTGCGGGTTCCGAGTTTTTCGACCACACGCGTCGTCCGCTTTCCGCCTTCCCAGACGGACTCAATGATGTAAAACGATTCGGCATTGGATGACTTCACGATAGAGACTCTCATGTCCGTTCACCTCGCAACGATTCTATCACATTACTCAGACATTACGCATTACTGTTTGATTACATTTGACAAGAAAAAAGAGGCCAAGGCCTCTCGCTGCGACATTCCTGGATTTGGTCATGAGGTCAAAGTGTCAAACCTCCGGGTTGACAAATTGAAGCGGGACACTTATGATTCCACTAAGTTTATGCATATTACATCACATGAACAGCTGGTGGTGTTAATATGAAGCAATTGCTGAGGAAACCCTGTTTCCGGCATGCCGGGAATGTTCAATATATTATATAGTAGGAGGGGAAGGAATGAATATTATCGTTCCAATTAAACAGGTACCAGAAACCAGCAATGTCAAAATGGACCCCGTGACCGGCACCATGATACGCGAAGGTGTGGAGAGCATCATCAACCCGCTGGATCTCTACGCCATTGAAGCGGCCAATCTGCTCAAGGAAGCGCACGGCGGGAAGGTGACCGTCCTCTCCATGGGCCCCCCGAACGCTGAGAAAGCACTCAAGGAGGCCATTGCCATGGGCTGCGATGACGGTGTGCTGATCACCGACAGGGCTTTTGCCGGTGCGGACACCTGGTCCACCGCCTATGTGCTGGCGGAGGCTATCAAGGAAATCGGCGGCTATGACCTCATTCTCTGCGGTGAGCGTGCCACGGACGGCGACACCGGCCAGGTGGGCCCCAACATCGCCGCGGCTCTGGACCTGCCGCTGGCCACCTATGTCAGTGAAATCGAGTCCGCAAACCCCGTTTCCGGGGAAATGCTGGTCTGGCGCATGACAGAATACGGCTATGAACAACTGCAGCTGCCCCTGCCGGCCATGCTGACGGTTGTCAAGGAGATCAGTTTCCCCAGGCTGCCCACCCTCCGGGGCAAACAGCGCGCCCGCGCATCGGAAATCAAGGTCTATAACGCCGGCAACCTGCAAGTTGAGAAGGAAAAAATCGGGCTGAAGGGGTCTCCCACCCGCGTCATCAAGATTGAAACCCCCAAGGTCACCCGCGGCGGCACCATCCTCAAGCCCGCTGATGACCAGGGCCTTGAGGAAGCGGTGGACAAGCTGGTTGAATTCCTCAAAGCCAAAGAGATCATATAAGGAGGCTGACATGACACACCAAGGCGTATGGACCATCGCGGAAGCGCATGAAGGAAAGATAAGAACCGTATCCTACGAGCTGCTGGCCCGCGGCCGCAAGCTGGCTG
>DUPJ01000131.1 GCA_012838355.1 Clostridiaceae bacterium
CGCCACTATAATGACGCCGAGCACGGCGATTCCTGTCCATTTTTTCAAATCCGTTTCCTTGCCGTTCTGCGTGCAACCGTTTTAATCAGCACGCGTGGTCCTCACGTATCATAACAAAAATCGGACGCAGGCAAAACGTTTCCGCGTGATAACTGCCGTTATGCACATATACCTAAAAAAGAGCCGCCCGCGGGCGGCTCTGATCGGTAGTACGAGTGTTCCTCCTATGGCAGCAGTGCGTATTTCAGAATGAAGAGCAGAGCCAGGATGTACATCAGCAAAGATACTTTCTTGGCTTTGCCAGCCAGTGCGTTCAGGACGACGTAAGAAATAACGCCGAACGAAATGCCGTCTGCGATGCTGTAGAAGAACGGCATGGCGAGTACGGTGAAATAGGCGGGGATGGCTTCCGTAATATCATCGAAGTCCAGTTTGAGCAGCGATGAGAGCATGAGGAAACCGACATAGATGAGCGCCGCACCGGTGGCGAACGCCGGGATGGAAATAAAAATCGGTGCAAGGAGAATGGCGAGCAGGAACAGGACACCGGTCGTCAGTGCGGTCAGTCCGGTACGTCCGCCTTCGGCGACACCGGCTGCACTTTCCACGTAAGTTGTCACGGTGGAGGTGCCGAGCAGCGCGCCGGCCGTGGTGCCGATGGCATCCGCCATGAGCGCGCCCTTGATGCGCGGCAGACGGCCCTGTTCGTCCAGCATGTTGGCCTTCGAGGCGACGCCGATCAAGGTGCCGAGGGTATCGAAAAGGTCAACAAACAGGAACGCAAAAATGATCGTCAGGAAATCACCGATGTTTTTGAGGTTCATCGCGCCGAAGTTAAATGCCTGACCAACAATTTGCCCGAAACCGGTAAAGCTCGGCAGGCCGAAACTCGGGTAGAGCGAGAAAAATCCCAGCTCCATATTCGGCACGTAGATGCCGATGGCCTGCACGATGATGCCGAGAATCCAGGTGATCAGGATACCGAAGAGGATCGCGCCCTTGACACGGTGATGGCTCAGCCAGGCGATGATGATGACGCCCAGGAAGCAAAGGAGTGCCGTGATGCCGAACGTGCTGAATTCAGAGATGAACGATGTTCTGGCCAGTATCGTTGACGGATTGGCGATGACCAGATTGGCATTCTGGAAGCCGATCAGGGCAATGAAGAGACCGATGCCGGCGCTGACTGCGTGTTTCAGTGACAGCGGGAAGGCATTGAAGATGGCTTCGCGCACATTCGTCAGCGACAGGATGATGAAGATAATACCTTCGATAAATACGGCGAGCAGCGCGGCCTGCCAGGAAAATCCGTGCCCGAGTACTACCGTATACGCGAAGTACGCATTCAGTCCCATGCCGGGTGCAAGCGCAAACGGCAGGTTCGCCATGAAGGCCATGATGACACAGCCAATCGTCGACGCAAGTGCCGTCGCAATCAGGACGCCGTCCGCCGGCATGCCGGCTGCACCGAGAATCTGCGGGTTTACGGCCAGAATGTACGCCATCGTCATAAACGTGGTGAGACCGGCCATCAGTTCTGTTCGTACATTCGTGTTGTGCTGGGCAAGTTTAAATTGCTTTTCGAACATACACACCTCCTCAAGTGTCTGGCTCACATTGTTCCTGAGCCTCAACGCAAGCGTATCAAACTGTTGTCGTGGTTTCAACAAGAAAATGCATGTCTTTTCAATAATCATGGATAAAGTGAACAATAATGTGTGCAAAACGAAGAAACTTCCGTAACGATCGCGATGCAAGCCTGCTGCAAAGAGCGTCACCATGATTCTGGAACGATCAAAGTCAAGACAGTAATTATTGTTATAATGGCTGGTAATCAGTCAAGAAGTGAACGAAAGCTGAGGTGTTTATCTGATGTCGATCTATAAAGCTCCGCTGTATGATGTACGCAAAATAGATGATCTGCGCGATATGCTGGAACAGAGCATCAAGCTCTACGCAGACAAAACCGCCTACCTGATTAAGGATCCTATTGCGGCAAGAAGCGGCAAAGAGACCGCTGGTGATAAAAAACCATACCTCCCGGTCACATTCAAGCAGTATGGCAAAGACGTCAAGGCTCTCGGTTCATACTTTATGAAGACGGATCTTCCGAACAGGCGCGTGGCCATTCTCGGTGAGACGCGCTATGAGTGGTACGTCAGCTATATGGCGACTGTCTGCGGGTTCGGCGTGGTGGTGCCGCTCGACAAGGAATTGCCGGATGTGGAACTGACGTCGCTTCTGGAACGGTCTGAAGCGTCCATTCTCATATATGCCGGTTCGAAGCAGAAATCGATCGATGCCATTCGCGACAAGGTTCCCGGTGTAAAACTGTTCATTTCCATGGACAAAAATGAAGATGTCTTTTTTTGGGATTGCATCAAAGAGGGCAACGCCATTCGCTCCGGCGGCGATCTGCAGTATGACAAGGCGCCGATAGACCGCGAAGCCATGAACATCCTCCTCTTTACGTCCGGTACGACCGCCCGCTCGAAGGCTGTCATGCTGAGCCACAAAAACATCTGCAAAAACCTGATGGCAATGTGTTCCATGACGTATATCGACGACAAGGACATTTTCCTCTCTGTGCTGCCGATACACCATACGTATGAATGCACCTGCGGTTTCCTCTGTCAGCTGTATCGCGGCTGCACCGTGGCCGTCTGCGAGGGCCTGCGCTACATCGTGCAAAACCTGCAGGAGTCAAAAGCGACCATGATCCTTGTGGTGCCGCTCATGCTCGAAATGTTCTACAAGCGCATCATGAAAGCGGCGCTGGCTGAACCGAAGCAGGCGAGAAAGTTCAAAGTCGGACTTGGCCTGACCAAGGCGCTGATGGCCCTCGGCATCGATAAACGCAAGAAGGTTTTTGCCAAAATTCATGATATGTTCGGCGGCAGCATTCGCATGATGATCGCCGGCGGTGCGGCGATATCGCCGGCCGTTCTTGAAGGCATGCAGGCACTCGGCTTCAACTGCATTCAGGGCTATGGCCTGACCGAATGCGCGCCGATTCTGGCGCTCAATCGTGATATCTACTATAAAAATGAATCGGCCGGTCTCCCGCTGCCGGGTGTCGACATGAAAATCCTCAGCCCCGATGAAAACGGCATTGGCGAAATCGCCGGCCGCGGCGACAACGTCATGATCGGCTATTATAAGAACGAAGAAGCCACGAAGGAAGCGATCGACGACGAAGGGTTCTATCACACGGGTGATCTTGGCCGCATCGACAAGGACGGCTTCGTCATCATCACGGGCAGAAAAGCCAACCTGATCGTGACAAAGAACGGCAAGAACATATTCCCCGAAGAAATCGAATTCCTGCTGACAGAAAATCCGCTGATCGCGGAAGCTGTCGTCTCCGGCGTCAGGAATGACAAAGGTGACATCGAAGTGGCTGCCGAAATTTTCCCGTCACAGGACGCGATCGATGCAGATCCGGAACTGAAAGGGGAGAGTCTGACCTCGTCCAGAGTACAGGCAAAAATTGACCGCTTCGTCCGCGAGATGAACCACAATCTGGCAACGTACAAGTACGTGAGAAAAATAACGCTGCGCGACACGGAGTTCGAAAAAACAACCTCGCGAAAGATTCGCCGACACTAAGAATTAACCTGAAGATGAAGGCGTCCGGTTGTCGGCATGATTTGAAAATTTCACGCTGGAATCAGTACTGGAAAAGGCGGCCTGTGCCGCCTTTTCCATACCATCACCTGTCTTTGTTATCAGCTCGGCTGCCGGCTGAAAATACGCTTCACGCGTCGGGTCGGTATGAATCCTTCAGGACCACGCTGCGGTTGAAGCGTGGTTTCGCGCGGGACAGATCCTTATTGTCACGCACAAAATAACCGGAGCGAACGAATTGGAAGCCGACGGGACTGTCTGTTTTAATGATCCACGGTTCCAGCTTGGCGCAGCCTGCGATTGTCATGGAAGCGGGGTTCAGTAGTTCGTCGTACGGAACTTCATCGGCATCC
>DUPJ01000132.1 GCA_012838355.1 Clostridiaceae bacterium
ACTGCCCTGTGCTCACTCATGTTTTCTGGATGATCGACATTGGTGATGTCTTTCGTAGCCGTCTCGGCCAGCATGTTCAGAATCAGCTCTGTGGTCGTCATGTTGTCGCGCAAGTTTTCTTTTTTAAGGTTCTTGAAATCCTTGTATTGACGAGCTGTCATGCCCGACCACGCTTTAGAGATCTCGTTGGTCAGGATGGCGAACGCACGGCCAGCGTTAACGCCATGATCCTGCCAAGCATCCGTCAACTCTTTTCTAACTTGTATCGCCTGCAGCCTCTGATTGATCCATTCGCGTGAGTAGCCTTTTTGCAAGTACGTTTGCAAGGCGCGTTCAATCGTCAATTCAGGGTCAATAATTTCATCAACACGCTCTTTTCCAACTTCTGCCAGCCACATTTTGAATGGTTCAGCTTTGGGTGATGGAATGGACTGAATGATGCGGAAGATCCCTTGCAGATCAGTCACATCAGTCGCTCTCATCTTTCCGTCCGGCGACTTCATTTTCAACTGTACGATATTTTCGTACAGTTGATCGGCACCTTCTTCATCTTTTAGTTTTCGCTTAAGATCACTCCAATATCTTCTAGGATTTGCGCTCTCCGCCAACACACCAACTACATCAACCACTGAGAACAACCATTCTTCCTTCTCGTTGTCCCACATAGAACGTATTTCTTTGTTCTCGAAAACCTTCATCTCATCCATACTTCTATTCCTCCATCGGCTTCGCTTCGCTCTTGGCGTCATCACTAGAATTA
This sequence comes from Clostridiaceae bacterium, assembly GCA_012838355.1. Classification (GTDB taxonomy): domain Bacteria; phylum Bacillota; class Clostridia; order Saccharofermentanales; family DTU023; genus DUPJ01. The sequence goes on from DUPJ01000132.1 coordinate 761, forward strand.
TACCCGGCTTATGGAGGCTAGCTGCCATATAAACCGTGGTTGATTTCTGCCTGGTAGTAATGGTTAACCGTCAAACGTGTGTTGTAAAGCGTCGCCAATACGTATGCTTTGATGTTGTATACCTTGCTCGTGTTGTTCTTCAGACTTTCGATGGCATACTCAATGTGACCGTAATTGAGTTTCAAGAGCTGGCTGCGCACCACCGATGCAGGGAAGTCATTGCCGTTAATGCGGATGCTTTCTCGTTTTGAACTGACGGTTTCGACCATGATATCCAGAATCTCGGTTGCTGTATCACCATAGCGTTGATACAAACAATCAAATTGAGTATTCTCCTTGATCATGCGGCGGTAAGCTGTCCATCGATCAATCTCTTCTTGATGCCTAAAAGAGGAAGTCGGATCGCTTAGGTAAGATGGATTGATGGATATATTCCCCTCATTAAACTCAGTCTTATTAAGATTAGTCTTATTTGCTTCCTCTTTTCGGAAGTCCAGACTTCCGTTTATCGGAAGTGCAGACTTCCCTTTTTCGGAAGTCTTGACTTCCCATGTGGATAACGTTGTGGATAACTCCCTGTTCGCTGTTTGGCCCTCCGGTGATCCCTCTTCTGCTGGTTGTTCTTGTAGCGTAAAGTTTTTCACATAAATCCTCGTGGGCTTTCCCAATCCTTGTTTTACGCGTTCAATTAGGCCGATCCCTTTCTCGCTATCCAGCTCCGCCATCATCTTGACGCCTTTGTTATGACCACAATTCATGTGTTTCTGAATATCTTCCAACGTGAAGTAGATGAAAACACGGTCTTGTTCGTCCAGCCATTCATTTTTTAGCGATAATCCCATCCGATCCAGAAATAAGCCGTAAAGTACTTTCGCATCGCTCGATAAACCATGAAAGGCATCGCTGGTAAAAAGCACTTTCGGAATCCGATAGAAGGTGAACTGATCCGCTTCCTGACCGTAGTAATAATTAAATGCTGGTTTCATAGTCACCCATTTTAGCCATCTGTGCCATTCTTCCGTCGTCGAATTTTTCTTGCATGATCTCGCCGAAATCATTGATAAATGAGTAGAGAAAATACTCAAGTGCCTCACGATTCTGGAGAAGAGGAAGCACACTGTCTGGCGTCTGCAATCCCAACAATGCAAACAAGGTGTAGATTAATGAGAAGAAAAGTGTTGACTTCTTGAGCGTTCGCATATCCAAAAAGAGCTGCGTGAGTCGGGTAATTGTTTCGGGATCACGGTTCGTTGAAACCCAAACCATATCTGCAAATGGCAAGGTGATCTCACCAGCGAGATAGTTAATCTTCGTTTTGTTAATGCTGCCGTCCGGCAGAAGGATGCCGATCTTCTTTAGGTCGATATGACTCATGATGTTCCTCCAAATAACAGCCGTGTGATTGCGGCATAGATTATTGGCTTTTGGTGCCCAATGGTGTCCGATGGTGCCTTTTGTGGTGCCCAGTGTGGTGACCTCAAAAACACGATTTCTTGCATCTCCAGAAAACAGGGCACCAATAGAAATTGCTCAAAGTCAGTACACGTATGAGATTCCAGCGATCAGAATGCTTGGAGGTTATAGCGCACATTGCTTCAAACGCACTTATAGGTAATGCAGACTTGATTTTTTGTTTAGATTTTTGGTCGTGCGCGCTATAACTCCCGAAATGGTGCCCAAATGGTGCCCAACTGCCCCGTATTGAGTTATAAGACGTTGAGATGAAATTTAAGAAAAACCTTTTAGTTAGTGCGTTTCCATGATGTGAGTAGTAAAAACTTATGCGTTGTTACAAGGCGTTTTTCCGCATTTAACACTTCTCGAAAAGCGGTTGTCCGCAAGGGCACGAGGGTTCGAATCCCTCCGCTTCCGCCAGTAAGCCTTGTAACGTCGTAGTTGCAGGGCTTTACTTTTCAGCGATGCTAATTTGATTAAAATGTACCCATAAAAATGGACAGTTAGAGTTATGAGAATCCTTATGAAAAGACGATAGAATTGCGAGGAACCTAAGAATGAGACACATGAGTTATCAGGAACCCTTGTAATCAGACAAACGAATATGAAGTTGCTTTTCAAGGACGATTGTGACTGGAGGAAGCGCACATGGCTAAACGATTATTGGGCGAAGATGAGATGGCACGCTTACGCTCAAACACACATGTGATCGATGTTAGGCCGAGCGTTATATATTTTGCAGCGGATTTTAAGCTTTCCGCATGCGGCCATCGTTTACGACCGTTTTCATATCAAAAAGCTGATGCTGGATGCGATGGACGAGGTGCGTCGGGCCGAACAAGGAACGCGTTCCTGCCGGAGCAGGGAGGCAGGGCGCAAGCTGCTCATGATACCAGCGCGAAAAGCCACGGCGTCACAGCGTGAACGTACGGAAGCCCTTTGCCAGCAATATCCGAAGACCGGCCGTGCCTATTGCATGGTTCAAATGATCGACGACATTTACTGCAGCCGTGACGTGATGTCAGCCGCTGAACTATTGAGACGCTTAATGAGCTGGATGGCGCATAGTCGACTCGATCCGATGAAGCGTGCCGCGCACAGTCTGAAGAAGCATGCTGACGGTATCCTGGCCTATTTCCGAAGTCTGTCCACCAATGCATTTGCTGAAGGCATGAACAGCCTGATCCAAACAGCCAAGCGAAAGGCCAGAGGCTTTCGCACCTTTGAAGGGTTCCGGACATCCATATTTCTTGTCGCCGGTCGCCTGCAATTCCAATGTCCTGCACCATACCCACTCGAGCCACAGCAAACTTTTCGCGGAAGTGGGTGATGAGCCTTTTGATTGTTGTGCTACAGTTTTCTTGATGCTTTGTGTGAAATTGCAGGCTGGTGATGGATCAGCGTTTTTGTCAGGGAGGGCAGAATATGAGCAGATACTTGAACCTTGGTGATCGTTTTGGTGCGGATCCGGCGCCCGGTATGCACATCGGCAGAATCCCGCAGGATAATTTGACTTTGCCCAGGGAAGACATTGAGCGTCTGCGCGAGCTGGCGAAGCGCAAGCATGATATTGCCGCCATGCCGCTGATGGATATCAGGCGCAGATTGTGGCGCGATGCGAATGATCTCAAAATGACGGTTCCGCCGATCTATATTAACGAAATCTGCTGGAATGAGATCCAGGACGATTCGCTTTCATTGCGGTGCACGCACGCGTTCGCCAGAGAGCTGGAAGAAATTCTGCTTCAGGAATTGTACTGTTTTAATCATGACCTCGGCGATGTGATCGTCGAGGATTACGTTGAAAATCCGCTCGTCGTATATGACAGCGGATTCGGCATCGACGAAGTTGTCGATGTCGCGTCGACACAATTCAACAGCGAAATTGTTTCGCGCCACTTTCATGTCCTGATCAACGATATGAATGATGTGGAAAAAATCAAGGAACCTGAAATTATCGTCGATCGCGAGCGCACCGCGCAGTATGGCGAGCTGATGCAGGAGCTGTTTGACGGAATCATTGACGTCAAGACGGTCGGCGCACGCGGGCTGTGGTTTACGCCGTGGGACTACCTGATTCGTGTGATGGGCGTTGAGCAAACGCTGATGAACCTCATTCTCGAGCCGGAATTTGTTGAAGCGGTCGTCAAGCGATACGTTCACTGTTCCATGGTTCGGATGCAGCGTTACCGTGAAGAAGGCATATGGGCGTCAAACAATACTGCGGTGCGCGTCGGTTCAGGCGGGTACGGCCATGTATCGTGTCTCGACGAGCCGGAAAAACACCTTTTGCATTGTCCGACGAAGCAGATGTGGGGCTGCGGCAACGCACAAATCTTCTCCAGCGTCAGCCCGGACATGCACTGGCAATTTTCTTTGCAGTACGAAATGGAGTGGCTGAAGCAGTTCGGCATCACATACTATGGATGCTGTGAACCGCTCTCCGGCAAGATGGAAATTATGGAGAAAATTCCGAATCTGAGGAAAATTTCCATGAGCCCCTGGAACGATCTGAACAGAGCTGCCGAACGCTGCCGCGGCAAGTACGTGATGAGCTGCAAACCGTCACCGGCCGTATTTGCCATGGATAAATTCGACGAAAACGAAGCGAAAAAGGACATCATGAAGATCTTAGAGGCAACAAACGGATGTTCCATCGAGCTGATCATGAAGGATATTTCCACGCTTCACTTTCGTCCTCAACTGTTATGGAAGTGGGCGGCTTTAGCGCGCGAGTGCATTGCCGAGTTCTATGGCTGACGATGCATGGCTTTGACAAAAAGCCTCCTCTCGTCTGCGGACAGATGACGCGTTCTCTCAAACCGGCGACAGTGCCGCCCGGTCTTCAAGCGAAGTACCCGCTTGTGTTTCCCAGAGCTGGCGGTAGAGACCGTCTCTCGCGATAAGATCGCGGTGGCTGCCCCGTTCCTGAATCGTGCGATCGGCCATCACCAGAATTTCATCGGCCGCCTGGATGGTGGACAGGCGATGCGCGATGAGGATGGTGGTTCTTTTGGCCATGAGCTGTTCCATCGCTTCCTGGATGAGGCCTTCCGAGATTGAATCCAGGGCGGATGTTGCCTCGTCAAAAATGAGGATTTTTGGATCTTTAAGGAGGACACGGGCAATCGAGACACGCTGTTTTTCACCGCCGGACAGTTTCAGGCCGCGATTTCCCACAACGGTGTCATAACCGAGCGGCTGCGCGGCGATGAAATCGTGGATGTTTGCCTTTCGGCAGGCGTCTTCCAGTTCTTCCTGTGATGCCTGCGGCCTGGCGTAAAGCAGATTGTCGCGGATGGTTCCCT
>DUPJ01000133.1 GCA_012838355.1 Clostridiaceae bacterium
GACTTCTCGGCGTTTACCGCGAATGCGGCCGCCTGCAGATGATTCGTCGGGGGCAGGTTCACTGTAAACAGCAGATTGCTGATTTCGAGATCCCTGATCGTGGCACCGTTCAGATTGCCGAATATAGCTCCCTGATACTGTTCATTCTGATCCAGCTTGCGGCCGGCGATTGCGATCGAAATATTGTCGAGCGCGTGTCCGTTGCCTTCGATCGTGCCGCCGAAATCGGATACCATGTCAAACGTTTTGCCGTTGAAATCGAGGTCGGCACTGATGATGTATTTGTCAAACGACTGGCCGCTGTCGTCCGTGCCGAAGAAACCGTAGCGGCCGTTCAGCTCGAGATCCTCGACGCTGCTTACGATTTTGCTTCTGCCTTCCGTGTAATTCAGCCAGACCGTTTTGCCGGCAGTATTCTCTTCGTAGTAGCGGATCGACTCGTCGATGATCTCTTTTTTTCTCAGCCGTATCTGCTCGATGACAGCCTCGTCTTCCGTCGTGTAGATGTATCCGAGGCGCTTGATATAGGCGTGCGGATCGATCGGTGTCACGTCGACATCACCGAGGTCGTCCTCGTCCTCAGCGTCGGCCTCGTCAGCATCTTCAGGTGCTTCATCAACGCTCTCTTCCAGCGGCGGCAGCTCTTCCTCACCATCGTAAACGGCGATGTCGTCAGGAAATTCTTCGAGCAGCTGTTCGTAGATTTCACGTTCGCTCGGAATCAGTTCACCGTGAACGTACGAGGAGAAGTCGTATGGAATTGTCGCTTCTTTGTCTTCGTAGTAGCCTTCCATCGTGTAACCTGTTTTATCGACAAGCCGCAAAGCCGCCGGAGTCAGGGGCTGTACCGGTGAATCCGACGTTATGTTCTTGGAGAACATGACTTCTTCCGTCATGCTGTCGACATATCTGACGACACCCTGGGGAATCCAGCGTGCGTAGATCGTTATGCTCTCCTCGACCCGATCGGCACTGAAGTCCCAGCGATCTTCGGCCCGGAATTCAATAATCGGCTGATTATTCTCGTCCAGCTCCGGCTCGAGCGGGCCCTTGTACCAGCCGGCCAGAATGTGGCCGTCCTTGACCGGACGGATCAGCATATTGGTCGTGCCGCGAGGCTCAAATATCAGCGAGCCTTTCAGATAATACGTCTCGCGGATCTCTTTCGTGTTAATCATGCCGCCCATCGCATGGTACGTAACCTGGCTCTCATAACCCCATTCCCGCGGGTCGATGGCACCGCCGATGCGGGCGCACCCTGCCAGTCCCGCGCTCATCACAAGGACAAGTAATACGGCAATGAGTTGTCTTGTTCTTTTCATGTTCATCATTAACTCCTAAGTCGTCACTTCACGCCCGACACTGGACTTTTGCTAACGGAGCCAGAGGATCAGAAACAACGCCAACCCCCCGAATATGATCAAGCCGTAAAGAAGGACTGATGCAACCGAACCAAGATAGAAGTAAAACATCTCTTTTTTGGTCCAGGGCATTTCACCGTCCAGCCTGCGCGGCAGTTTTTCTGACGACTGCGCCGGTGTGTTGATGCGAACGCCGGACGAATCCCAGATGCTTTTGCGCACCCCGGGCATGTCCATATCCGCGATCACGCGGCCGTCATCAACGAATTCTTCCTTCGGTTTTTTCATTTTCCTGCTCACAAGCGTAACTGTCTCAGAACCCTTTTTCTCAGGCGGAGATGTCCCCCTTCACTTTCGCATTGTAGGCCGCCACTTCGTCATCGAACAAATGGCAGGCCACTTCGTGGCCGTCGTCAATATTCGCAAGCACCGGCACCTCTTTGGCGCACCGTTCCATTGCGTAAGGACAGCGCGTTCTGAACTTGCAGCCGGACGGCGGGTTGGCCGGGCTTGGGATATCGCCAGCCAGGACGATGCGGTTCATGCGGTAATCGGGATCGGCTACCGGCACGGCCGACAGCAGCGCTTTCGTGTAAGGATGCGACGGTTTGTCAAACACGCTTTCCTTATCCCCGATTTCCACAATGCTGCCGAGATACATGACGGCGATTGTATCGGATATATGCTCGACGACCGACAGGTCGTGCGAAATAAACATGTACGTATAACCAAACTCATCCTGCAGATCCTGCATCAGATTCAGAATCTGAGCCTGAATCGAAACGTCAAGCGCGCTGACCGGTTCGTCACAGATGATGAAGTCGGGATTCAGGGCCACGGCACGAGCGATGCAGATGCGCTGTCGCTGGCCGCCGGAGAATTCATGCGGGTAGCGCGAGAAATACTGCGGCTGCAAACCACAGGAACGCATAACCTTCATAATGTGCTGGCGGTATTGATCGGCCGGCACGATATTATGTTCCCTGACCGCCTCGCCGATAATTTCACCGACCGGCATCCGGGGTGACAGACTTGAGTACGGATCCTGAAAAATCATCTGCAGCTGAGGCCGCATTCTTCTCAGTTCTCGCTTGCTCAGCTTGGCCAGATCTCTGCCTTTGAATGACACCTTGCCGCCGGTCACATCATGCAGGCGGAGAATCGTGCGGCCGACGGTCGTCTTGCCGCAGCCTGACTCACCGACAAGCCCCATGGTCGTGCCGCGCTCAATGCTGAACGACACATCGTCGACAGCCTTGACAGCGACACGATTTTTGCCGATGCCGCCGCCGTAATAATATTTTTTTAGATTTTCAACGACTAAAATGCTGCTGTTATCCATGCTCATTCCACCTCGCCCCGCTCGCTTGCAGCGGAGACATCCTCAACGGTTGCTTCCCGGTCCAGCTCAGCCTGCCTGGCCATTGCCGCTTCATCGTAAAGCAGGCAGGCGGCTCTGTGCGTGTCGGAAAACGGGATCAGATCAGGGTATGGACCGAGACAGACCGGCATGGCGCGCTCACAGCGATTGTAGAAATAGCAGTGATCCGGCATGTTGATCGGGTTCGGCACCTGGCCGGGGATGCTGTAAAGTCTATCGACCCCCTGGTCGACGCGCGGCTTCGAAAGCATCAGCCCCACCGTATACGGGTGTTTCGGACTGTGGAAAATTTCCCGCACCGTTCCTTCTTCAATGATGCGGCCGGCATACATGACGACGACCTGGTCCGCCATTTCGGCGATGACGCCGAGGTCATGCGTGATCAGCATGATGCTGCCGTTGATCTTATCCTTGATGTTGCGCAGGAGTTCGAGAATCTGGGCTTGAATCGTTACGTCGAGTGCCGTTGTCGGCTCGTCCGCGATGATCAGACGCGGATCGCAGATCAACGCCATCGCGATCATGACACGCTGGCGCATGCCGCCTGACAATTCGTGAGGATAGCTTTCATAAACGCGCTCACCGTCGGCGATACCGACCGTTTTCAACATCTCGATCGAACGCTTTCTGGCGCTGTCAGCCGTCGAGTCCGGCACGTGCAGCATGACGACCTCGTCGAGCTGGCGGCCGATCCGGAAAACAGGATTGAGGCTCGTCATCGGTTCCTGAAAGATCATCGAAATTTCTTTGCCGCGAATGTGGAGCATTTCGTTCATCGGCACTTTCGGAATGTCATATACTTTTCCGTCCGTCGCCTTGTAGCGGATGCTGCCCTCCACGATCTGGCCCTGCGGTGCCTGCACCAGCTGCATCAGAGACAGGCTGGTCACCGACTTGCCGCAGCCGGACTCGCCCACAATCCCGACCGTCTTGCCAGTCGGCACATCAAAGCTGACACCGTTTACCGCGCGCGTTGTGCCGACATCCGTGAAGAAGAACGTATGCAGGTTGTCAAACTCAACAACGTTATTGGGATCACGCATTTTGGTCAGATATTCGGACGGATCAACGTTCTCGCGCCTTTTTTTGCGTTCGAACTCCTTCATGACCCGCATATTGGCTTTCGAGATCGCCCGCTCTTCCTTGAGTGTCAGGTACGTCTGATCATCGACGCCCTTTATTTGTTTTTTATTTTTTTTCAATTTCAATGCCATGTCGTTACCTTTTTGCCTTCGGATCAAATGCGTCTCTGAGACCGTCGCCCACGAAGCTGAAACCGAGCACGGTGATGATAATCAGCACACCGGCCGGGACCCACATGTTGGGATAGTTCGCGAGAATCTCCTGTCCCTTGGAAGGATCGGCCAGCGCAATCATCGACCCCCACGCTGCCTTCGGGAACGGCACGCCGATACCGAGATAGGATAAGGTCGATTCGTAGAGAATGATGCCGCCGAGCCCGAGCGTCGCCGTAACAATCAGCTGGGGAATGGCATTCGGTACAAGGTGCTTGAATATTTTCCTTGATGTGCGGATGCCGGTCGTTTCAGCCGCCAGCATAAATTCCTGTTCACGCAGAGAGAGAATCTGGCCGCGGATCAGGCGTGCGACGCCCGTCCATCCCATCAGGGTCAGGAATGCCATCAGATAATAGATGCGGTGTTCGGCTGGAATACTTTCTATGGAGGCTATCGTTGCGGACAATATCAGCAGTATGGGCAAACCGGGCAGACTGGCAAAAATATCGACGATACGCATGACCAGCTGGTCGACCCAGCCGCCGAAGTAGCCGGCCAATCCTCCCAGCACAATGCCGATCAGCGTCTCAAGAATAATCACAATAAACGCGATCACAAGCGAGATACGCCCGCCGTACATCAGGCGGACAAGAATGTCAAAGCCGTTCGTATCGGTTCCGAGCGGATGCTCCGACGACGGCGGCGCTTTGTACGGCACAATGGTCTGCGACTTGTCGTAAAACGTGTAGTCCTGTCCGTCGGCGCCTTCATAATCTGCTTTCGTCACAAGATCGGAAATACGCTCAATCCGGTGTACTTCTGTTTCACCGTAAGCATAGATCATGTCCGTGATCAGGGGTCCGACGAAGGAAAAGAGGAACACGAAGATCACCATAATCATGCCGGCGATGGACAGCTTGCTTCGCAGGAAACGTTTCGCCACCATGCGGCCCGGCGAAATCACACGGAAATTTTCCTCAAAACCGCGTATTTCGTCTTCCTGCGCGTGATCAACCGGGCGGTCGACCGCGCCTGGTGCCGGCATGCGGGTCATATTCTGTCCAGCCATCTCTATGTTCTGCGCGACCTCAGGCTTGAATGTCTCATCAATGCCATGCTCGA
>DUPJ01000010.1 GCA_012838355.1 Clostridiaceae bacterium
CGCCGTAAAAATCGAGACAATGCGCCTCCTCATACGGTGCCGCCGGCGTATCCCAGTTCGTGATTCGGCGCACCGGATGTCCTCTGTACGTATAGGCGCCGTCCTTTACATCGAGATCCGGCCGGCTGTTTCTGAAGCGGTCCGGGAAGATCTGGTAGAAGACGGCATTTTTCGTCCAGTCGGGCGCAGTGTAGTCAACCAGAATCTTGAAATCGCGGCTTTCGTCCGGCATGTAGTCTGTCACGCGGTGCTGTGTGCAGTAATATACGCTGCTTTCCGTGACGAGATAAAACTGATATGCGAAAAGATGTTCCCTGACGGTAACTTGTGTCTCATAAAATCGCAAACCGTGCCTCACGTCCCTGACGGCCATCTCGCGCAAAATCTCCGAGCCAAATTCGCGGCTGCGCAGGATGACGGCTTTCAGCTCGTCGTTTTCGGAGACGGACAGGCGGATCGAAATCGTTTCGCCCGAGCGCGGTTTCGGATTGCTGACATAATAAGGGGAGCCGTCTGAATAGACGCTCTGAAGCCATGAATGCATGTATACCTCTGGTTAAGCGTTATGTTTGGCATTATGCCGAATACGGGCGATGATTGCCAACGCGATCAGGAGCAAGACTGCCGCCGGGACAAGCAAGACCGAGAGAGGCGTCCGTGCCGGTGCAACGGCAGCAATGCACGTGCCGCCCTCATTTCGCGGCGGCAGGACAGCCGTCAGCTGACCGCCCCGGCTCGTTATGCTGCCGCCGGGAAAAAGGTCAGCATACGCCATATTGCCCGTTTCAGCCGGTACCTGAACAGTCAGTTCATGGTCCGTCGTATTGATCCCGACGATCAGCTGCTCCTCCCCGTATGTCAGCGTAAAAACGGCCGCACCGAGCTGGTCATCTGCCATCAGGGTCGTCCGTTCACCGCGTGCAAACAGCGTCGCGTAGTCATTTCGGATCCGGAGCAGGGCTTTGTAATGCGCCAGCATGTCGTTGTCCGGGACGAGATCCCAGGCAAAATCGCCGCGGTTTTCACTGAATTCGCCGCGGTCCATATCACCGGCCGCTTTCCCGCTCATGCCGATTTCCTCGCCGTAGTAAATAACCGGTACGCCCTTGGCTGTCAGCTGCAAAGTCGCGGCAACCTTTTGCAAGCCAACATCGTTCAGGGCGCGCGTGGCAAGAAAACCGTCCTCGTCGTGGCTGCTGAGAAACGGCGCGAGGACATCAATATTGGTAATTTTTTCGTGGCGGTGATTCAGCCGCCGCTCGCCCCTTTCAATCTCGCCGCGAATGTACTGCTGCGCGATCTCCTTGAAGCCGAAATCGAGCAGGGCATCCATGCCGCCGCTATTCAGGCTGCCGCCATCGGCGTCAACCGTTGCGCCGTACCATTCGCCGAGCAGCTTGAAGGCCGGATCGATTCTGGTGACTGCGTTTTTGAGTGCTTTCCACGCGGCCGGCTCCACATGCTTGACTGTATCGGCGCGAAACGCGGCAATCCGGTTGCCGCCTGCCGTGCGGCTTTTTTCGATCCACGCCGTCTGCCAGGCGATCAGCTGGGATCGCACGGACGGATCTTCCGTCACAAAATCCGGCAGGCCGGCCAGTTCGCCGGTGACCGTGTGCGGTGCAGGATCCGGCCGCAGCATGCCCGCGAACACATCCTGATCGGCAGCGGTCGGATAATTCGAAATGCCTTCGCCGAGATCCGTTTCCTTCATGCCGTAGCCGGCGTGATTCAGTACGACGTCCACCATGATGCCGATACCGCGCGCGGCGGCTTCGTCGATCAGGCGGTGAAACGTCTCGAGGCTGCCCAGATGCTCGTCGATCGCCTCAAAATCTTTCGCCCAGTACCCGTGATAGCCGTACTGCGGGCCATCCTTGCCGGCACGCGCGTTGTGGTCGACGTTGTCGACGATCGGGGTGATCCAGATCATGCTGATGCCGAGGTCCTGCAGATAATCGAGCCGGTCGATGATGCCCTGAAAGTCACCGCCGTGGTAAGTTTCCGGCAAACCGGGGTCATAGCCTTCGCCATTGGGGTCATTGTTGTCCGGATCCCCGTCGCTGAAGCGATCGGTGAGAAGAAAGTAGATCACCGTTTCATCCCAGGCGACATTGTCAGTCGGCTCGGAAAGCACCTCGACGTCGAACGGGACGACCTGCCGGCTGCGTGCTTCATCCAATAGAATCAGGTGAAGTGTCTTTATGCCGGGGGCTATATCGCTGCGGACGGATAAAGTCACGGCACCCAGGGCCAGGTCGACCGTGATCTCGTCTTCCATGCCGAGCGCCGAAGCGTCGATGCGCATGCCGCTGATGTCCGCCGCCTCATCAGCGGCAAGATGCACGGTGACGAGCGTGTGTTCGTTCGGTGCAACGGCGGCGGGCCGCGTCTCGACACGAACGGGACCGTCCGCAGCTGCCAGGGCCGGCACCGCAAAAAGCAGACTCATCGTCAGGATGAGCAGCAAAGACACGCTTATGAATTTGGCAGCAACCATATAGCACCTCCCGATGCAGGGTCAGATCCGATTTTTCGCGTTTCCCGGCAGGCGGTGGCCGGCCAGGTCGGACGGGGTGACGCCGTAGCGCGCTTTGAAGGCCCGGCTGAAATGACTTTGGGAACTGAAGCATAAGAACGCGGCAATCTGCTTCAGGCTGTTATTCGTGTAGCGAATCATGTGGGCCGCTTCCTCCAGCCGCTTGTCGCGGATATACGCGCTTACGCGCTGGCCCGTTTCGCTGTGAAAGCGCGAGGAGAGGTAATTCGGATGCAGATGCACCTCATCGGCCAGCCGCTCGAGCCGAAGATCCTCGGTCAGATGGAGGTCGATGAAGCGGATCACGCGCAGGACAGCGTTGCTGTACCGCTGCCGGTTTTCGTCTGCCACGAGATCCACAAACGCACGAATCGCCTGTTCTTCAACGCCTTCCAGCTGTTCACGCCCGGAAGCCCGTTCAATCTGGCGGATAAATGCGTCGGAAAGCGTGAAGCCAGTCCGATCAGGAACACCGCCCTGGATGGCCGCACGCGTAAAAATCGTGATGCTTCCGATCAATGAATTCTTCAGTGACCTGAGCGGCTGGTCCGCGAGCGTCGCGCGTTCCAGCCGGTTGATACGGCGGAGAACAGCCAGGGCAGCGTCCCTGTTCCCGGCTTCGATATTCTGCGCCAGTTCGTCCTCGATCAGGATTGACGGATGTGCAAAATGCTTGCTTCGCTCGTGGATCTGCGTTTTGTAATAGTGCTCCGGCAGCATGGTCGACATGCCGGCCGTGATCTCCGGCGGCACCGGGACAAAAGCTCCAGCGACAGCCGCATACGGATACTCGCCCCGCACGCGCTTGTAGGCGTAGCGCTCGGCGGTGACCCGGCCGATCGCGACGGCTGAGCGATAATCGATTCGAGGCAGTGCCTGGTAGTAATCGCTGATCCTCTCCAGCTCGGCAATATCATAAAGGCCGCGGCGAATCATCATGAGCACGCTGGCATCATCATTCGGATAGATGAAAGGACCGATCAGGAGGGACCAGCACAAATCAAGCTCAAGATAAATGAATCGCTCGGAAAACGGCGATTTGACATGCTGCGGGACCAGCGCGTGGCCGCGCACGAGCGGAAGCGTGCTCACGTGATCGAGCATGACCTGTTCTGCATCGACGGGCTTGCCGTCGGCGAACAGGCAGATGGGCATCCGAATGGCAAGCCGCAGCTCTTCCAGATCCGATATCAGTTCTCTCATGGACTCCTGTCCATCCGTTATTCTGCGATAAGGCATGCCGACTCCGTCTCTGACGGCCGCCTCGCGGACAGGCGGCCCATTTGTTCAGATTGTACAAAACGGCAGCATCCGGACGGTTTGGCACGATGAATCGGCGATCCATCGATCTTTTCAGGATCATCCGGGTTCTTTTGCTTTTGTTGCGACAATCTTCATAATTGTTCTTGTTCAGTATCAACATCTGATTTGTTACAGTCAAGCAATCTGAGTTATATGACAATATGCATGTGTAAGGTCAGTTATAATGGAGAAAGTTCTAAAACAACCTTGCAATTTGGCGAATCTGACTGGACAGCCAGTGCAAGGTATTAAGCATCATTTTTGTAAAACCATTTTAGTAAAACGGAGGAATCACACATGAAAAGAATCGTAGCAGTCGCACTCAGCCTGGTGATGGCGATATCACTGGTTGCCGGCATCGGTGCAGACGTTTTTGCCGCTGAAAAGACAGTCATCAACTTTGCGGCACAAGGCGACAGCACCCCGGCGACGCAGGCAGTCATCGATGCGTTCAACGCCTCACAGGAAGAATATGAAGCAGTCTGGGTTGACATGACGAATGACTCAGGCGCCATGCGCACTCAGCTGATCAACTCGCTCAAGGCCGGCAGTGACGAATATGACGTCATTTCAATGGACGTGGTCTGGGCTGGTGAATTCGCAGCAGCCGGATACATTGCGGCACTGGACGGCTTCATGAGAGATAATGATCTCTCGATCCGCGACTACAATCAGGGCTCCATGAGTGCCGGCAAATACGACGGCAAACAGTTTGCACTGCCCTTCTTCCCTGACCTCGGCGTCCTGTACGTGAGGAAGGATATCGTCAGTGAAGATGAACTGGCCATGCTGGAATCCGGCGAATACACATGGGCAGACGTGCTCGATCTGGCCGTCCAGTACAAAGGTGAAGCCGAAACAGTCGACGGTTTCGTCTATCAGTCGAAACAGTATGAAGGCCTCGTCTGCAACTTCAACGAGTTCTCGGACAACTGGCGTGATATCGCGGGCGGTCTGGAAGCGATGAAGAACCTGCAGGACGCCGGTGCCGCTCCGGAAAACATTCTGGTCTACACCGAAGGTGAAACGGCGAACAGCTTTATCAAAGGCGATTCCGTATTTGCCCGCAACTGGCCTTATCAGTGGGGCGCCATCGCCTCTGAGGGTGAGATCACTCAGGATCAGGTCGCAATCGCACCGCTGCCCATGGGCGGCACCGTCGGCGGCTGGCTCCTCGGCGTGAATGCAAACAGCTCGAATCAGGATGGTGCGCTCGCACTCATCAGCTTCATCACGGGTCCGGAAGGTCAGAAGATCATGAGCATGGAAGGCGGCTATCTGCCGGGCTTCAATGCCGTGCTGGAAGACGAGGAAGTCATTGAGAGCAATCTGCTTCTCTCGATGCCGGGATTCCTGAATGCACTTGAAACCACCATTTCGCGACCGGTCGCCGAAGACTACGCAGCCGTTTCGGATGAGCTGCAGCAGGCCGTTCACGGTTATCTGGCCGGTGATACCGAGCTGGAGGACGCAGTTGCCGCAGTCGAAGAGGCACTGGCAAAAGCCGAGCCGTTCGAATACGCGGATGAGGAAGAATAATGGCCTAGCCATATAGAGAAAAGCAGCCGCGCATGCGGCTGCTTTTTTTCTACCTCGCACCCTGGCTCGCACCTTATATCGCGAGTATCGCTTCACTCCTTGAGTGAATTGCACGGCAGGACCTATAATGGAACTGCCGCAAACTATGGACCAACCTCTTTTCCGAGACGTATGAACGGGGGGCAACATGAAACACAATCTGAAGTTGAACCATTTTCTGTTTCTGGCACCGTTATTGATCATGTTGGCAATCTTCTCTCTATACCCGATTATCACATCGTTCGTATATTCCTTCTTTGACTATCGCACCACCAATCAGCAGTTCAACGAACTGCGGCTGGGCAGTGCGCTGAACGGAGATCTGCTGGCCGAAAACGCCTCCTATGTAGGCTTTTATCTCAATGACGATTACGATCTGGTCGATGCCGAGGGGCAGGCCGTTTTCGATCGCGTGACGGAAGAATCCGACCGCATCGCCGAGCAGTATGCCGGTGTGACCGATATCAGCGCCGCGGATGAAGAAGCAATTCGCGCGTATATTGTCGACGCCAGGCAGTCCATTGATGCCGTGTACAGCCGCTTCCCTGACGAGGACTTCTGGCGGCAGTCGGACTTGAAGGCCATATTTGCCGGCATGGAGCGCGTTTTTATTGAATCCAACTATGTCGGCCTTGAACACTACCAGCGGCTGCTTAAGGATACGCGATTCTTCAAGGATCTGGGACACACTGCATTTTTCACCGTCATGACTGTGTCACTTGAACTGATACTCGGCATGGGCCTGGCGCTGATCATGAACAAGGCGATGCGGGGCATCGGGCTTGTCCGGACGGCAGCGCTGATCCCCTGGGCCATTCCGACGGCTGTCTCTGCCCTGATGTGGCAATACTTATATGACGGCAGAAGCGGTATCGTCGCAAACTTTTTTGCGGCCATCGGGCTGATTGGCTCCCCCGAACAGATGCTTTCAACGAGCGGAGGCGCCATGACCGCGGCCATCATCGCGGACGTCTGGAAGACGACCCCGTACATGGCGCTGCTCCTGCTGGCGGGCCTGCAAATCATCGACCGGGGGCTTTATGAGAGTGCCGCGGTCGACGGCTCCGGTGCTGTGCATCAGTTTTTCCACATCACCTTGCCCCTGATGAAGCCCTCGATTCTGGTTGCCCTTCTGTTTCGCACGCTGGACGCATTCCGCGTCTATGACCTGATCGCGGTTCTGACTGGCGGCGGCCCCGGCGGTTCAACCGAGACGCTGTCGATCTACTCGTACAAAGTCATGATCGAGCAAAGCAACTACGGCTACGGATCTGCGATCGTCGTCGGCATGTTTGTCTTTGTCGCGATCATCGCGACGGTATTCATCAAGTTCCTTGGCGCTGACCTGCTGAGTGATTCGTAAGGAGGGACCCATGTCGATACAAAAAACAGACGGCCGCGCAACGATGCGAAGACGAAAAATGCTTGCCCGCGGTTTTGCCGGACTGATTATTCTGCTCTTTCTGTTTGTCAGCGTGTTCCCCTTTATCTGGGTCACCGCCACATCGGTCAAACCGTCGCCCGAAATCTTCGGCGCACGGACCGCGTTCCGGCTGATCGCCGAGAACCCGACGCTGGAGCACTACAAAGTGGTGCTTGAAAAGGGGCTTCTGCGCTCCGTTCTGAACAGCTTCATCGTCTCGATCGTCACGACGCTTTACGTCATCTTCGTCGCTACTTTGTCGGCCTATCTCGTGTCCCGCTTCCGCTTTAAGGGAAAGACGTTCCTGATGGCCATGATTCTGGCCGTATCCATGTTCCCCCAGATGATCATTGTCGGCCCGATCTACAACATGTTCTATTCGCTGGGCATCCTGAACAGCTACTGGGTATCTCTGGCCTACTCATCGATCACACTGCCGACCGCCGTGTGGATCATGGTGGCACATTTCAAGAGCATACCGCTTTCGCTTGAGGAGGCGGCAAGAATTGACGGTGCGGGCGCCTTGCGCACACTGACGCACATCATTTTCCCGCTGGCGGCACCCGGCGTGTTCACGACCGCAATCATGACATTTATTGCCAGCTGGAATGAATACCTGCTGACATTCACACTGAACACGGATGCCAATTACCATACGGTACCGGTCGGCATCACAGCGCTTCGAACCCAATTCACCATCCTCTGGGGACAGATTGCCGCAGCCACGGTCATTGTTATCATTCCGACACTGGCAATCGTGCTTCTGTTCCAGAAACAGATCATCAGCGGCATAACCTCCGGTGCGGTTAAGGAGTAACCGCACGTGATACGACCGTTTATTTCAACCTCACTGGATCCCGCCGACCTGCAGGTGCAGGAGTCATTGTTTCACCTTGGCAACGGTTACCTCGGCATGCGCGGCTATTTCCCCGAGCATCGCGACACGGCTTACGGCGAAGACATGCCGAGTATGCGCGGCACCTACATCAACGCGTTTTTCGAGCGCATCCCGATGCAATACCCTGAAGCGCATGTCGGTTTTCCTCTGGAAGGCGAGCGCATGGTGGTTCTGCCGGATGCCAGGCGGCTGACGATCGATTTTGACAACGAGGCGATCTCGCCTCTGCGCAGCAATGTTGAAAACTTTGAGCGTTTTCTCGATCCGATGCAGGGGCAGAGCGGACATTCGTACGATTATGTTTCAGACGGCTCCGACTTTTCGGTTGAGATCCGGGAAATGCTTTCGTTCATGCGGCGGGAAGTCTTTTGCCAGCGTCTCACCATTCGCTCGCACGACGAGCCGCTCGATCTGACCGTGCGCGCCGGTGTCGACGGACGCGCCAGAAATGCGACCGGCAGCAGCGATCCGCGTATCGCAGCACCGGCCGATACACTGAAAACCGACATGAAAACCGTGAACAACACGGGCTTGCTCACCGTCGACGCGCGCACAGGCGAATCAAATCTGCGAGCATCAATCGCCGAAATTCTGACGGCCGACTACTCCACCGATCCGGATCGTGAACCCTACCTCAACACGGAGTACGAAATTACCCCGAATATGGCGTATGCCACGTTCCGGATATCCCTGCCGGCTCACTCGCATATCCGGATCACACGCTATGTTGCGTATGCGGACAGCCGGCGCGTGCAGGATCCCGCTCAAACGGCCGAACGCCGCGTGCGCGAAGCCAAGGCATACGGCTGGGCCAATCTGGCGGCTGAGCAAACCGCATACCTCGCATCGTTCTGGCAGCGGCACCGCATCACAATCGACGGTGACTCTGAATCTCAAAGAGCGCTTGACTTTGCGGTGTACAGCCTGCTGCAAAGCGCCGCCCATGACGGGATCTCGCTGATCCCGGCCAAGGGTTTGTCAGGCGAGGGATATGAAGGTCATTACTTCTGGGATTTTGAGATTTATCTCTTCCCGTTCTTTCTCTGGAGCTGGCCGGAACGAGCCAAAAAGCTGCTCGATTACCGCGTAAATACGCTCGATCAGGCGAAGAAAAACGCACGGATTCTCGGCTACGAGCGAGGTGCGCAATACGCCTGGCGGACGATCACCGGCCCGGAATGCTCCGGTTATTTTCCTTCCGGTTCGGCGCAGCTTCATATCAACGCAGACATTGCGCACAGCATCTACCAGTATTTTCTTCTCACCGGCGACCTGGCCTACCTCGCCGACGGAGGGGCCGATGTTCTCATTGAGACGGCCCGCACCTGGCTGGAGGTCGGCACCTGGCGCGACAATCACTTCATGATATTCGGCGTCACCGGGCCCGACGAATACACCTGCCTGATCGACAACAACTATTACACGAATCGCGCGGCAGCCGCCAACCTGCGCGCCGCCGTCGATATCGTCGACCGGCTGGACGATGCCGGTCTGACGGGTGCGGTCGAGCGGACCGGACTCACGATTGAAGAGCGCTCACAATTTCTCGGCGCTGCAGACAGCATGTATCTGCCCTATGACGAGCGGCTCGGGATCAATGCTCAGGACGACAGTTTTCTTTTGCTGCCGGAGTGGGATTTCGCCAATACCCCGGACGATCATTACCCGCTTTTGCTTCATTATCACCCCTCGAAACTGTACCGCCACCAGGTGCTGAAGCAACCGGACACGACGCTTGCGCACTTTCTTTTTGAAGAGGATCTGCAAAGCGATACGGTCAGACGTTCCCGCCATTACTACGAGCGGCGCACGACACACGACTCGTCGCTGTCGCCCTGCATCTATGGAGCCATGGCCGCCAGAGACGGTGAAATGAAGAAGGCGTGGCATTATTTCACACTGACCCGCGATACTGACCTGAGGAATCTTCAGGGCAACACGGCTGACGGTCTCCATCTCGGCAATCTGGGCGGCACATGGCTGTTTGTAAAAATGGGGTTTGCCGGTTTAACGCAGAGCGGACAGACGCTCTGCCTCGATCCGCGGCTGCCTCAGCAATGGAAACGGCTGGCCTTCGGCGTGACGTATCACGGAGATCGGCTGGACATCTCCATCGACCGTCTGGAAACCACGCTGTTCTGGCACGGTGCCACACCGCTGTCGATTCTTTACAAGGGGCGCCCGGTCACGCTGGCACCAAACGAGGAAACGATCTGCCCGCATTATCTCGGACTCATTTTTGATCTGGACGGTGTCCTCTGTCATACGGACATGTATCACTATGAAGCGTGGAAGGCCGTTGCCGATGAGCAAGGCATCCCCTTTGACGAGAACGACAATGTGCGGCTCCGGGGTGTCAGCCGCATGGAGAGTCTCAGCATTATTCTGGAAAAAGCCGCGCGCACCTATACGGAACGGGAAAAACTGGCGCTGGCGGCAGGTAAAAACGAGCATTATCGCACACTGTTGGGACGCCTGAGTCCGGACGACTTCGCTGACCGGCACAGAGCAAGGCTGAAGACGCTGACCGATGCCGGTTTCAAGCTGGCCATCGGCTCGAGCAGCAAGAATGCCGGCTATATTCTCGAGCGACTTGGTTTAACCGATTTGTTTCCCGTAGTCGCCGACGGGACAAAAATCACCAACTCAA
>DUPJ01000134.1 GCA_012838355.1 Clostridiaceae bacterium
AAATGTGTACGGGCGGCAGGTTCAGCCCAGGAGCGAGAATGAGGCAAACAGCGTCGCGCAGAGCGAGGACACCAGCGATACAACGGTAATTTGCGTGTTCAGGGACGGTCCGGCCGTATCCTTGAATGGATCTCCAACCGTATCGCCGATGACAGACGCTTTGTGGGCCGAAGATCCCTTGCCGCCGTGCGCACCGCCCTCGATATACTTTTTCGCGTTGTCCCACATGCCGCCTGCATTCGACATCAGCAGGGCAAGCAGAAGGCCGCTCAGTATGTTCCCGGCCAGGAAACCGCCGATGGCCTGTACGCCGCCGATAAAACCAACGGCCAGGGTCACCGCAATCGCGACGATACCGGCTGGCAGCAATTCTTTCAAGGCACCGATCGTGGCAATTTCGATGCAGCGGTCATAATCGGGCGAGACCCCCTCGACACCGTCCTTCAACCCGATAATGTCATTGAACTGGCGGTGAATTTCCTTGACCATGCGTGCCGCATTTCGATTTACGCCCAGCATCAGCATGGCTGAAAAAACGGCGGGAAGCGCAGCGCCGATGAGAAGGCCGAAGAAGACAAGCGGATTCAACAGCTGAAAATCTGCCGTTTTTCCGACCTGCTGCAGTATCTCCTGATATGCGGCCAGCAGGGCGATTACCGTAAGTCCGGCCGCACCGATTGAAAACCCTTTCGTGATGGCTTTTGCCGTATTGCCGGCTGCATCGAGCTCATCGGTCACCGCGATCACATCGTCGCCCATTTTGCCCATTTCAGCCAGACCGCGGGCATTGTCCACAATCGGGCCGTAGGCATCATTTGACGTAATCATCGCGACGACGGACAGCATGCCGACGGCTGAAAGAGAAATGCCGAACAGGGCGTAGCCGGGGCCGAGCGGAGCGGTCACGAGATACGCTGCCAGAGCGGCACCGCCGATGCCGATCAGCGCCGGAAATGTGCTCAGCAGACCATAGGAAAAACCGGACAGAATGGTAAAAGCAGGACCGCTTTTCGACGCCTTCGCGACCCGCCGCACCACGCGCCCCTCAGGAGAAGTAAAGCGTTCCGAGGTCACGCCGATGATGACGCCAGCCGCAAGGCCGATGGCCGAGGCAATCCAGAGCCGCAGCTGAAAGCCGAAAATCAGGGTGACAGCCAGTGTTAGTACAAAAAAGAGCAATGTGGTCAGATAAGTGCCGTTGTTCAGCGCCTGGCCCGGATGCTGGCCTTCCTTAACGCCGGAGGTCAGCACGCCGATGATGGAAGCCGCCAGACCGAGCGCACCGAGGCAAAAAACGAATTCAGCCTGACCGAGGGCGACGCCGAGAATGAGGGCAGCGGCAAGGGATGCGACATTGGAATCAAAAAGGTCGGCGCCCATACCGGCCACATCACCGACATTATCCCCGACGTTATCGGCGATGACCGCCGGATTGCGCGGATCGTCTTCGGGGATGCCGAGCTCGACCTTGCCTGTCAGATCAGCGGCAATGTCCGCCGTTTTCGTGAAAATGCCGCCGCCGGCCTTGGCAAAAAGTGCGACGGTGCTGGCGCCGAAACTGAACGCGAGGACCAGAGTCGGGTTGTCGGGAGCGAGCAGGTATAATACGGCCGCACCGGACAATCCGGTCGCCACAATCGCGAGCCCCATGGTCGCGCCGCCGCGAAATCCAGCCATATAAGCACCGCTTATGCCGCGCTTCGCTGCACTGGCTGCTTTCACGTTGGCAATCGTCGCCACGTTCATGCCGAAAATGCCGGCCAGACCTGACAGTCCGGCACCGGCTGCATACGCGAGCGCCATGAACAGATTGGTCAGCAGCGACGGCGATTGCCAGATCGGCGGAAAAAACAAAAAAAGCAAAACCATAACGGCTGCCGCAAAACGCGTCAGAACGCGGTATTCCGTTTTTAGAAACGCGAATGCACCGTGACGGACAAGATCGCCCCAGTGCGGCAGTGATTCTGCTTCAAGGGGAATGTTCCTGACGTAAACATAGAAGCGCCCGGCAACGAAAAAAGCTGCTGCCGAAATAACCAAAGCCAGTGCCGGCCATACCCACCACATGAGCAATACCTCCCGTGCAATCTATGTGTATTTTAGCACTGCAAGTAGAATGTGGTGAGTAATAATTTAAAATGGTGCATTCACATTCAGGTACTGCCTGGATGGAACGTTATGCTACTTCAGTCTTGCCTTTACCTGTGAGGCGCCGAGCGTATACGCAGCGGGAACCGCGAGACCGAGGATTTTGCCGAATGTCAGCGCATCGCCCATCAGCAGGCCGAGTACCGCCAGCCCGAGAATGATGACACCGAAGACAAAGCACGTTTTGGCCCGATTCGGGTCGTAAGAGCCCCTCAGTCCGAGAAGCCCGGCGATCAATTCGAGAACAGAGCCGAGTGATGTCACCAGTGCGATGATCAGGGCAATGCCGCCGACCACGCCCAGCCCGACAGCACCCGCCGCACCGAAACCAAAGATGCCGAAAAGAGCGCCGAATCCGAGCAGAGCCAGAAGGATTCCGGCAAGGCCCAAGATCGACAGGACAATCATAATGATTGAAGATACATGGAGAAGTGTGTTGCGTTCAGCGTTTGCCGGATTTTCCTGAGAAAAGTGGGGGGTGCGGTACGGATCATTGCCCATCGTGAAGAACCTCCTGTTTGGTTCGTATAGCTGGTCAGATTTTAACACACTGAAGTGTTGCGCCTTGCGTTTCGTACCATCGACAACCGTTTTGACAGAGAATATTTTTCGGGATGCCACAGTCGATGGGCACGCATCGCGAGGTGGTTTTTAACTTTCATTTGTTTGTTATTAGCAGCAGCGTTATTGTGATATGTGACTTACAGACGGAGGCTGCCATGGCGACATCATCGAATCAGAAACTGAAGCTGCTCTATCTTCTGAAGATTCTCCTGGAGCAAACGGATGAAAATCATGTACTCAGCATGCAGGAACTTTTGGATGCGCTGGCCGAATACGGGATC
>DUPJ01000135.1 GCA_012838355.1 Clostridiaceae bacterium
CGACGTGAACAGGTAGGAACCGCCGAAAAAGAAAACGACAGTCAATGTCACCGCGAATACTGCAAACAATGGGAAAAAAAGTTTCATTTCTATCCTGCCTTTTTCGCAAAATCAGGCTGCACCGAGAATGCACCCGGCTCACATCATAACAAACCACAGCGACGCCCAGTTCTCTCTGGTCTATCTGCATCAAATGGCGCTCACGCCAAAAAAGGCGCCCAGGCAGAGTCGAAAGTGCCTATATTCGCCTGCCAATACAAAAGCCTGGCTTCGTAATGCGATATTTTTTCCAAAACCGGCTGCGGATAATCGTTATGTCCGTGCATGTGAACCAAGGCTGTCAATTCATACGCGGGAAGTCCTATGGCATGGGTCTTCACATGCACCGTCGAGCCAGCCTGACCAATCGCATGACACAATGCGCTGAATACACGGTCATCCCTGTCCTTTGCGGCTGCATGGGCATCCAGTATGGCCCGTTTTGCCTGGGGCATTCTGACGTTTCCCTTTGCCCATTCTGCCGCAAGTTCCCACGCCTTCCGCGGCCGCAGCTCATCCGGATATATTTCTTCAAACAGTGCAAGCGTGTCACGCGCGCAATCGAGCGCCCACATGACGAGCGTCCGATGCATCTGCAGATCCATCAGGGAGATCAGCCGCTGCAGACAGGTGCTGTCGCGGGAAAACAGGATCTTGTTCTTCCGTTTCAGTTTCTGTTCGACATCGGCGAATACTTCCACATCAGAAAACATCGGCAGCACCCCCATCTTGGCAGCAGGCCACGCTGTTTTAGCCCATCAGTATCACAGAACCACGACGGCAGTCAGAATGAGAAACAAGACGATCGTCAGCATCGTATAGACAGAAATGGCGGACGAGTAAAATTCCTTCTGCGCTTCCTCCTTGATATAGAGAGGAATAATGAACGGCGGCGGAAGCAAAACGAACACCGTTGCGGAAATGAGAGCATAGTAGGACACGAATATGCCGCCCAGAAGATAAAACAAACCAAAAATTAAGGCGGCTGTGATAACCTGCTGCAGGATCCGCAGTCCTACCGCTTTTCCCACCAGCGAAATATTTATGTTTCGGAATTTCATGCGATATCCGATCACGACCAGGATAACCGCACTTGTCGGTGCCGAAATGAAGCGGCCGAGTTCAGCGATCACAGGTCCAAAGGATGATCCGTCCAGCGCTAAACCAAGACCGGATACACCGAGAATGAGGCCAAGGAGTATCCCGATCAGCACCGGAGTGGTCAGCATCCCTTTGACAGCCTCCCCGACTGACTGCTTCCCGCCGCCGGCATTCTTCATCATGGCGACATATATAGTAAAAATGGCCGTGACATGCCCCACATCCATCATGGCAAACGTCGTGAGGTGCGCCGTGCCGATGAGAAGTCCGAGGAGTGCATACCCGAGCATGCCCGCTTCATAGCCGGTGAGCATGAACGGCAGATAGACGTCCTTTTGCCCGGCACGCCGGGTCAGGGCCTTCGCGAAAAAAATGCCGCCTGCAGTGACGGCAAAAAAGAGAAGCGGGAAAACAATCGTGTTCAGATCAATTTTGTTGGTGTAGAAATTCGTGAACAGCGCAACCGGCAGCGTGAAGTTCATCACCAATGCCTGCAGACCGTTGATGCCCTCGGTGCTGATCAGTTTTTTCTCTCTGCAGATCATGCCGATGACAAGCATGACAATGACCGGCAGAACGATGCGAAGCATGTCCATAACGTCTCCTCATAAAACGGGCTTCGAAATCCGCAAATTCCTGTTCAGACATCTGTCATTTCCGTTTCCGAAAGGCACCCCCATCAGTATAGAATAAAATGATGCATCATACTGCACACGGCCTGACGGTTCATTCGCCGTCAGGTGCAATCACAAGTTCTCCCATCAATGAACAGACAACGGCAGCGCATTCCCCAAAACGGCGGTTGTCTTGCCCTTCTGCCGCATTGCGAAAACCTCCGGCAATGACCGCTTCCGGAAAACCGCCGCACTGCGGTTAAACACAAGCGTCCGTTTTAATCAACGGGCCCTCGTATGACCGGCTTGCGATCGATCTCCTTTCAGCGTGCGGCATTTTGTGAAACTACGGACCTGTTCCGAATCCCTCAATTTTCCAACCGCTGCCGTACTTATGCAAAAGCGGGAATCTCACGGCTTTGCCGTCAGGTGTGTTGAAGGCTTCATCCTGCCAAACCAAATGCATATCCAAGGCGAATTCGATTTCAGTTCTGTCGCCTATGTCATCGATCGTTTCGAGGCTTTCGGGATCAAGCATGCGATAAGACAGCGCCGCGGCTTCAACAATGTTGTAAACGAGCGAATTATGACTGCCGAATTCAGGGTTATAAAGCGCATCATCCTCTTTGTTTACGGTAAGGGACTGCAGCTGTGCATACGGTCCCAGGAATGAAATCGCTCTTTCCCTGTCGCCATCATTGATGGCGTCAAAGAACGCGTCCAGCACTTCAGTCGGGGATAAATCGCCTGTCTCTTCACGGTCATCAGAAGCAGCGAAATAACCTTCCTGCTCGATCCATTCGTGAATCTCCAGCCCCGTTATGTCGCGAAAGGATTTTTTATTGATCGACGGACCCACATTGCTTACATTGAAATTCAGCCATGCGCCGACCGTTAAATGGTCACTCACAAGCAGTGTCGCATTCGCCGGATACGTATATGCTTCGTTTTCACCTTCACCGGGCAGCCCGTCTGTCAACTCATAAATCTGAACTTCGACCTGTTTTCCCCTTAGGTCCGACATATCCAGTCCGATTTCTTTCGAAAATACATTCGCCACCCCCCAATACAAGCCCACCGGATACGCACCCGATTCGACACGCCAATCTTCCGGCACCGTCATTTGAAAAGAAGTCGGGGGGTCTATTGCATCCAGCTCCCATGCTTCCAGAAACGTCTTTGGCGCGAGGCAGACAGCCTGCTCTGTCTTTTCTTCCCTGTCCGCATTCGTCTCTGCGGCACATATCGGTATCGTTCCCTGCATATTCGGCAGGATACCGAAGACGATCCCCGTCATGACCAGTGTCGATATAGCAACGATGAAAAAATTTGGTTGTTTCACATTCAACATAGTGTTAGCCCGTCCTTACACATCACCTGCTCAAAGCATGTTTGGAATACCTGTTCGGCCATTCATAAGCCGCTTTCGTGCTGCACAAAAATCATCCCGTCACGCCTCTTTCTCCAGAAACAACTCCGGACGTTCTCAATGCGTCAGCTTAACCAAGGTTTTTCAGAATTTCATGATAGCGTCTCGTTGCCACAATACTTCCTGCTCCCTTTTTGCAGAAAGCGAGCTTCGCCATTTTCGGGACAACGCGCTCAACCACAATCTGCGGTTGTAGATGTCGTTTGTCCTTTTCGGCACGGCGATCAGCGCGTGAAAGAAGGCAGACAAGAGCAAAAACACGGC
>DUPJ01000136.1 GCA_012838355.1 Clostridiaceae bacterium
AATATGCATATTCATATGAAATTTATTAAATTTATCATTTTGTAGAAATTGGCAACATTGTGATAATTTACAAGAATATGCCGAAAGCGACTGATAGTTGAATTAGCTGCGAATGGCAATAAATATAAATGGAGCCGGCAATATGGCAATATGCCGAAAGATAATGTATAATTCGTTTATCTTCGCCGAAGTCGCTATTGTGGTGTCTGAAAACAGGCAGCAACAGTTCGCGGAACAATAAAATCCATGCATATAACCCTGCCGCTGTCGTCAATCCGGAATCATTTTTCGAATAATTAGGACAAACGGTTAAGCGATTTTGCGCTTGACCGCACATTTCCCGCGTCCTGCTTCGCAATCACAAGCAAAAGAGAGTCGCTTATGTATACGAAGCGAATCAAGCACAGGCAGCCGGATTACGTCGCCGCAAAATTCGTCTGGTTGCTCCCGTGTGCGATGAACGACACGTTTAACTCAAGGCAAACGTCAGTGAATCGTACAACTTGCCGCAGACACTGACCGTATCCGGCTTTCGATCCACCAGCGAAAAGCCGCATTTATGTGCGACGCGGACCATGCGCAGATTGCCGGACCAGGTCTGCGTGAATACTTCCGGTATGCCATGCTGCCGGTGATAGGTGATATAGGCCATGAATGCCTCGGTGCCGAGGCCCCGGTGCCAGTAGGAAGATTCGCACAGATCGATCCCGAGGGTATAACGAAAACCGCCGTCGGTGCTGTGTTTCCACACATAATCCTGATCGGTCAGGTAGGCATTGACGCGGCCGATGTGCACATGATCTCGCGTGCCAATTTCAAAACTGCGGCGCAAATTTGCATCGGCTGCCGTCTGCCGCAAGGCATCAAGTTTCATTTTGCGATACTGTTCTGCATCAAACGGGAGTCCCTTCTCCCAGGGTGCATCCCAGTCTTGCCAGGCCGTTTCTTCTGTCATCCAGCGAATATAGTCCGTGATATCCGCTTCGCAAAAGTCGCGCAGTATGATTGATCCGTATCCAATGGTCACGTTGCACCTCTTTTTCCATAATAGCCGACTTGACACGACGTGAGCCAGTTTCGGTTTGACATTCGGCAAGACCCGTGACAGCCTGATACGGATTCTCGCCTGCCGCTCGATCCGGCGTTTTCTGATCAGCCGTTCAGGCGACTGCGGTATGATGGTGCAAAGGTGATCGAGCAGGCTTGACTGCGATACTCGCGAAAGGAGACGATAAAGTGGATGCTTAGGAGGTACGTCGCACCGCTGCGCGGCCGCGTCATCAAAAATGCGGTGATCAAGACGACGGGGACGCTTCTGGAGGTTGTTCTGCCGACGATTCTGGCGTTCATTGTTGATGAGGTGACTCCGACTCGGGATACGGGACGGATCGTCTTCTGGGGGATTTTCATGGCAGGCTGCTCAATTGCAGCCTGGTTTTTGAACGTGGCGGCGAATCACATGGCGTCGCGCACGGCGTCGGAAGTTGTCTCAAACATCAGGCAGGACTTGTTCTGCCGCTCGCTTGACCTCTCCGCGCGTCAGCTCGATGAGATTTCTGTCTCGTCGCTTGAATCGCGGCTGACATCAGATACGTACGTGATTCACCGTTTTCTCAGTGCGACCTTGCGCATGGGTATTCGCTCGCTGCTTTTATTCCTTGGCGGTGTCTTCTTCTGTTTCTATCTCAGCTGGCGGCTGGCGCTGGTTCTCGTCGTACTCGTGATTCCGCTTTTTTTTGTTATTCGCTTCGTCTTCAGCAGGGCCATTCCGAAGTTTCGCCAGGTGCAGATAAAAGTGGATGATATGGTTCAGGTGATCCGGGAAAATATTCGCGGCATCAAGGTGTCGAAAGCATTGAACAAGACACAATTTGAACAGGAACGATACAGCGTTGTGAATGAAGATGTCAGGCAGGCTGAGGTGGCGGCGATCGATCTCATGGCGCTGATGTCGCCGCTTGTCAATATTCTGCTTTTTGGCGGCCTCACCGTTGTCCTGATCTACGGCGCCCATCTTGCCGGTGCCGGACTCGTGAAAACGGGGACGATTATCGCCTTCATGTCTTACTTTATTCAGATTACCAACTCACTGCTCGGTCTAAACCGCATGTTCAATATTTACAACCGATCGGTGGCTTCAACGGCCAGAATCACTGAGGTGCTCGACATGCCCGTCGATCAGAGTCAGGCGGTGCCGGCTGCAGAGGCATCCGTTTTGCCTTCGGCATCGCCCGATGTACCGGAGGTGATTTTCCGGCATGTGACGTTCAGTTATCTGGGCAAGCAAAATGATCTGGAGGATATCAGTTTCGCTCTGTATCCGGGCCGCACGCTAGGTATCATGGGTGCAACCGGTTCCGGCAAGAGCACCATTATTCGCCTGCTTCTCCGCCAGTACGATGTAACTTCGGGTGAGATCCAGGTCCGCGGTGTACCGCTGAAAGAAGTCCCGGCAGCCGAGTTGAAAGCGCTGTTCGGGATCGTCTTTCAAAATGATTTTCTCTTCGGCGATACGGTTCGTGCCAATGTGCGCTTTGGCCGCGATCTTGACGACGACGAACTGATGACCGCACTCAGACATGCGCAGGCTGACGATTTCCTCGCGGACAAAGACGGCGGCCTTGATTTTAAACTGGCGTCGAAAGGCGTCAATCTGTCCGGCGGACAAAAGCAGCGGCTCCTGCTCGGCAGAGCGCTGGCAGGCGGACCGGATGTGCTTTTGCTGGACGATGCGTCGAGTGCGCTCGATTTCAAAACGGAAGCCAGACTGCGCGGTGCGCTGCGCAGGCATTACGAAACGACGACGATCATCATTGCGCAGCGCATCAGTTCGGTGAGGCAGGCGGACGAAATACTTTTCCTGGAGAAGGGACGGGCGATTGCGCAGGGCGATCACGATCATCTGATGGCGGTGTGCGAGCCGTATCGGGAAATCGCGCACATGCAGCTGGGCAGAACTTCGCGCACATCCGCCGATGCAAGGCAGGTACCGTGACGTGGCTGAAACGATGATTACTGAAGAAAAGCGCGCGAAACCGAAGGATTACCGCAAAACACTGCGCGGATTGCTGGCATACCTGAGACGCGAGTGGATCATGCTGTTGTTTGCCTTCAGCCTGATCCTGGTCTCAAATGTGCTCGCGCTCTGGGGACCGCAGCTGAGCGGCCAGGCGATCGATGCGATGGGCGGCAATTCGGGGCAGCTGAACATACCGCTGACCGTCCAAAAAGCACTTTTGATGCTGGCTGCCTATTCAGGTGCGGCCATTCTCAATTATGCTGTCACGCGCCTCGTTGTTCGTCTCTCTCAACGCGTCGTCAAACGCATGAGGCAGGATACCTTCAATAAGATTGTGGAACTGCCGCTCGCCTACATTGACACGCGCCAGACGGGAGATCTTGTTTCACGCATTTCGTACGACCTCGATGTGGTCAGCCAGTCACTGACGCATGACATCATCCAGATCGGCGCCAGCGTGATTACAGTGGTCGGCTCATTGATCATGATGATCCGCCTTTCGCTTGACCTGTCGCTCGTATTTCTCCTCATTGTTCCGGCCACGATTGTCTTTACGATCTACCGCATCCGCAAGACGCGCCCGCTTTTCCGAAAACGATCGAAAAAACTGGGCGAGATGAACGGCTATGTTGAAGAGATACTGTACGGACAGAAAACGATCCGCGCGTACAATCAGGAAGAGCACTTTGCGAGCGAGTTTCGCGTACGCAATATCGACAGCATGGATGCGTATTTCAAGGCCGATTACCAGGCGTCGATGAACGGCCCGTCGGTCACCCTGATCAGCAATATATCGCTCGCCCTTGTCTCCATGTTCGGTGCGCTTCTTTTTATTGCAGGACGCTTCAGTCTCGGCAACCTGACCGCATTCATCCTTTATTCCCGCCGTTTTTCCGGTCCGATCAATGAAGTTGCTGCGCTCATCGCTGAGCTGCAATCGGCCCTGTCAGCAGCTGAACGCGTATTCACGCTGCTTGCCGAACCGGCGGAACCGGCCGATAAGGACGGCGCACTCGATCTCACGGATGTCAAAGGTGAAGTCGAATTCGACCAGGTGTCCTTTGCCTATGAACCTGGCAAGCCGGTTATTCGCAATCTGAACCTGAAGGCTAAGGCACAAAGTTTGACCGCGGTCGTGGGACCGACCGGTGCAGGGAAGACAACACTCGTCAATCTCCTGATGCGTTTCTATGATCCGCAGGCAGGTGAAATCCGTATCGACGGATATCCGATTCAGGATGTAACGCGCAGCAGTCTGCGGCAATCGTTCGCGATGGTTTTGCAGGATACGTGGCTGTTTCAGGGCTCGATTCGCGACAACATCGCCTACGGTAAACCGGAGGCAAGTCTTGAAGATGTGAAACGTGCGGCCAGAGCCGCGCACATCGACGCATTTATCGAGGCCCAGCCAAACGGCTACGACACAATAATCAGCGACGGCGCCACCAACCTGTCGCAGGGACAAAAACAGCTCTTGACGATTGCGCGGGCGATGCTGCTCGATTCGCCGCTTCTGATTCTGGATGAGGCGACATCAAATGTAGACAGCCGGACAGAAATCAAAATTCAGGATGCGATGAATAAGCTGATTGAGGGACGCACATCATTTGTCATCGCTCACCGTCTGTCCACGATACAAAACGCCGACACGATCCTGCTGGTAAGTGACGGCGAGATAATTGAGCAGGGAACTCATGCGGAATTGCTGGCCAATAAAGGCGCATACGAAGACCTGTACCGTGCTCAGTTTGCGTAAACCGGTTTGCATAGTTCCTTGCTCGATCGAGATTGACACGATGATCCCTTTATGCTAATTTTGTCAAAGCCACGGGGGTGTAGCTCACTTGGGAGAGCGAACTGTCAACTCTGCTACCCCGCGGGATATTTGAAAACTGAATGATGGATAATCCGCTAGATCCGCTGTTTACAGTGGGTTTGGGACAAACGGGGAATTAGCTCAGTCTGGGAGAGCGCCTGAATGGCATTCAGGAGGTCGTGGGTTCGAGCCCCATATTCTCCACCAAAACAAGCCGAAAAGCAAAAACTTTTCGGTTTTGTTTTTTCTTTTTCAAATCCACCAGAGATCGAACACTTGAATATAGGATGGAGAAATGTCTTTGAGGTCAGGTAGAGATGCTTGACCTCTTTTTCATTTTCACATTTAGATAATGAACTGCTCGACTCAAATATCATGATGCACAGATCTTTTGTTTTCTTTTTCACTCATCGTTCTGGGGAGTTCAGTTATGAGGCTTTCACCAAAACGCAACTATTTAATAAGTTAACACCAAAGTGATAGGGGGTGTCCATGAAACCAGAATTTGACTATTTTTACGGTCAGGAGGCTGAGCAGTTTACCTTCTATCGCATTCCCAAAGTCCTGTTTACAAACGAAGTATTTCATGGCCTATCGAGTGATGCAAAAGTGCTTTACGGATTAATGCTTGACCGCATGGGACTATCCCTCAAGAATCAGTGGCTCGATGAGATGAACCGGGTTTTTATCTACTTCACCCTGGAAGACGTCATGAAGCACATGAACTGCGGCCATAACAAAGGTGTAAAAATCATGGCGGAGTTGGATGGCGAAAAGGGCATCGGCCTTATTGAACGCGTGAAACAGGGAATGGGAAAGCCTGCCAGGATTTATGTAAAAAGTTTTGTGTTGCAGCAGCAACCAACCGAATTGGATTCTCCGGAGATTGAAGTAAATGGCGGCAAGTTATACACAGTGTTATCCACAGAGGAAGTCAAGGCTTCCGATAAAGGGAAGTCAAGACTTCCGGAAAAAGGAAGTCAAGACTTCCGAAAAGCGGAAGCAAATAAGACTGATATTAATAAGACTGAGTTGAATGAGGGGGAAATATCTATCTATCAATCTAATCCGGGAGAACTGACTTCCTCATCTGCTCGGCATGAAAAGGTGGATCCATGGACGGGATATCGCCAAATGATCATGGAAAGCATCGACTACCATAGTTTGTTTCATCGCTATGGTGACACGGCGACAGAAATCCTTGACATCATGGTTGAGACGGTTAACTCGAATCGGGAGACAATCCGCATTAATGGATCTGACTTTCCTGCATCTGTAGTACGAAGTCAGTTTCTGAAGCTGGATTACGGTCATATCGAATACGTCATCGAAAGCTTAAGAAACAACACGAGCAAGGTCTACAACATCAAAGCTTACCTGCTGGCAACACTTTTCAACTCCAGATTAACTTATAAGCATTACTACCAGGCAGAGGTGAATCACGATTTGTACGGCAGCTAAACCGTATCTCCTGTCCGGTGCCTTCCTTGGTTGGTAATTAACAGACATTCTACATCGCCAATCATTAGTACAAGAAGCATGACCTTGATCGAATATCGATCAGTGAACGAGCAAACGTCTGCTCGTTTTTTATTACACAGAAAGGAGCGTCACATGCAAGACGAAGTATCAGAGCGCACAGTTACGTTAGCCGTTCGGTCGTCAAAGATGACCGCAACCGTGCTGCTGCGGGCATTGCAAAAGCATCTTCGTATGAATCAGATAAACAAGAAGCGCGGAAGACAAAATACGACTTCAGCCGAAGGTTACCGCGGCCGCATGACGGTCAGAGAACTGATGCAAGACCGGGCAGCTCTTAACAGCATCGAAATCAGTGACGAGAATATCAAAGGCTTTGAGAAGACGGCGAGAAAATATGGTATTGAATATGCCCTGAAAAGAGATTCCAGTCACAACCCACCCCAATACCTTGTTTTCTTCAAAGGCAAAGATGTCGACGTGCTTCAAATGGCTTTCAACGAATACGTTCAGAAACGGCTCAAGGTAAAAGAACAACCATCCGTTCGCATGAAGATCCAAGAACTACGCGGGAAAACGAAAGCTGAAGACCGCAAGCATCCTAAAAACACCCGAGCGAAGACGCAGGCAAAAATCAAGAAACGAGAGGTGATCCGATGAGGCTGGATATGAAGCACCTTATCCTCACCAACCTGCCACTTCTTGTGCCGTGGTACTTCGGTAATAAGATCAGCCAGTTCTACGGTTTCTTCCGTGGGGGCGATCTTATTGACCGCATGCTTGCAATGATTGATCGTCTGGATCTTTACAGTCTGTTCCCCTGGCCATCGCTGGCGTTAAAGGATGTCCTCGTCGGACTATTGGCGGCCGGATTATTGAAGGCGGCAATTTTGATCAAGAGTCGTAATAAGAAGAAGTTTCGCAAAGACGTCGAGTATGGCTCGGCTCGCTGGGGCACGGCCAAAGACATTGCTCCCTACATTGATAAAAATTTTCGCAACAACATTATTCTTACAAAAACGGAACACCTGACGATGGAGAGTCGCCCCAAGAATCCGAAACTGGCCCGAAATAAAAATGTTATTGTCATTGGTGGTTCCGGTTCGGGCAAGACGCGCTTCTTTGTCAAACCCAATCTGATGCAAATGCATTCCTCCTACGTCATAACGGATCCGAAAGGCCAGATCCTGGTCGAATGCGGCACGCTTTTGAAGCGACATGGCTACCGGATCAAAGTGCTAAACACCATTGATTTTCAAAAGAGCATGCATTACAACCCCTTTGCTTATCTCCGCAGCGAGAAGGATATCCTTAAACTTGTCAACGCCATCATCATGAACACGAAAGGCGAAGGCGAAAGAGCCGGTGAGGATTTTTGGATCAAAGCCGAACGACTCTACTACTCTGCACTCATTGGCTACATCTGGTACGAAGCACCTGAACAGGAGAAAAACTTCACCACGCTGCTCGAAATGATCGACGCGTCTGAAGCCCGAGAGGAGGATGAGACATTCAAGAACGAGGTCGATCAAATGTTCGAAGAGCTGGAGACCAAGGACGCCGATCACTTTGCCGTGAGGCAGTACAAAAAATACAAACTGGCGGCTGGTAAAACGGCCAAGTCGATCCTGATCAGCTGCGGCGCAAGGCTTGCTCCTTTTGACATCCGTGAACTTCGCGACCTGATGAGCTATGATGAGATGGAACTTGACACTTTGGGCGATATGAAGACAGCGCTCTTTGTCATCATCAGTGACACGGACGACACCTTTAACTTCGTGGTTGCGCTGCTTTACACACAGCTTTTCAACCTCCTCTGCAACAAGGCGGATAACGAATACGGCGGCCGGCTTCCGATCCATGTTCGCTGCCTGCTCGATGAATTTCCCAATATCGGGCAAATCCCGCGCTTTGAGCGGCTGATTGCCACTATCCGCAGCCGCGAAATCTCGGCCTGCGTCATGTTGCAGTCGCAATCGCAACTAAAAGCCATCTACAAAGACCATGCCGAAACGATCAACGGCAACTGTGACACCATGCTCTTTCTGGGCGGAAAGGAGAAATCAACTCTCAAAGACATGTCGGAATATCTGGGAAAGGAGACGATTCACCTGGACAATACCTCGGATACAAGAGGACGGGAACGCTCCACGAGTATCAATCATCAGCGTATGGGCAAAGAACTCATGACCCAGGATGAATTAGCGGTCATGAGTAACAGCAAGTGTATATTGCTGCTTCGGGGCGAACGTCCGTTTTTATCCGACAAGTATGACATCACGAAACACCCCAACTACAAACACCTGTCTGATTATGACAAGCGAAACGCCTACGATATTGCCGCCGACCTCAACACAAAACTGCGGCTGAAGCCGCGTCAACTGACAGACCTTTACGACCTCGGTATCATCGACAGTTCTGAACAGGTCATTCTCCACTGATAAGAAGCGGTTCATTACGCCTCTGAAAACTGAAAATCAGACACTTAACGCACGTTCCCCGGTGGAGCGTTTTTTTATTGTTCATCAAGAAAGGAACCTATCATGCTCAAATCTAAACCAAAAAATAGCGGTCAACGTTCTGTTTTGACACTTCTTCTTGTCCTGTTGATGCTGATAACCAGCATCTCTTCTCCCACATTGGCTTCGACGATCGAACCAACGAAAACTTCAGCGGACTATTCACCAGTGGCAGAAACGAACGCTGGGAGCACAGTGAATGAAGCGACAACGCCCGCGGAGAAAACATCTGAGGCACCTGTGGGAACCGTACTTCCCGAACCGACATCCTCGCCGCATGTGGAACCGCCGTCGGATCCGGAGACGACGACGGATGATAAGCCCATCGCTCTTCCGGATCCAACAGAAAACATGGAGGAAATCATTCCTTTACCCGACATGATGGAGGCTGACACAGAAGAACGTTCACCAGCTGTGAGCGCCGTTCGAGAAGATTACTCGACAGGTCTTCCCATAGATACGTGGTCGACGTGGGAAAGTGATATTCCAGGTTATAACTATTCCATTAGCTGGCTGGGTGGTGCATGGACAGACAAGACGGGTACCTATCATCCTGCCAATGATACAGGTGATGTGTCTTTTTACACATCTGTAGGTGGTACTGGCGCGGGAGAAGCCTGCTTTTGTATTGAACATGGTGAAATGACCTGGCGAAGTGTCGCGGCCACGCGACCGCTATCGGAGATTGCCGGTGTAGAGAAAGCCAGAGAGATGTCGCTGGCTGCCTACTTCGGTTATTACTCCAACAAGAGTGTCGAAACACGCGTATTTACTCAGTACTACATTTGGGAAGTCTACCCCACAAATTCTGCCGGATTTGATAACCGCTGTGCTATCACGCCTGATGACCCGGCTGTGGCAACTCGCTATCAGT
This sequence comes from Clostridiaceae bacterium, assembly GCA_012838355.1. Lineage (GTDB taxonomy): Bacteria > Bacillota > Clostridia > Saccharofermentanales > DTU023 > DUPJ01. Next base: position 9,708 of record DUPJ01000136.1, read on the forward strand.
TGTTTAAACGTGAGCTCACCGAGCAGATCGCCAAATCGAAGCTGGTGCCAAATTTTGCGGCTGAGACGATTCCCGTGATTGGCACCCGGACAACCACCATCACCGATACCAACGGTGTGCTGGCCTACTTTATGAAGGCCAACGAATGGGTAGCCGGTACCCCTCACTCGCAAGATGGTTTTACCGTCTCGTGGGATGGCGGCAATTCGCTCGCGATTCAAGCAGAACCGCCAGCCAACGTGACTCAAATCACGCTGTCTAACATCCTGGCCAAATACCGGGTGTCACCATCGTCGCTTGTCACCCCGACCCATTACGCCGGGCAATACACCATGACCTACGGTGTGGGGGAACCGACGACGTTCACCCTCTCGCTTGAAAGGCTGCCGGGAAGCGGTCGTTTTCACATTAAGAAAACCGATGAGCTCGGCCAAGGGCTCGCCGGAGCCGCGTTTTCCCTGACCGCTCCGGACGGTTCTGTGTCAACGATCCACATGGAATCTGAGACGTACTCTTCTCCTGACCTGACGCCGGGACACTACACGCTGGTGGAGACGAACGCTCCCGAAGGCTATCTGCTCGATCAGACGGCAAGAACGATCACGATTGAAGAAGGCACTGTCAATCAAGTGTATGTCCATGAAGCCATCGTCAACAAAGCGCCTGTCGGCATCGTACGGGTTGAAAAAAGAGACGGCGTAAGCGATGCCCCGGTTGCGGGTGCCGTCTTTGATGTGTTGGATGCCCTGGGCACGGGCGTTGACACCATCACGACCGGAGCGGATGGTCGGGCTGAGTCTAGCCCCTTGCCGCTTGGCGACTACCATCTGGCGGAACGGCATGTCCCCGCGCCCTATCGATTAGCCACTGCTCCCACTCCCTTCACCCTCGCCTATGTCGACCAGCACACGCCAGTGGTTATATGTGAGGTGCGCGTGGTGAACGATCGAGCACAAGGCAGGATTCAGATCCAAAAGCAGGACGCCATTGATGCGCGCCCGATAGCCGGTGTGTTCTTCGACATACTGGATAGCCAGAATCTGGTGGTTTCTACACTTGAAACGGATGTGCATGGTCTGGCGGAAACGCCGCTCCTGCCGCTCGGTGAGTACGTGGCCGTGGAAAAGCAGCCTGCTGAAGGTTATCAGAAAAACACGAAGAACACACCGATCACGCTCTCGTATCAGGACATGCACACCCCGGTCGTGACGGCAAAAGCCATCGTCGACAATGATCCGATCAGCGGCCGGATTCAAGTCGTTAAAGTGGAAGACGATCAGGAGACACCGATAGCTGGTGCCGTCTTTCAGGTCTTTGACCGGAAAACCGGTGATGTCGCACTGGGACTTCAAAACGAGCCGGTCGGCGCACTCACCACCGATGCGAACGGTTTTGCCTTTACGCCGCTTCTTCGCCATGGCGATTACTACCTGATCGAGCAAGACGCACCCAAGCAGTATCTTTTGAACCAGCATGCGTACGACGTGTCTATCCGCGAACATGACAAGACGGAAGTCATTTACATCGCCAATCGGTTTGTCGAGCTGAGGCTCAAAATCACCAAAATGGATGCCGAGACGAAAGAACCTTTAGCCGATGTGGCCTTTCAGGTCCTGGATGAAGCAGGCGACGTCGTGACGTTTCAGTACTTAAATGATGCGCAGCAAATCGTTGAACAAACGCATCTCATCACCAATCAGGACGGTGTCGCCTTTACCAGAGGATTCCTCCGGGCCGGTGAGTACCGCGTGGTGGAAACGAAAACACCGGATGGCTACCTGCCGGTTGCCGCGAAGCATATCAGCATCTCGCGTGACACCAGTTTCATCGATCTCGAATTCTTCGGAGCCACTACAGAACTTGTCATTGGTAATGCACCGACAAAAGTTTTCGTCTCGAAGAAAAGCATCACCGATGAGGACGAACTGCCCGGGGCACGGCTTCAGGTATTTGAAGCAAGGAGCGGCGCGGTGGTGGATGAATGGATATCCGAACCTGAACCCCACCTGATCGAGCGCCTGAAAGCAGGCGAAACGTACATCCTGCGAGAAACCATCGCGCCTCTTGGCTACGCGCTTGCAAGTGACGTGACATTCACGGTCACTGAGACAGATGACGTTCAACCGGTGGAGATGCGGGATGAATTAACCGGGCTCGAGATAAGAAAGCTCGACAGTGAAACAAAAGAACCTTTGGAACAGGTGCGTTTTCAGCTGACAAACGCCGACGGCGAGGTGATCGCGGTGCGAGAGGAAGGAGGCACATATGTCTACGATCCAAGCGCGGAAACATCGGTACTGAAGACCAATGCTCAGGGCGTCATCAGGATCCATGGCCTGCCGGTCGGTGACTATCTGATCACGGAGGAAGCCTTTGTCGGCTATATCACGGCAGCCCCTGTTTCTTGCCATATCGGTGCGGCCGATTCGGTCAGTCAGCCACGAACAGTCACGATCGAAAACAAACCGGTCATCGTCACCTTAACAAAGAGCGATCTGGTCACCGGAAAGCCGGTGCCCGGAGCGACGATCCGGATTGAAACGGAGGAAGGCGAACTGGTCGAAGAAGCGATTACCGACAACGACGGACATATCATCCTGACGCGCTTGACTCCCGGTGTGTACCGATTCAGGGAAACGGCAGAACCCAGGGGTTATGTTTTGAACGAAGACACATTCACGTTCACCGTCAGCCCGGATGGGGATGTGAGCGGTGTCACATCGTTTACCAATGAACCGACCGCGCTTCAGCTTGAAAAGACTGACAACGACACAGGCGAAGCCCTGGAAGGCATCGTCTTCAGATTGCACCTGCCGGATGGTGAGCAGCCCGTACGCTTTGCACTTGAAGATGGCCTCTATCTGGCCGACGCCAATGGAGCGTATACCGATCTTTCCACGGACAAGGACGGCAAAATCCGCCTTCGTTATCTGTCTCAAGGCAACTACTTGTTGAAAGAGATCCGAGCCGACGGTTTTCGGTTAATGGAAGAGCCGATCACCGTGACGATCGACGACTCCTCCGGCGTGTTACACCCCAAGGCGATGCCGATCACGAACGACGCGATCGTCGTCACGCTCAGGAAGGAGGATTTGACGGATAGTGCCCCCGTGCCGGGAGCTACCATCGAGATCGCTGACAAGGCTAATCAGTTGGTTCAACGCGCCGTCACGGACGAGAAGGGAGAAGTTACCTTAACGCGCCTACCGGCTGGTGAATACACGTTCCGGGAAGTGCTTGCGCCGGAAGGCTATCTGTTAAACCCGGACACGTTCACATTCACGGTTGATGAACAAGGTGATGTCACCGGCACGACGACGTTCAACGACGAGCCGACGGAGCTACGACTCTACAAGTCGGTTAAAGACTCCGACAAGCCGATTGGCGGCGTCAGCTTTCAGCTTACTTTCCCCGATAAGACGGTACTTCGGTTTCGTCTGGAGAATGGTGTGTACATCGTCAGCAAAACGGGCGATCTGGATCAGCTCACCACCAACCAAGACGGGCTTATCGTTGTCCGCACCCTGCCAATCGGCACATACCATCTCAGAGAAACGAAAGCCGCTGACGGCTTCGTCCTTGATGAGAGCGTGTATGAAATCAAGCTGGAAGCAAAGCATGGGGTGAATAACCCGCTGCAGATCGGCCTGACCAATCGAAGGATTACGACGGAAACAACTTTGCCAAAGACAGGCGAAGCGACGCCGTGGGCCTGGTATCTCGGCAGCGGTCTACTCGCAGGTGGTCTTTTGCTCCTAATCACAAAACTACGGCGGCGTTTTCACCACTAAACAATGGTTCTTTACGTCCCGGCGCTGGCTTCAGCTGGAGTCAGCGCCATTCATTGATAAAAAAGAAAGAAGGAATCTATGGAATTTTTCGGTGAAGCCATCAACGTGCTTCAAATTCTCGTTATCGCACTGGGTGCGGGTCTCGCCGTCTGGGGTGTCGTGAACCTTTTGGAAGGCTATGGTTCCGATAACCCCGGCGCGAAAAGTCAGGGCATCAAGCAGCTCATGGCCGGTGGTGGCGTGGTAATCATCGGCTTACGGCTCATTCCGCTTCTGTCCGGACTTTTCGGATAAACGGCCATGTTTGGCATACTCGACCGCATTGAAGAAGCCATCAGGAGTTTTTTCATCGGGCTGATTGAAGGCAACCTGACGACGATGTTCACGGATGTGAATGAGAAAACGTCCACGATCGCCGAGCAGGTCGGACAGACGCCCGAGGGCTGGAACCGCAGTATCTTTCAGATGATTCGCTCGTTATCCGAAACGGTCATCATCCCGATTGCCGGGATGATCATAACCTTCGTTCTTTGTTACGAGCTGATCACCATGATCACGGAGAAGAACAACCTGCACCAATCGGACTCGTTCGATTTCTTCAAGTATTTCTTCAAGATGTGGGTGGCGGTTTATCTCGTCTCCCATACCTTCGACATCACCATGGCGATCTTTGATGTGGCGCAGTACGTCGTGAGCGCAAGTACCAGCGTCATCAGCGGCACCACATCCATTGACATCGACAGCGCACTGGCCTCCATGATCGCGGGGCTGCAGGCAATGGGAATCCCGGAGCTTGCAGCCCTCGCCATCGAGACGATCATCATCGGCAATGCCATGAAACTGCTCTCCATCCTGATCACCGTCATTCTTTATGGCCGCATGATCGAAATCTATCTCACCTGCTCGATTGCTCCCATTCCTTTTGCCACGCTGACCAACCGGGAGTGGGGGCAAATCGGCAACAACTACATCCGCGGACTTTTAGCCCTCGCCTTCCAAGGCTTTTTCATGATGGTCTGCGTCGCGATTTACGCGCTGCTGGTTCAATCCATCATCGTCTCGGACAACATTCAAAACAGTGTGTTGCAGATTGCCGGTTATACGGTACTGCTTTGCTTCACGCTCTTTAAAACGGGAAGCCTGACCAAATCCATTTTCAACGCCCATTAACCACCACCCGATAAGAAGGAGGAATCCTATGGCCTATGTCACCGTGCCAAAAGATTTAAACAAGGTGAAGACGAAAGTCGCCTTGAATCTGACCAAACGCCAGCTCATCTGCTTTTCTGCAGCGGGGCTCGTCGGTGTGCCGGTCTATCTCTTGACAAGATCCACGCTGGGAAACGATGTAGCGGCCACGCTCATGGTCATGATCATGCTGCCGCTCTTTGCCTTCGCGCTGTACGAAAAAGACGGCATGACGCTGGAAAAGATCATTGGAAACATGGTGCGCAGCCGCTTTTTCTATCCGAAACGGCGTCCCTACGAGACAGAGAACGTCTACCGCATTATCCAGAACGAAATCAACGAACGAAAGGAGGCCGCCCGCCATGCCAAAAAGAAAAGACGCGCCCAAGCGGCGTTTGCCCGTCAGGCCGGACGCGCCAACCAAACCGAAAACCATTAAACGTAAAGCGAAACCGAAGAAACGAGTCGTTCCCAACACGGCGCAAAAAACCATTCCCTATCAGCTGATGTACCCGGATGGAATCTGCCAGGTGAGTGACACGTTCTTCTCCAAAATGATCCAGTACAAAGACATCAATTATCAGCTGGCAAAAGAAGACGACAAACGAGCCATTTTCGAGCGCTACTGCGAATTTCTAAACTACTTCGACAGCTCAATCCATGTGCAGCTTTGTTTCTACAACTATTCGGGCCGCATGGACGATTACCAGGCTGCGATTGCCATCGATGAAAAAGCCGACGATTTCAACGACATCCGGGAAGAGTATGCCGAGATGCTAAAAAGCCAGTTGGCCAAGGGCAATAACGGGCTGGTAAAAACAAAGTTCCTGGTCTTTGGAATCGAGGCCGAGAGTTACCACGCGTCCAAACATCGGCTGGAAAGAATTGAGCTGGACATCCTGACGCACCTGAAAGGTCTGGGCGCAGCGGCCGAGCCCATGAACGGGCACGAGCGGCTGCATGTCATGCATCACCTGTTAAATGACAGCCGGGACAAGTTTCGCTTCGACTGGAAACGGCTCAAAGACACAGGACTGGTCACGAAGGATTTCATCGCGCCGACCGGCTTTGATTTTCGCAGCAAGGAGCAGTTTCGTATCGGCCGAAAGCACGCCCAGGTGTCGTACCTGCAAATTCTGGCACCGGAGCTCTCGGATGAACTCTTAAAGACCTTCCTCGATTTAGAATCCGATCTGGCGCTCTCCATTCACATCCAAAGCATCGATCAGACACTCGCTATCAAGATGATCAAGAGCAAAATATCGGACCTGGACAAAATGAAAATCGATGAGCAAAAACGTGCCGTTCGCGCCGGGTATGACATGGACGTGTTACCGTCCGATCTGGTGACCTATGGTCAGGAAGCAAAAGCGCTGCTTGAATCCCTGCAAGGACGAAATGAACGTTTGTTTCTTCTGACGTTTCTATTGATGAATGTCGCGTCAACGAAAACGACACTCGATAACGACTTCTATCAGGCAAGTGGTATCGCCCAGTCCGCCAACTGCAACCTGCGCCCGCTTGACTACCAGCAGGAGCGCGGCTTTGGTGCGATGCTGCCACTCGGAAAAAATCCCGTCCCGATCGAGCGGGCCATGACCACGTCGGCGACCGCCGGCTTTATCCCCTTCACGACGCAAGAGCTCTTTCAACCGGCACCGGCGCTTTACTATGGCTTAAACGCCTTATCGAACAACCTCCTGATGGCGGACCGAAGAAGGCTTAAGACGCCAAACGGCCTGATCATCGGTACGCCCGGTTCCGGTAAGAGCTTTGCCGCTAAAAGAGAGATCACGAACGCGTTTTTAATCACCGACGACGACATCATCATCACGGATCCGGAAAGTGAATACGCGCCGCTCGTTGAAGCCCTGCACGGGCAGGTGATCAGGATTTCGGTGAACTCGGATCAGTACATCAACCCGCTGGACTTAAACCTCGACTACTCGGAAGAAGAAGACCCGATCGCGCTCAAAATGGATTTTGTCTTTTCCTTTTGTGAGCTTGCAGCCAATAGAAAAAGTGGATTGAAGCCTGAAGAAAAATCGGTGTTGGATCGCGGCATTCAGATGATTTACCGGACGTACATGGACGACCCGATCCCGGAGAATTTACCGATTCTTGAAGACCTGTACCGCGTGCTCCTCGCGATGGAAGAACCGGACGCCAAGTTCCTGGCGACCGTGCTGGAGATCTACGTCACCGGCTCCTATAAGGTCTTTAATCACCGGACGAACGTCAACACGGACAATCGCCTGATCTGTTTTGATATCCGGGAACTCGGCAAGCAACTGAAAAAACTCGGGATGCTCGTGATTCAGGATCAGGTCTGGAACCGCGTGACCAAAAACCGCGCGGCGCAAAAGACGACGTGGTTCTATCAGGACGAATTTCATCTGATGTTGAAAGAAGAACAGACAGCCGCCTACTCCGTGGAAATCTGGAAGCGCTTCCGTAAGTGGGGCGGCATCCCGACCGCCATCACCCAGAATGTCAAAGACCTGCTGGCGTCACGTGAGATTGAAAACATCTTCGATAACTCAGACTTCATCTACATGTTGAACCAGGCCGGCGGCGATCAGGAGATTCTGGCCAGACATCTGAGCATTTCGCGCGAACAACTCTCGTTTGTGACCCATAGCGGCGAAGGACAAGGACTGCTGTTCTACGGCAACACCATTATCCCGTTTAACGATCGTTTCCCGAAAAACACCAAACTCTATCAGATCATGACAACCAAGCCGGATGAAGTGCAGCAAAACCGCTGACACATCCGGTTTTCTGCCAGGTAAAGGAGGTGAATCACCATGCCTGACATTTCCCAAAACAGTGATCGATTCAACGCAGCCTATCATATATGTCAGCTTGACCATAAAAACGGATCTGCATCCAGTAAGAAGACGGAGCCGCCACTTTCAGGCAATCCGCATAAAAGGAAGCAGGCGCTAAGCAGCGTTGAAGGAAAACAGAGGTCTTTTGAGCCTGCTAAACCCAGCGAAGCCAGCACGAACTTGCTTCAAGAGCGGGTCGCCACAGACGATTCAATGGAAGGGTTCTCCAACCAGCTTCGTTCACGCTCGTTTCGCGTTGAACAGGTTAGTCACGATAAGGTCCATTCTCCTGTTCGACGGGAGGAACGAGGATCGATGTCGGCGGAGAGGAAATCTTTTCCAGATCCGTCCATGCAGAGAAATCGCAGGGCGGTCTATCGAGCGGCGAAAGAGAAAAGCGACGCCACTTCGAAAGGTACTTTCAACACTTCAGCAACGGAGCGTTCAGTGCCAAAAACAGGCGCGAAGCAGCAGGCGAATGCAACAGCCAGTCCCGCTCTGCATTTTGAAAAAGAAAGCGCTCGGATGTTTCAATCGGCGCTTCGCTTCGATGAACCGCTCAACGTAAAAAAGAGCGGAATGCTCGCACGAGGAGTGGGGGCCCTCGGCACGACCGCTCTTGATGGGATGAGATCGAACGTTAAAGCAGGGACGGATGATAATGCCGGGCTACAAGCACTTGGAAGTGCGGATCGGTCAATACGGACGGGTACGTCCATGATTCGCTCGCAGCGTGAAAAAGGCGCGCTGCGAAGCGTGAAGAAAACAGAACGGCTGCGAACGAAAACACTTCAGCGTCAAGCCGATTACATCGGAAAGCGACAGGTAAGCCAACCTGGCGGCACCAATCCTATCAGCCGCGCGTTTCAGAAAAAAAGAATCAAACGCCAGTACGTGCAGGCGGCCAAAACCTTCCAGCGAACAGAACAGGTTCGAAGAAAAGGTCAGTGGACGAAAAGGACTGTAGGTAAAGGTGTACGCACCGTTAAACAAGTCGTTAGGAAAAAAGGAGCGGTGTATCTGGCCATGGCTCTGGTGGCGTTTCTTTTCATTGGATCACTTTTTTCCTTTTTGTTTTCCGCCACCACCATCATCGGCGGGAGCGCCGTTGGCGGACTCGCCAGCTCACCGGCCGGTGGAAAGATCTTCATCAGTCCGTTTGACTTTGACTGGACGCCGACCGTATCGAGTCGGTTTGGTTTTCGGACACACCCGGTGAGCGGCGAAACGGACACATTTCACACCGGTCTTGATCTGGCAGTGCCGGAAGGAACGCCGATTCGGGCGGTGCAGTCCGGCGTCGTCTTGCAGGCCGTGAACGGGACGGATGGCTATGGCCGGTACGTGCTGATTCAGCATGATAACGGCTATCAGACGCTGTATGCCCATTGCCATGAACTGCTGGTCACATCCGGTCAAAAAGTATTGATGGGCGACGTAATCGCCAGGGTCGGCACAACGGGCATGTCGACCGGCAATCATCTGCATATTGAAGTACGACGAGACGGTGAGTTTCTTGACCCCTACCCGTTATTGGCCACCGGGAATGAGCTCAATACCGGATCTCCGGCGATGGTGGATGTGGCCGTCTCACAGATCGGAAACGTCGGCGGGAAACCGTATTGGACGTGGTACGGCTTCTCCCAGCGCATCGAATGGTGTGCGGTGTTCGTCTCCTGGTGTGCCGCCCAAAACGGCTATATCGATGCCGGCGCGGTCCCTAAATTTGCCGGCTGCACGCAAGGTTCCAACTGGTTTAAGGAGCGAGGACTTTGGATGCCGGCAGGCTACCTGCCGTTGCCGGGTGAACTCATCTTCTTCGACTGGGATGGAGACGGCATACCCGATCACGTGGGTATTGTCGAATCCTGTGATGGTTCGACCGTCTACACCGTGGAAGGTAACACCTCCGACAGCTGCATGAGACGCGCATACGGTGTGAACAGCAAAAGTATTTACGGCTACGGGACCCCCGTTTATCCCTGACGGTCAAGGAGAAATCGGATGAGTTTAAAACGAACAAGACAAGACAAAAAGAAAGTGCAAGACCGCATTGAAGCGCTGAAAGAAAAGCTGAGGCTACTGAATGAGAAAGAGACTGAACTTGAGAACACAGAAATCGTCTCGGCCGTTCGCGCTTTGAAACTGGACCCGTTGGCGTTAAACCGCTTTTTGGATCGCCTGAAAAGAGGCGAACTACCGCCAACACCAAATAAAGAAATAGAGGAACAGGACCTATGAAAAAAAGACTATTGACTGTGCTGTTAATCCTAAGCCTGCTCGTTCCGCTCACGGGTAGAGCCCTGTTTAATGAGCCCGTGCATGCGAACGAATCGATAGCCGACGCCAGCGTTGAACCATCAACAACAGAAGAAGAGATACAGTCATCAAGTGAAGCGTCACACGAAGAATTATCACCGGTCGTTAATGCTGCGGGTGAAGCAAAATCGGCAACGCTAGAGGGTGGGGTTCAAGCGGAAACGGCATCAGTGGATGAGACTTTGCCCGACACGCCTACTGCACCGCTACTGGAACTGGAATTACTGCCTGTGTACGAGACGAACTGGACGAATCAACCGCTGGAAATCAGCGTGTTACTCGTCGACAAAAAAACCGGCCAGGAAGTTGGCATCAATAAACTGGAAGGGCGTGTGGCCGCCACCGATGACTGGACTGATATAACCGGGCAGCAAAGCTGGACGATGAGAGAAAGCGGCACCTTGTACCTGCGCGGCGAAGCAAGTGACGGACAGATCCTCACGCATGAATTGGCCGTTTCGAACATCGACACCGAAATACCGATGGTCCACGCGAGCATTGACCAAGCCCAGGTAGCCATCCGCGCCACCGATGATCGATCCGGCGTGGCAATAATCTATGTCAATGACTACCCGTTTGCCGATGTGAAAAACGGCAATCTGAACCTGCTCCTGCAAGACTACGACACGTACTTTGAAACGCTCTTCATTCAGGCGGTCGATCTGGCCGGGAACCGCTCATTGACCTACCATTTGAAGAACCCCTATTATCGAAATCCCGTCACGGCCGTGCCGACCGTTTCGCCCACCTCTCCCCCAAGCAGACCAGCAGACATCATAACGCCTTCACCTGTCACTGAGGCAAAAGGAACGCTGACAAACGAAACGACCACTGGCCAGGGCACGTTCACGGAGAACACCGTGATCCCGGTAAAAACATCGCCGTATCAAGCGGGTGTACAGACCCCGGAGCCGGTAACGACGCCGGCACCAACCGAAGAAACCGTGATTCCGGATCCGACCAGGCCGCCTAGAACCGACACGGATCAGGAGCCAACGATCACCGGGAGTGCGGATCAGGTGGCGAAGGAGTTCTTATCAGTCAAGACAAAAAGTGGCAAGATCTTTTATCTCATCATTGATCGAACCAGAACGACTGACAATGTCTATCTCGTCACCGAAGTCGACGAAGCGGATCTGATGCACTTCACAAACAGCGCTGGTGCAGCGGGTAACATACCGTTGCCGCAACCGGAAGAGACAGTACAGGTCACGCTGCCAAAACCGAGTGAAGCGCCGCCTGTGCCCTTAGACCCCATCGAAAAGCCGGATAAGAAAGGAAATTTTTCTCCGGGTACGATCATCACGATCCTTCTCGTTCTCGGTATAGCAGCAGGCGGTGTGTACTACCTCAAGGTGCTAAAACCCAAACAGCAATATCCAAGCGAAGCGGACTTTTTCGATGAGGAGTACATGGACGACGAGCCCGTTTCTCATGAGGCATTCTCCCGCTCGGGTGACGACGACAGCGACAACAGGTGACGCACAAAAGCGGTCAGGAAACTGGCCGCTTTTTTAGAAAGGATGGTTTCGTGATTCTAATCGTGGCAGAAAAACCAAGTGTGGCGCTGACTCTGGCGCGAGTGCTTGGCGCAACAAAGAAAAAGGACGGTTTCTACGAAGGAGAAGGACTTTTAGTCAGCTGGTGTATCGGACACCTTGTCTCGTTCATGGACGCCGACGAGTACGATGCATGTTACCAAACATGGCGCTACGACGATCTTCCCATCGTGCCTTCGCCCTGGAAACTTACCGTCTCCAAGGGTAAGGAAGTACAGTATCGGGTGCTGGAATCCTTACTGCACCGCATCGATGTCAATGAAGTCTGCTGTGCGACCGATGCCGGCCGAGAGGGTGAGCTGATCTTTCGTTTTGTCTACGAAAAAGCGGGCGGAAAGCAGCCGGTCACGCGCCTGTGGCTTCGCTCCATGGAGGAAAAAGCCATTCAAAAAGGCTTTTCATCACGTCAACCGGCGCGGGAATACGACAACCTCTATCACGCCGCGCTGTGCCGGGCCAAGGCGGACTGGCTGGTCGGTATCAACGCCAGCCGTTTGTTTTCGATTCTCTACCGCACCACGCTGCCGGTTGGCAGGGTGCAATCACCGACACTGGCACTCGTGGTCGCACGCGAAGCGTCCATAGAAAATTTTAAGAGAACGCCGTACTTTCGGCTACGGCTTCGGCTGGACGGATTTGAGGCGCTCAGTTCGCGTTTTGCAGCAAGAAGCGAGGCAGAGGCATGCATGCGTTTTCTTCAGGACAAAGAAGTTGTCGTTCAGGACATCAACACGGAAGATAAACGAGTGCAACCGCCCCTCTTATACGATCTCACCACCTTGCAACGGGACGCCAATCGCCTTTTCGGATTCACGGCCAGCGAGACGCTGGAACTTGCCCAACGGTTATACGAGAAAAAACTTATTACGTATCCACGGACAGACAGCAACTACCTGACAACAGATATGGCCGACACCGTAAATGACACGATTCACACACTTCAGCACGCGCTGCACATGACGCTTCCGTACCAGCCGAAGACCGAGCGGCTCCTTCGTAACGCGAAGGTACGTGACCATCACGCCTTGATACCAGCCCTGAGCGTGACGGAAAGCGTCTTTCAGGACCTTCCCGACAACGAGCAGACGATCATTGAATGTATAGCGCGGCGCTTACTCCAGAGCACAGGAACGGCGCATGGCTATCAACTGAGAACCGTGACGCTCACGAGCAGAGATCAAGTCTTTACGGCCAAGGGAAAAGTGATTGTGGATTTGGGCTGGAAGGCACTGGAAAAGGAAAATGACAGCGACCAGGGCGAAGCGGATGAAGAAAAGGTTCAATCATTGCCGACGCTACAAGTTGGCCAACACCTGTTCATCGAATCATTAGCCGTCACGGCTCACGAAACGACACCGCCCAAACCATACACGGACGATACGCTGCTGGCTGCGATGGAAAAAGCCGGTAAGGACGAATTGAATGAGGATCTTGAACCGGAGCGACAGGGGTTAGGGACGCCGGCGACTCGTGCAGGCATTATCGAAAAACTGATCGCCAGCAAACTCCTTGTCCGTGAGAAAAGGACGCTACGCCCCACCCCGAAAGGCACCAATCTCATAGCGATTTTGCCAGATGCCCTCAAGTCGCCGTCGCTGACAGCCGAATGGGAAAACCGCCTGAACCGGATGGCGAGCGGAAATGAATCAGCCGATGCGTTTTTGACTGATATCGAAACGTCTCTACAAACGCTGGTCAGCACGTATCAAGCAATAAAAACAAGTGAAACAAATCGATTCAACCCGCCCAAAGAAGTCGTCGGTCAATGTCCGCGCTGCAGCATGACGATTCATGAGAGTAAGAAAAACTTTTACTGTTCAAACCGAGGCTGTGATTTTGTCATGTGGAAAAACGATCTCTTCTTCACGCAGAAAAAAGCAACGCTCACCAAAGACGTGGCGGCGACGCTTCTAGCCGGAGAAACCGTGTGGTTCAAGAGTCTCCATTCAGCCAAAACGAAAAAGACGTATCAAGGCGGGATTTCGATGAACGATACCGGTGAAAAGCATGTCCGCTACCAACTACATGTCACGAAAGAAGCAAACGAATAACAGGAGGAAACCCATGGATATTAAAGAAACAATAAAAAACCTTATCGGTGTCGAGGTGACGACCGATGACCTGAAAGCCATTCGTGAGAACCCCGAGCAATACACATCATCGAAAGAAAACGCGGCCAGGCTCGAAGAGCTGGTCATGCTGCTTCGCTTAACGGAAGAAACGGAGGATCAGTAAATGACACCCTTAGATGAAGTTCGCTATATTCAAGCCTACGCCCGTATCATGGGCGTGAAGGAAGAGGTAGTCGTCGAGTATGCACAAAAGAAAGGCATGGCGGCACTCGTCGATAACGCCACACAGTTATTAGTTACACCAACACAAAAAGAAAAGCACCGGGCGTTTCTCGATCTCTACCGGATGAGCAGCGCCATCACCCATGACAATCCGATCTTGAATTCACCTGAAGCCGTGGCCAGCTTCATGCGCTCGGTGATGGATCAGATTCATGATAAAGAAGCGTTCATCGTGGCATTCTTGAACACGAGAAATCGTGTTATCGACTATGACGAGGTAGCGCTTGGCTCCATCAACGGAGCCGTCGTACACCCGCGCGAAGTATTTCGCAAAGCCATTATCAATAAGGCCAATGCCGTCGTGATCAGCCATAACCATCCGACTGGTGACGTCACACCGAGCCAGCAGGACCATCTGGCAACCGAACGCCTGAAGCAAGTGGGCGATATTGTCGGGATACCGGTGATGGATCACGTGATCGTGAATGGACTGAACAGCCATGATTTCTTTTCCTTCCGAGCCAATGGCGTGTTGGAAGAACAAGCGCTTTACCACGTAACATCGGCAATTGCCGAGGAAAAATCGGTTTATCAAGGCAAAAAGAACGAACTTAAGGAGATTACCGATAAGCTCGAAGAAGGTATTCGCGAACTGTTTGAAAGCGGCAGGTATGAAAACTACCTGAAAGTCATGTCACGGTTTCACAACTACAGTTCCAATAATATTTGCCTGATCGCCATGCAAAAGCCGGATGCGTCGTTTTTAGCCGGGTATCACGCCTGGCAAAAGAAATTCCAGCGTCAGGTCAGCAAAGGGGAAAAAGGGATCCGTATCATTGCGCCAGCGCCGGTTAAAAAGAAAGTGGAAAAAGAAAAGCTTGATCCGACTACGAAGAAGCCAATCCTGGACAAAGACGGCAAACCGCTTCTGGAGGAAGCGACCGTCACGATTCCGCAGTTCAAAGTCGTACCCGTATTTGATATCTCACAAACCGAAGGCAAAGCGTTGCCGTCGCTGGTGGAGCAGCTGCAAGGCAGTGTGCAAGATTTTGGGCTGATCATTGAAGCGCTGAAAGACGTTTCACCAGTTCCGCTTGCCTTCGAAGCGATGGAAAAGAGTAAGGACGGTTATTTTCACCTGAAGGATAAGCGTATTGCGATTCGTGAAGGTATGAGCGAAAGCCAGACGGTCGCTGCAGCCATCCACGAGATTGCTCACGCCAAGCTTCATGGCATAGACCTGGCGGGACCCGATAAAGTGACGTCAGAAGACCGAAAGGATCAGCGAACAAGAGAAGTCGAAGCAGAAAGCATCGCCTACACGGTTTGTCAGTACTATGGAATTGAAACCGACGCCAACAGCTTTGGCTATGTGGCCGGTTGGAGCAGTGACAAAGAGCTGAAAGAATTGAAGGCCTCCCTTGAAACAATTCGTAAAACGGCAGGAGAACTCATCAACGACATCGATGCCAAAGTCTTGGAGTTAAAACAGCAGCGAGGCACGCTGGTACCAGAGATGTCGACCCGACAAGAGGCAGCAGAAGCGCTGGCCGTAAAAATCGATGCGCTGGCGGAAGATGTTGATCCGTATGGCCGCAGCGACGCGCTGGAAGTAGGTGCTGATCCTATTGCCGAGACAAAAGCGCTCATTCTTTCCGGTGATGAAGGCATCCGTACGTGGTTACAAGAAGTAGTCACGGAAGGCACTGATGAACAAAAGGAAACGGCAAAAAGCTACCTGAATGCATTGGATAAAATTCACCAGCAGGACGGGTTTTTCCATTTGTCAAACGGCGAGTTTTTATCCCTTCACAGTCATGAGCAGGAAACCAGTTTTGTGTTCTACGACGCCTTTCTGACAAGACAGAAAGAAGGTCTCATTTCTCAGCCAGGCTTGATGCTGGATGTTGCCAAAGACCACTCATTACGTGAATATGGCCGAGATAATGTGCAGGCAAAAGAGATCAGTACAGACGATTTCAAGCACATCCAAGCGCTTGGAGATGCGGAGCCGACCGTCACCTTCCTTTGGAGTGAACATGAAGACATAAAAGATGGGATGAAGATGCCTCTATCGGAGGCCAACCGCTTGATAGAGGAACTGGATAAAAAGCAGCAAATCGATCGGGAGAAGCCGGAACATGAAGGGTTATGGTACTACAAGACAGGTTTTCAGATCGATTACGTCAAAAACGGAGAATACGCAACCTACACCGGGCGGCAGGATATTGGTGACGGAGAGGGGGCACTCATTCATCACATTCAGCAGCACACCAACTATTATCTGACAGACGCCAGCTGGCAGAAGTATCTGTCTGGAAAAGGGGAATCCGAACTGGCCAAAGCCAACCAGGAGCTTCGTTCCATGCGGGATGAGGTCATTCCCTACTTTAATGCCCATTGCTCACTGACCGATCTGGAGCAAAGAACGACAGGGTATATTGCCGAAATAATGGCAGTACCGGCTACCGAGCGCACGGATCAAGAGGATGGAACATTAAACTACTATGCCGATGTCCAGGAATACGTGCGCCTCAGCCGTCAACAGATGAATCTCACCACTGACCCGGAAATGCCGGAGTTTCCGCAGATGCAACACTACATCTCGGATCCTTCAGAGAAAGCAAAGGAAGTGGATCTCGATCAAGATGGCACCCCTTCGCGGATCGATATCGATGATGGCGACAGCCGGATGCAGCTCGTCCATCACGTGGAAAAGCGAGATGGAGCAGAGAACAAGCCATCAATAAGAGATCGACTTCGGGCGTCCAAAGAGCCGAGCGATAATAATCTCATTGAACAGAACTTAAAGATTGGAGAACGATTGAGATGAAAAACCTGACGATCGAAGAAGAAAATGTTCTTGCCATGTTGCCTGATAAAGTCAATAAAAAGGGCATGTTGGATGCGCTTGAGGTGATGAAGGAGCACACAGAGGATATTATTTTGAAAACAATCGTCGAGCGATGTGTAAAAACGATCTCTCAAATGATGGAAGATGATGTTACAGCGCTGGTATTCACTTGCGCAGATAAAATGTTAGAATACTAGTTTTGCGTTAAAAGGCAGCTTGTAAGGTCGTTCTTACCTCGTAGGCTGCCTTTTATAATTGTGCTGCACTTGAAAGAAATAACGATATGTCGTGCTGTTTATATTACAAGATGTCGCCGCATATTGGGGAATCTATTCCAAATAGTTAAATAGATCCGTGCAAAATCCAAATACAATTATAACTCAGGAAGTTGGTTATAGCTTTAAAGAATTAATTTTCTTTCATAGTAGGATCGAATGAATCAGGCAATAGGTTTAAAAGTACCTCATCATCGAATTTAATGAAAACGACGTCAATCGCATCAGCCGCCAAGTCTGCCTGGCACATAACATAAACCTGGCGTTCTAGTGTATCAAGGGTTTTGCCTGTCCAGTATTCTACCCCGCTCACGACATCACGTGAAAACTCCCAATCAATAGAATCGTTAGACATAGATACAGTAAGATTGTTTTTATTGAGTTCATCAATCCCGACATTAATGATGTAAAGTTTGTATTCTGTAGGAAAAGCTGACTCTTCTGCGAGCGTGTCTTCATCAGTTGGCCTTGCAGAACTCGTACCAGGGTAACTCATGTCAGCAGGTGGCTTTCTCGGTGCTTGAGGAGTGTCATATCCCAAAGGATTTGGTGCAGGTTCACGTGTCATCATAAATATAAATGCGCCTAGAATAAACACCAATAAAACAACGGTAACTATGTTTCTGCGTGACCTGAATTTTCCGTTACTCGCCATATTTCAAACCGCCTCTTTCCCAAAAAAGTTGTTTATTGACTATTTCGTAATACTCGCAGCAAGTCTCTTATGGTATCCCCTCGAAAAGGTGTCGTCAATAATTTTTCGATTGATTGTCTGCCCATTGCCTCACCTTGGGCAGCAAGAACATCAAGGACGAGAACTCGCAAATCAAAATCGAGTAGATGCTGCGCACTTATGCGAAATGGCTCAAATGATCGGGATTCTTCATCATGACCAGCAGCTGTTGACCGGATATAACTCACTGCCTCTTCTATCTGGCCGCGGCTCTCGTCTGTTTCGTTGATTACAGCCCTGAGCAATTGCTGGTCACGTTCAAATCTCTCCTGGGGTGAAAGATTAGGTATCTCGTCATAGAGAGAAAGCAAAAATTCGGTTTCGGATAGTGTATCGTTGTCATCAATAAAATAGTCTCGACAGGCATCCAGTACATTGGCTTTTCCTTTTTCCTCAAACAAATCCGCGAGAAATGAATAGGATGACTCTGTTGTGATGATAGGATCTTCATCAGCGTAGTTCTTACCGGTCGGATCCCAGCCACTGGCTATGGCTCGCATTTCAATCTCACCAGGATGCTTCTCTTCATCCTCTATTAAGCTGAACAGATCTTGCTTATAGTATGGCAGTTTCTGGAGTGCATAGAACTCAAACAATTCAGGTAGTGACTGAACGATGAGATGATCCGAATATTCTGACATGCGTTCTGCCATGGAACTAGCACGAAGGGGATCGACAACAAAAATGGTTTCTATATCTGGAGTGATAATATTCCTATTAACTCCTTGTTCGATCAAGCTTTGCCAATTGGAACTTAAAGCGTTATCTTTCCATTCTATGGAGGGCAGTATAAGGCGTATATCGCCCACTTCAGCTTCGCGGAAAAAACCGCTCACAAGTGATAGCCCGTTACTCCTACCGGAAAAACGATTATAACCGGTTTTTGGTAGATTGCAGAAAAACGCTAGATTTGACTTTATATTGACGTTGTATTGTACGGGCGACGATTCGTATAAAGGAATAAATTCATGTTTGCTGTCATACACTGGATGAAACCCAGCACGCGGATAATAGCAAAAGAAGCCTGGCAAATACGTTCCTTGAACGGTCGCAAAGAATCTATTCGAAACACCGGCGTATTCAATGATCAACGTATCAAGCATCAGCCGTTCAGGATTTAAAATGGATAGATAATCACTCTCCTGCTCAAACGAAAGTTCAATGTTATCAGTAGTCGTTACACGATTCACTTTGTAATTGTGATACAGCGTGAATCGATATGCTGAAAGTGCCGATGGCTCAACAGAAATGGAAGCAACAGCATGCACCATTTGGCCCACTCGAAGATTCAAGTCTACGGAGGTGATAACGAAATCGGGCAAGGACTCTTTAGCCGAATGATTCTGATAATAGAGACTATCGGCCATCACGGTGTCACGATGACCACGCGCAAAACTAACTATTGACGAAGGCTGCAAAAAGATGACGATCGAGACGACTGTCAGAATTAAGGAAATGAATCTAAGCCAGGATGTGCGACGATTTCGTTTTCTTACAAGAAAAGTCAGTAGCACGGTGGTAAAGCCAAAGAACCATATGGCAGCCAATGCGATACGATAGGGTAGTAAAGAAAAGCCGAATACGGAATTTGGTTGTGCATCTAGAGAAGGTGGTAACAAATTAAACACATCAAAGAGAGGCATGATGATTTCACTGATACCAAATGAGACGCTGTCAATCGTATATGATAGCCAGCGTGAAAAAGGTGAAATGAGAAAGGTTATGCCGATTAATAACAGGTATGCTCGCATCCGATTCTTTATAAGTACAGCCGTAATTCCCATGATAATGGCAATACAAGGGAGCACAAAGTTGTTAAATAAAATGCTGAGAACTACATGCGCCCGAATGGGCAAATCATTGACTGCTAAATGATTTAGGTAATGAATATTAATGCCGAGCTGAATCGTTACGACAGCGAGTAGAAGGATCACATTCGAAATGAAAATAGCAAAGAATATTTTTAGCCGGCCACGCCTTAACGCCGAAACCGGTTCGAGTAGATGACTGGTGACAACTTTCGCAGAGGCTTCATACGAAAAAAACAGAAAAAAGGTAAATAGCAGTAGGCTAACGCCTAAAGTACGATTTGTCAGGCTTAATTGTTGGGGTATGCCGCCTACAAGTGGTAATCTCAGCTCTTCAAGTATTAGTGAATAGAATTTAAGTATAGTAAAGCTTGTCCAGATAACGAGGAGAATGTAGCTTGCCAGCATTTCTCTGTTCTTTAGTGTACGTTGAAGTTGAAAACGAATCGTTTTTACCATGTTTACCTCTGGAAAGACAACGAGGTCAATTACTCAACCGGTTAGGCAAGAAGCGCCGCATGATGGCCAAAAACAATCCGGCGAATAAAAATCTCAAGTACGGAAATAATTCGCCGAGCTGATGAAGCTCCTGATGCTGACCATAGAAAGGAAAGCGTTGGTAGTTCATAACAATACTTACAAGAGAGTAAATCAATAAAACCAGCATGGTAATCGTGATGGATCCGGTTAACTGTGTCAAAATTACCATAAGTCCAAAGAAGAATACGCAGATCAGTAAAATACGAATAAACTCCAAAAGAAATCGTCCGAAGATGAGGTGTGCCACGAAATAGAAGACAAAGATAGCAAGAACTGCGAACACAAAAAGTATGGTTGCGTCGATGTACCCGGGACGTATCTTCAACACAAACAATAATTCCCGACCGTCGCCCTCAGTGCGTTCACGAAGGGAAAGTAAAGACCACCACACTGAGAAAAAGGGGATGAGCAAAAACGCGATCTGATTGAAATATGTACGAAAAGTTATATAGGGGTCATTATATGAGTAACGCCAGAATAAGATCAAAATGATAGGCATGATGAGATAAAAGATAAAGAACGGTGCTCTAAATGCCGAACCTAAACTCTTAGTAATCAACAAGAAGCGTTCGCGAGTTAATTTCAAATAGACTTTATTGTGCATAGATATCCGTCTTCTATTTCCGGTTCACACGATGAGATCGCTTGCGGCACGTTAGAGAGAACACGATATCGGACCTGGCCACTGCGCGCATATTTCTTGAATATATAGGGTTCGCCCATCAGATTAGAGAGCTCAGATTCAGCAACATCAAAAACTTTGTGCTTCGCGATTTGTCGAACATCATCGTTTGTACCGTTTGCCTTAATTTGTTGATCGTGCAGAATCAAAATACGGTCGCATGTTGCATCAACGTCTTCGACGATGTGCGTAGAAATAACGACAATACGATCGCCCTTTATATCAGCTATTAGATTCTTGAATCGTAATCGTTCCTCCGGGTCGAGCCCGGCCGTAGGTTCATCAAATAAAAGAATAGGCGGGTCACCGATTAACGCCTGTGCTATTCCCAGACGCCGAACCATGCCTCCGGACAAACTGCCTACACGGCTTTTTTCGCGGTCAATTAAATTGACAAGTGCTAACACACGCTGTATTTCTGAGCGTGCGACATGTTTATCTATACCTTTCAGATTTGCAAAAAGCTCAAGCATAGCATGAACCGACAATTCTGGATAAAGTCCAAAACGCTGTGGTAGGTACCCGATCTTGTCTAGGTAGTCATTGACATCACCTGAAGAGGTTCCATCAATAAAAACAGCATTTTCCCCTTCTTTATATAAATGTGTCAAACAACGTAGTAGCGTCGTTTTTCCAGCACCATTTGATCCAAGCAGACCATAAACATGTGGTTCAAATGTGACCGACAGCTCATTGAGAACGATTCTTTTACCAAAGACTTTTGTCAGGTTTCTTACCTCAAACATCTTTTATTAAGTTACCTCACGTGTTCAAGTAATATGGATATGAGTTAGCATGTTACCAACTCATATCCATCCTATCAAATCGGTAGAGAATTAAAGAGAGCTAATAAGAATACCACAACCAACCATAACCAGTTGCGCCGACACCATCATTAGCTGATCCTAATTGTAATAGCCAATTTCGTTCGTTCAACAAATAACTTGTTCTGTAATTTTTTATGCTTCCTCCTATCTGGACAAAAACATCTGTGTCATAGTCATGCCACCATGATCCATTGTAGTAGTACTTAGCGCATGCCCAAAGTTGCTGGCTTCCTCCATAGCTTGTCGCATCGAACATTTTGTAATAGCCATAGCCTTGACCAGAGACTCTGCGCTCTGCACCCAGAGGTAAATAGACGGTTGTGTACGGTGATTCATATGCCCATACAAATGACGCTGCCAATACTACAAGTAGTAAAACGCAAATGGCTCCTGCCAAAATCCTTTTCCTTCTCATAAGTACCTCCACCTCAAACTAATAATTTTGTCATAATGCCAATATGCAGTTGACAATACTTTGAGGTGTTGTTATTTTTGCACATAGTTTTGTCAAAATCAAGTATATGTCGTGAATTGGATCGAGTCAGGTAATTATTGGAGATGGAAAACCAGTATTCATCAGCATTTCACACACATTCGGCGCGTGGTGGATTTCACCATGGCATTTAGTTTGCGATAATGCCGTGATGAGCTGAAAGCATGGCTTGGACGGCTGATTAATTAGAAATATCGCTTTTTAAAGGCAAAATTGCAGCTATTACGTAGCTTTTCTCTGATGTGAGAGTTGTAGAGCCTTAATTCATCAATTCAATTTCTCCAAGTGCCGAATATGGGATTTCATACCTCCATAGCTTTACAGTTTCCCGGACGTTGTATCAATCCAAGACGCATAATCCCGCCCTGCTTTGGGCGGTTTTTTGGTAAGCGTCTGTTAAACCACGTCTTGCCATCGCACGAAAATTCGTTTGGGAAAATTACTTCTGTTTACAGGTCTGCTGCATGTAGGGGTGCCAGGGCATGAGCATGTCCATGATGGTTGAGTCCTTCAGATAATTGCTGCCGGGGATATGCTGGAGCAGCGATTGCAGATAAAGGAAAGGGTCAAGTCCGTTGGCCTTGGCGGTTTCAATCAATGAATAAACACAGGCACTGGCTTTGGCGCCGTTCGGTGAGCCGGAGAATAACCAGTTTTTCCTTTTATGTACTCAAGCACATAAAAGGAATTATGTGCTCACATTATTTATGTGCAGCCGGGAGCGAAATCCCCGAAAAAATCTCGCTCCCAGTGCATAAGACAGCACATAAAAGATGGATC
>DUPJ01000137.1 GCA_012838355.1 Clostridiaceae bacterium
CCTGACCGGATCTGTTCTCATCGATTTCATGCCAAAGCGGGAAAATTCACGGGTTGGCAGTCAAGGCTTACCCGATATAGCCTTGGTAAAGTTCCTGATCGATCACAAGGTCCAGCTCGCCGATATAGGCGGTGATGCCTTCCTGTTTGACAAAGCTCTTTTTATATACATAAAGATGACACGAGCGATCCAGGGCAAAGACACCGCCCAGGTCAAACGCCGTGTGGCCTTTTTTCAGCGCATCCTGAATCAGGTGCCAGAGCAGCGCATTCGGAGCTTGAATTGACCGGTGCAGATCGAGCGAGGCTGCGTAGAGATACGTCGACTTCCTGCCGTAAGGCATCATCAGGGCACCGCATATGTCCATGCCCTCATAGCTGCCCAGTGCAATAAAGGCTTCAGGGTATGCAGCAAGCATGCGATCGAAGTAGGCATGGTCACGCGTGGAGATGCCCTTGCGTGCTGCCATGGTGTCGGTCATGGCTGAGAATGTCTTCAGAAAATGAGTGTCGCGCCCGTGTGAAAAGACGATGTCGTGCTTCAGACCGACTCTTATGTCGTAGCGTTTCTTGGCGTCAAATCCCATCAGTATCTGTTCCGCATCCTTGCCGCTCAAGTCGAGGATGGCATTCAGACGCGGCTGCGTGAAGGAAGACAGCGGCAGCTCGGACGAGCGCACGGTCAGGCCAAGATCCGAAAAATGCTCTGCCAGCGCGTCGTCTTCACTGAGTTCCGGATCGAAACGAACGAGAAAAGCGTTGATCGAGCGGGCATATGCGCCGAGGTCGGCCAGCATCGCCTGCCACGTCTCCTTGTCCTCGGGATCCATCACGGGGCCCCGGCTGCAGTAGATAAACGGATAGCCGTTTTTTGCCGTTACACTGAGAGCCGACACAGCGCCGCATACTTCACCATCCCGTTCGTAGAGAAAATAGGCCGGCGTCCAGTTGTTTTTTACCTGAGACCAGCCGCGGTCCTGATAGAATGTCGCGAACGGTGACTGACGCAGAAAAGCGTCATAGCGAGCCAAATTAGCGGTGTCATTTAAGCTGATTCTGGGCATTTTCCCTACCTGTCTCGTCTTGATACAAAATATTTCTGATAGCGCTCCAGCAGAGTATTGTCATAATTAGCCAGCATGAGCCGCCGTTTGAGTGACAGATCTTTTTCGTAGCGATAACCGACTGAATACTGTCCGATGCCGATCATGTGTTCTGCAAAGGCTTTGCTTTCAGGATCTTCAGTCAAGGATGCCGCTTCCGGCGGTACGCTCAGCCAGAGAAACGGTTCGCCGTTATCGAAAACCGGATCGACTTCTTTCTGTTCGACAAAGTCGTTCACCAGTGCTATTGCCAGATTGCAGCCGGACAGCATCGTATAATTGCTGGCCCGCCCCTGGCGCAGGTTCACCTCAAAAACCTTGTAACGCCCGTCGCGCCTGTCAAATTTGAAATCGGCGTTGGCCATGCCGGTGTATCCGATGGCTTCCAGGAAGGTGATCAGTTCCTGGGCCGCTTCCGGTGCACTTGCCTCGCGGATCGCCGCGTAATTGCCGATGTAGATCGGCGTCGGATCCTCCAGAATCGGTTTGCCAAGAGACAGCATGCGCACCTTGCCCCGGCCGTCACAGTAGGCGTTGGCTACGAGTCCGCTCGTGTCGTCCCCGGGTATATAGTCCTGAATGATAAAGGCATCTTCGTAGCCGCTGTGGTAGACGAGCTGCAGGACATCCTGAAGGCGTTTCTGGTCCTTCACATAGTAGGCTTTTTCCTTGCCGTCAAAGTCGAGGTTAAAATAGGTGGTCGAATTGGAAGGCTTTGCCATGACGGGGAACGAAAACGGCAGGTTGAGTGATTCATGCCAATCATCCTTGTGCACCACTACCGTTTGCGGATAGGCGAGTCCGTGCCGCTCACACAGTTCATAGAAGCGATCCTTCCGAATCAGCTGTTCCATCAGGGATTTCGATGCAAACGGCAGGTGAAACAGCCCTTCCAGCTGATCGCGGTGACTGATGGCCAGCTCGGCATAGTTGTCATTGGAAGCCAGCAGAATGAGGTGGTCGTATTGCTGCTTCAGGCGGGCGCCTTCCCGCTGCATCGTCTCGACGAAGACATCCGGCTGATCGAACCCGTCAAACGTAATAACGTCAATAATCTTCGATTTTTCCGTATATACGAGTCGGCCCTTGCCGATTGCCAGCGACTTGATGCCATACGCCGCATGGAACTGAACGGCCACGCCGTATGCGTTCATGTCAGTGCCCAAGAGAACTGGCAATACCGATTGTGTCAGTAAATGATTGTTTTCCGCTGCCTTCATCAAAATCTCCGCTTGTGCTTGCCATCATGGTACATCATTGTCTGCCGTTCTTTCCAATCGCATCAGGGGCGCCCGTGTATCGCGGCAACATGGTGTCAAAATCGGGATCGGCTGCCGTCATCAATTTCACGACGGCAAGGGCCATCATGGTCATGGCGTCCGCTACGCTGTGTTTGTGCTCTGGCAAAATATCGAGTACAGACAGTTCTGTGCAGGCAAACAGGACCAGACCACCGTTCTGAGTATACTTGTCCAGCAGGGGATCAAGCCAGGGGATGCGAACTTCCTGTGTCGACTTGACGTGGTAGATGGCGCGCATGACCGCTTCCCGATCCTCCTTCGTCGGATAGCGCAGATCAAGACCCGCGGCCTGCGCGTATTTGCTGTACACTTCGGAACGATATGTGCCTCGCGTCGAAAACAGCGTCACAGGTCGTTCACCAAACTTTTCTCTCAATTCGACGACGGCATTCTTGACCATGTTGAAAATGGGAACGGACGAAATGCTCGCCAGCTCTTCGTAGAATGTGTGGCTCGTATTGCACGGGATCGTCACGAGCGCCATGCCGTTCCTGGAAAACAGATCGAGGTCTTCGCCAATGGCCGCTACCAGCGGCGCGCTGTTCCCGCTCTCGATGGCTTCAGTGCGATCCGGGATGCTGGCATGGCCCGAGAGAATTACATCAAAATGCTCCTGGTCACAGCTGGCAGGTGTCGCTTCGATTAGCATCCGGTAAAATTCGCAGCCTGCGAGGGGGCCCATGCCGCCGATGATTCCAAGCTTTTTCATAATATGTGCACCTCACCAACTCGCTGTTTTATCAATACTAGCAGAATACTGCCTCCTGTATATATAGGCACATTACGCGTATTACGACGGTAGGTGTGAGAGTATCCCTGCATATTGTCGATTGCGTTTCGCGAAAGATAATGCAAAAATAGTTCATTGCACTGCATGAATATACTAGGCGGCAGCAAGGCTGGGGGAGGACAGACAAGGCGTGGCCAGATTTCTGATAAAACGTATTTTGCTGATGATACTATCGCTTTTTGTCATCGCATTTTTGACCTTCAGCCTGATGCATGCCGTCCCGGGCGGTCCCTTTACGGCAGAACGCCAGCTGCCTGCCAGGGTCGAAGCGGAGATGCGGGCAAGATACAATCTCGACGCACCGCTTTATGTTCAGTTTTTTGATTACATCAAGGGATTTCTGACCTTTGATCTCGGTCCTTCCTTCAAGTACCCTGGCAAAACGGTGAACGACTTCATCGAGAACGGATTTCCCGTTTCGGCAAAGCTCGGCGGCATTACGATTCTGTTTATTCTCGCTGTGTCGATTCCGCTTGGCATCTGGGCTGCGCTGAAAAACGGCAAATGGCAGGACGGCTTCGTCATGACGATCGCCACCCTGGGTGTGACGATCCCGTCCTTCGTGATTGCGACACTGCTGATGTATCTCTTTTCGCATAAGCTCGGCTGGCTGCCGGTATTCTCCCTCGACAAGTGGCAGGGGTACATCTTGCCGGTCGTCTCGCTCGGCGGCTATTCGCTCGCCTTTATCGCGCGTCTGATGCGGTCTTCACTTCTGGAAGTGATGGGACAGGATTATATCCGCACAGCCAGGTCGAAAGGGCTTTCAGAGGTGAAGGTGATCGTCCGGCACGGACTTCGAAATGCGCTCATCCCTGTGATTACGATTTTGGGGCCGACGATTGCGGCACTGCTGACCGGTTCGTTCGTGATTGAAAAGATCTTTGCCATCCCCGGCATGGGCGTTTACTTCGTTGACTCGGTCGGACAGCGCGACTACACGGCGATCATGGGGATTACGGTATTCTACGCGACGTTCCTGATCGTGATGACGTTTATCGTGGACATTTTTTATACCATTATCGATCCCCGCATCAGGATGGAGGCTTAGCCGTGGCTACGTGGGATAAAGTGACGGTGCAGGCCGCTGATCGGGAACGGATATACGCGAAAAACCGCACATTTTTCGGAGATGTAGTCTTCCGGTTTACGCGGAAATTCACGGCTGTCTTCGGTCTCGTCCTGATCGTGCTCCTGCTCCTGTTTGCCTTCGTCGGGCCGTTCATTTCCCCCTATTCATACACGACACAGTCGCTTGAGTTTGCCAATATTCCGCCGCGTCTTGAGCTGATTCCTGCGGAGGGGTCCTATTTCTACATCACCACATCGCTCAAAGTCATAGAGGTGACGCCGGAAGGCACTCTCCTGCGTTCCCTCCAAAAAACAGGGGAGGACGGCATCAACCGCACGATGTCTTTTGCCGTTGATGACGAGACGGATCTCGTGCTGGCCTACCGGGAGAAGCCGCCCGCGTTTTTGGTTGACGGCAAACCGCTTGAGGCGGAGCGCCGAACCGTGTGGAATCAGTCATTTCGGCTCGGCAGCGACGCGCTCGGCCGGGATCTCCTGACGCGGCTGATGTACGGTTCCCGCATCTCCCTGATCGTGGCCTTCGTGGCGACGCTCGTGAACATGACGATCGGGATTCTGTACGGGGGCATATCGGGGTATATCGGAGGCACCGCCGACCAGGTCATGATGCGGATTGTCGACATCATCAGTACGATTCCGCTGACCCTCTACGTCATTCTTATCATGGTCGTGCTGAAGAGCGGATTTCTCAGTATCATCATCGCTCTGTCGTCGGTCTACTGGGTCAATATGGCCAGAGTGGTGCGCGGTCAGATCTATACGCTGAAGCACAATGAATTTGTGCTGGCGGCCAGGACCATCGGCTCGTCGAACGGGACGATTCTGTTCAGGCACCTGCTTCCGAACGCCATGGGACCGATTCTCGTCACCGCCACGATGATGATACCGTCCGCCATATTTCTCGAGGCATTCCTCGGTTATATCGGACTCGGGGTGGCTCCGCCGATGTCTTCGCTCGGAACGATGAGCAATGATGCGATCGGTGCGCTGCGGATGACGCCATACCAGTTATTCGCCCCGTCACTCGTGATCTGCCTGATTATGTTTGCCTTCAATTTTGTCGGTGACGGTCTGCGCGATGCGCTTGATCCCAAACTGAAGAAGTGAGGCGGATGATGTCGGCGATACTTGAAGTCAATAATCTGAAGACGACGTTTCATACCGGCAACGGTGCCGTGCAGGCGGTGCGCGGTGTTTCTTTCCATTTGAACGAGGGAGAAATACTGGGTATTGTCGGCGAATCAGGCAGCGGCAAATCGGTCATGAGCATGTCGCTCATCCGTCTTGTCGCGCCGACCGCGAAAATCGAGGCAGGCAGTATCCTTTACAAGGGAAAGGACATTTCGACATATAGCGCCAGGCAGCTGCGCAGCATCCGCGGCAAAGAAATTGCCATGATCTTTCAGGACCCGATGTCGTCTTTAAATCCTGTCATGACGGTCGGAGCGCAGGTCGCAGAGATGCTCAGTGAGCACAGCCGGCTATCGGCGAAGGAACGAAAGGCTCAGGTCATCGCCTTGTTCAACCGTGTCCGCATCCCGGAAGCGGAGAAGCGCTATCGGCAATACCCGCATGAGCTGTCAGGCGGCATGCGCCAGCGCGTCATGATGGCGCTGGCACTCGCCATGCAGCCGGGCATCCTGATTGCCGACGAACCGACGACAGCGCTCGATGTCACGATCCAGGACCAGATCCTGAAAGTGATGCGTCAGCTGCAGTCGGAACTCGGCACGTCGATTCTCTTCATCACGCACGATCTTGCCGTCGTGGCCGACCTCTGCAGCCGTGTGCTGGTGATGTACGGCGGACAGATTATGGAGGATGCGTCGATCGACGATATTTTTGCTCGTCCCCTGCATCCTTACACGCTTGGCCTGATGGCCTCGATCCCGTCGCTGGAGCAGGAAAAAGCCACGCGGCTGGTGCCGATTCCCGGATCACCGCCCGATATGCTGAATCCGCCGGCCGGCTGCCCGTTTGCGCCGCGCTGTCCCGAAGCACGTGAAATCTGTCTTGAAAACCCGGCACCGCTCGTCGATGCGGGAAAAGGCCATCATTCGCGCTGCTGGCTCCTGACCGAGGGAGCCAGGGAACTGGATCACCCGTTTCGGACTGTCACCGACGCCATGTATCGTAACAGGGAACGGACGGAGGACACATTGTGAGCATCATGCTGGAAGTGAAAAACCTGACCAAGCATTTTCCGCTCGGAAAAGGGCGTGTCGTCCATGCCGTCGACGATCTTTCATTCGTTTTAAAAAAAGGCAAGACACTAGGACTGGTCGGCGAGTCCGGCTGCGGCAAGTCGACCGTCGCGCGCACCGTAACCCGGATTTACGAACCGACCGCGGGACACATTTTTCTGGACGGGCAGGACATCACGTCCATGAACCAGAAAACGCTGAAACCGCTCAGGCGCAAGATGCAGATGATCTTTCAGGATCCATATGCGTCGCTGAATGCCCGCATGACGGTCAGGGACATTATTGCGGAACCGCTGAAGGCACACGATGTGACGGCGAACCGCAAGGAAATCGACGAGCTCGTTTTTGACATGCTGGCGCTTGTGGGGCTTGGCGACGAGCACGCACGCCGCTATGCCCATGAGTTTTCGGGCGGTCAGCGCCAGCGTATCTGCATCGCCCGCGCCCTCATTTTGCGCCCTGACATCGTCATCTGTGATGAACCGATCTCGGCGCTCGACGTGTCGATACAGGCACAGATTGTGAATATGCTGAAGGATTTTCAAAATGAACGGAATCTGACGTATCTCTTCATCGCGCACGATCTTTCCATGGTGCGGTACGTTTCCGACGATGTCGGGGTAATGTACCTCGGACAGCTGGTCGAGTACTCGTCGTCCGAAGCCATTTATCAGAATCCGCTGCATCCTTACACAAAAGGGCTTCTCGGCAGCATCCCGATACCGAATCCCGTTCTGGCGAGAGCCAGGGTCAAAAGTGAGATCGAAGGCGATCTGCCGAGTCCGATCGATCCGCCTCACGGCTGCCGTTTCCACACGCGCTGTCCTTACAAAATGGACATCTGCATGAAGGTCGAGCCGCTGCTTGAAAAACAAGACGGAGAACACGCCGTCGCCTGTCATTTATACGGCTGATACGCCGGGAACATAAATGAAATCCACAAATATGGAGGAATAAGCATGAAAACAAGAAAACTCGCTTTACTGCTGGTACTCGTCCTGAGTCTCATTCTGGGCAGTGCCATGACGTACGCAAGTGACGGGGACAATACACTGACATTTGTTCTGCATAACGAGCCGGACGGGATCGATCCGAACGTGACGAGCAACTCATTTGCCAGTCCGTTCCTGTCGAACGCCTTTGAAGGACTTGTCAGAACCAACCGCGAGAACTCGCTGGAGCCAGCCCTGGCAGAGAGCTGGGATATTTCCGAGGATGGAAAAACGTATACCTTCACCTTGCGCGAAGGTCTGAAATGGAGTGACGGCACGCCGCTCACGGCCGAAGACTTTGTCTATTCAATTCAGCGCGTGCTGACACCGGAAACGGCAGCCCAGTACGTGACGATGCTGACCGGCTACATCGCAGGAGCGGAAGCGTTCTACGAAGGTGAAGGCGACGCGGACAGCCTCGGCGTCAAATCGCCCGATGCCAATACGCTCGTGATTGAGCTGATTGAACCGGCACCGTTCTTCCTCGACATCCTGTCGATGCACGTGTTCGCACCGGTCCAAAAGGCGACGATTGATGCGAACGGCGACGAGTGGACCTTGTCTCCCGAGACATACATTGTGAACGGTCCGTTCAAAGTTACGGAGATGAACCTCGGCGAATCGGTCGTGATGGAGAAGAATGAGCATTACTACGATGCCGAGAATGTCAAGCTGCAGAAAATTGTTTTCCGGTACATCAAGGAGCAGGCGACAGCGCTGACCGCGTTTGAAGCCGGCGAGATTGACGGTTTCCGCGAAGTGCCGCTGGCCGACGTGCCGAGACTGAAGGCAGAATCCGACGATTTCTACTCGCTGCCTGCCTATGGCACAACGTATTATCTCCTCAATAACGGCAAGGCCCCCTACGATGATGTCAATGTGAGAAAAGCGTTGAACCTGGCGATCGATCGTCAGTCCCTGATCGACAACGTCCTCCTGAGTTCCGATACACCGGCCACAGGTCTTGTCGCCTCCGGATATTCGGTGGACGGCGTTGACTATACGGAAGGGCGCTCCGATTACGGCATTCTGCCGACCGCTCAGGTTGAAGAGGCGCAGGCGGCGCTGGCTGAAGCCGGTTATCCGGGCGGGGAAGGCTTCCCGACCATGCAGCTGTCCTACTACACGAACCCGCAGGTGAAGACGGTCGTCGAGGCACTGGCTCAGATGTGGACCGACAATCTCGGCATCGATGTGGAGATATCGACCGAAGAGTGGGCTGTCTACTATACGAACGTTCAGGCCGGCAACTACGAAGTCGCCGCCATGGGCTGGGGCGCCGACTATCTGCATCCGATGACGTTCTTCCCGCTCTTTGTCACGGACGAATCGGTCAACAACACCTTCTATTCAAATCCGGCCTATGACGAAAAGGTGGCCGAAGCAAAGAAGGAAACGGATCCCGCAGCAGCTGTCACGCTCATGCGTGAAGCGGAAGACATCCTGATGGCGGATTACCCGGCCGTGTTCCTGTACTACAGAAACACGAACCTGATGATGAAGGATTATGTGAAGGGCTGGTACCTTACACCGACGAACAACCTTGTATTCCGGGATGCGTACGTCGAGCGTTAACTGAAAGCTCCGTGAACCCGAGTACTTGAACGGCAGGC
>DUPJ01000138.1 GCA_012838355.1 Clostridiaceae bacterium
GCGCCTGCCGCTGGCAGGCGCAGCTCCCGAACCGCATCAGCGGTTGAATGTGGATTTACTCGTAGACGAGCTCATTGATCGAAGGATCGGAGAGATTGTCTTTGTCGTAGAATTTGGCGCCCGTATCAACATCTTCAACGGTTTCGCCCATGTAGGCTTTGTAAGCCAGTTCAACGGCTTTGTAGCCAATCTGGAAAGGATCCTGTGTGACGGAGCCGAGGAAGAGTCCTTCCTGAACGGCCGTCTTCTGACGGATGCCGGCGTCGAATCCGACGGCGACCACGTCGCCCAGGTCTTCGCCTTCGTTTGTGGCGTCAAGAATGCCGTTGGCTGAAAGCTCGTTCGACGCGAAGATGCCGACGACATTGTCTTTGTTCATGAGTGCCTGAATCGTCGTCAGGATCTGGCCTGCCTGGGTGCCTGAAGACACGCCTACGTCAATGACGACAGTGGCGGCATCAAGCGCGCCTTCTTCCTGATCTTCAGGAATGAACAGGTCGTGGCCTGTCACCGCGACGGTTTCAATGCCGCCAGCTTTGACGAGTTCCACCATTTTGTCAACAAAGCCGAATGTACGGCCTGTCACGGATTCCGATGTGGCGTCCTGTGAGATCACGGCGATGCGAATCGGGCTTCCCTCTTCGCCTTCGGCCAGCTTCTCCTTGACGGCTTCATACATGTGTTCGGCACCGAGCGCGCCAGCATTGCGATTGTTCGTCGACGCAGTCGCATGAACGGCCCCTTCGGGTGCTTCCGGTACACCGGAGTCAAAGCCGATGACGGGGATGCCGTCGGCCAGAGCCTGGCGCAGCTGGTCGTCAACCGATCTCGTGGACAGCGCGGCCAGTGCAAGCGCGGCCGGCTGCTTGGCCAGTGCCGCATTCAGCATTTTCACCTGCTCGTCAACCATGTCTTCGGTGGGCGGGCCTTCAAAGGTGATTTCTACGCCGTATTCCTCAGCGGCTGCTTCAGCGCCTTTTGCGACAACCTGCCAGAATTGGTGCTGGAAGCCTTTTGAGATGACCGCGATATACGGGGTCTCGTCATCGGCTGCTTCCGCTTCAGTGGCTTCCTCTGCGGCTTCGGTCTCTTCAGCTTCAGCCTCGGTCTCTTCAGCTTCAGCCTCGGTCTCCTCAGGTGCATCCGTTGCGGCCGGAGCCTCGGCTGTTGTCGTTGCAGGCGTCGGATTACAGGCCGAGATGGCCAGAACCAGAACGAGCAGCAAGGAC
Source organism: Clostridiaceae bacterium (assembly GCA_012838355.1). GTDB lineage: Bacteria > Bacillota > Clostridia > Saccharofermentanales > DTU023 > DUPJ01. The sequence continues at coordinate 1,230 of DUPJ01000138.1, forward strand.
AGCAAGCTAATCAGTCTTGTCTTTTTCATGTTAACCTCCTTAGATTTCCATGTGGTGTATATGTGATCCTGATTACTCAGGTTTCACGACGGCTGTGCTGCTGAATATCGATGAACACCGCCACAATGACGACGACACCGGTCAGCACTTTCTGATAATGCGGCTGCACGCCAAGGGACAAAAGTCCCACCTGCAGCACGCTCATGATAAACACACCGATGACCGTTCCGAGAATGGAACCGACACCGCCTGACAGGGATGTGCCGCCGATGACAACCGCAGCAATGGCGTCCAGCTCAAGCCCCTGTCCGGACTGGGGATAAATCGTGGTAAACGTGGCACCGTACATGATGCCGGCCAGGCCGGAGCCGAGACCGGAGATGGCGTACGGAATGATCTTCCATTTGCGGACTTCGACACCGGAAAGGCGGACGGCTTCCTCGTTGCTGCCGATGGCGAAGGTGTAGCGTCCGACGCGCGTCTTGTTGAGAACAATGATCGCGAGGATGATCGTGCCGATCAGCCAGAAGGCTCCGCTCGGCACGCGGAATTTGTCAGCCGGGTTCGGCCCCGTGATCACTTCAAAGTTCTGAAATACGCTCTTGAACCAGCCGTTCACCGGGTCGGCACGGCTGGGAAAGTGCTGCGTCTGAACATTCGAAATGATGGCCGATGTGCCGAGCGCAATCATCATGGTGCCCATCGTGGCGATAAAAGCCGGCAGTTTCAGGTATGACACGAGCACGCCGTTCAGCAGGCCGAAAGTGATGCCGGCCAGCGCAATGATCAGGAGGGAAAGGACAAACGGCACGCCGGCTTTGAATGCAATCAGTCCGAACATCGCCGAGCACATGGCGACCGTGCCGAGCGAGAGGTCGATGCCGCCCGTGATAATGACAAACGTGACGCCAACAGCCAGGAAGCCGATGTAATACGACTGGTCCAGAATGTTGATGAACGTGTTGTAGGTAAAGAAACGATTGCCGAACACGGCAAACACGCCGTAAATCGCGAGCAAGGCGATGAACGCAAACAGCCGCTGCGAGCTGCTCCCCTTCAATTGGGACTTTTTCTTTGTTGTCTCCGTTACTGTCATGTCAACACTCCTCATTATGCACTGATATCGTGAGCCAGATTCATGATCATTTCCTGGCTCGATCCGGCCGGCAGAATTCCGGTGATGCGCCCCTCAGCCATGACCACGATGCGGTCGGCCAGGCGCAGCACTTCGGGCAGTTCCGAGGAAATCACGATAATGGACTTGCCTTCGGCGGCCAGTTCATGGATGAGCTTATATATTTCATTCTTCGCGCCGACATCGATACCGCGAGTCGGCTCGTCAAAAATAAAGATATTGCTGTTCCGGATCAGCCATTTGGCGACGACGACCTTCTGCTGGTTTCCGCCTGACAAATTGCGCACAAGCTGGTTCACACCGGGCGTTCTCGTTTCCAGCTTCTCCACGTAGCGCTCGGCCTCGGCATTGATTTTTGACTGGTCGATGAAGGGGCCGTTGAGATAATTTTCATAACAGGCCATCACCGAGTTTTCCGCCACGTTCATGCCCATTGCCAGGCCGTATCGTTTCCGGTCTTCCGACAAATAGGATATGCCGGCCCGGACGGCATCTGCCGGCGTCACAATGTGGACCGGACTGCCTTCGACAATAATCTCGCCCGATTCTTTTTTATCGGCGCCAAACAGCGCACGCACCGTTTCGGTGCGCCCGGCGCCCATAAGCCCCGCAATACAGAGAATTTCACCGCGCTTCAAGTCGAAGCTGACATCCTGAACCATGCGCCCGGCATTCAGCCCGCGCACTTCCAGCACTGTTTCCGCATCGGCCGGTATGGCACTTTCCGATTTTGTCTCAACAAAGATCGTGCGTCCGACCATCATCTGGATTACCTTGTCCTGCTTGACTTCCTTCGTCTTTACGGTACCGATGTATTCACCGTCCCGCAAAACCGTGATGCGGTCCGAAATGCGCCAGATCTCATCCATGCGGTGCGAAATGTAAATCATGGCGACACCGTCGTCCTGCAGCTCCCTGATGATGCCGAACAGATAGTCAATCTCCTGATCCGACAGGGCTGCCGTCGGTTCGTCCAGAATGAGAATTTTGGAATTATAGGTCAGTGCCTTGCCGATTTCCACCATCTGCTGCCGCCCGACGGTCAGATTGGCAACGGTTTCTCGCGGATCGATCGACTGCATGCCGAGTTGTGCCAGCACGGCGGCCGCCTTCTCGTTATCGGCGCGGTCATCCAGAAAAATGCCTCTTCTGCTCTCCTTGCCGATAAACATATTCTGCGCCACCGTCAGATGGTTCATCATGTTCAATTCCTGATGAATGATGCTGATGCCGATGTCCTGCGCCTCTCGCGTATTTGACAGCTCGATCGGCCGGCCGTCATACGTGATGGTGCCGCCGTCCTTTGTGTAAATGCCGGCCAGAATCTTCATCAGCGTCGATTTGCCCGCGCCGTTTTCGCCGACCAGCGCATGCACTTCTCCCGGATAGAGATCGAAATGCACATCGTTCAGTGCATGAACCCCGGGGAAACGCTTGTCGATATTGTCCATGGTCAAGATCGGTTCCGTCACATGTCTACCGCCTTTCCAGCATAATGGCAAGTTCAATAATCAGGATACCAAGTCAGTGCAATCCAAATTTTCAGAATGTTACAGTAAACATTAAAAATTTGCCACATCTCGCTTCAGTATACTTGTTCCGGTCATGACGCGCATCTTCGTCAAATCCGGCGCTCCGTAACATAGCGCGCTGTGTTTGTGCCTGTTCCCGCTACGATGTAACAAATAACTTTTAATAAAAAAATCAATAACAGGAGGGCGCATCTGTGACCACCCAGGAAATGATGAACAAAATTGCAGCCGTGCTGGCGGATGCCAAATCGGCAGTCCTTGCGACGGTTGACAAAGAGGGACATCCGCACGCGCGCTGGATGACGCCGGCCGTGGTGCCTGACATGCCGGGTGTTCTGCTCGCTGTGACCGCACCGGATTTCAAGAAAATCCTGCAGCTTGACGACAATAACCGGGTTGAGTGGCTGATTCAGACAAAATCGCTGGACCAGATCATCAACGTGAGGGGCGGCATCAATATCATCGACAATCCGTCGCTGAAAGCCCAGGTGATGGAATCCGTCGGCAGGCACCTGAACATATTCTGGCGTGTCAATCCGGATAAGACAGATTTTGTCGTGCTGGAAACCGTGATCGAGGAAGCGGCCTGGTATCAGCCGATGAAAAATCACCGTGAAGTGGTGACATTTGACGTCGAGGAGCGATGAGATGACGGAACAGAAGATGGACCAGTTAATCAAAAACTATGACCGGGATTTCCTGCTCAAACTGCTCGACCAGATGGTGCTGATGCGCCGGCTGGAAGAAAAAGCGGGCCAGATGTACGGACTTCAGAAGATCGGCGGTTTCTGCCATCTTTATATCGGTCAGGAAGCCGTGGCTGTCGGCTCCATTCAGGCGCTCGACCTGAGCAGGGACCTTGTGATCACGGCCTATCGCGATCATGGGCACGCGCTCGCGGTCGGCATGGAACCGAATGTCATTATGGCTGAGCTTTACGGCAAGGCAACGGGATGCTCCCGCGGCAAAGGCGGCTCGATGCACCTGTTCGATGTGGAGAAAGGCATGTACGGCGGTCATGGCATCGTCGGCAGTCACATCGCGCTCGCCACCGGCATGGCGTATACATTCAAATACAATAAGACAGACGGTGTCGTGCTGTGCTATTTCGGTGACGGTGCCATCCATCAGGGGGCGTTCCACGAGAGTCTGAACCTCGCCAAGATCTGGAACATCCCGATTGTTTATATCTGCGAAAACAACCAGTACGGCATGGGCACCGATTTTCGCCGGGTGTCCGGAACACACGATCTTTACCGCATGGGCGAATCCTACGGCATACCCGGCAAACAGGTGAACGGAATGGATGTGCTCGCCGTCTACGAAGCCACAGAAGAGGCTGTCCGACAGGCAAAGGAAGAGGGGGTTCCGACGCTGCTCGAAATGCAGACGTACCGCTACCGCGGGCATTCCATGAGTGATCCGGGCCGCTACCGCACCAAGGAAGAGCTCGAAACATACCGCCAGCAGGATCCGATCCTTTATCTGAAATCGGTGATGACAGCCGGCGGACTGCTGACGGAAGACGAATACAAGGAAATGGATAAGCGTGCGCGCGCTGCAGCAGATGCGTCAGCGGAATTTGCCGAGAATAGTCCGGAACCGGAACTCGACACGCGTTTTGAAGATGTATATGCAAAGGAGGCTGTCAATGGCTGAGATCACATACCGCGAAGCAATCCGGCAGGCGATCGATGAGGAAATGTCGCGCGACGAGCGCGTCTTCATTCTCGGCGAAGAAGTCGCCGAATATGACGGTGCCTACAAAGTGACGCAGGGACTGCTCGACAAGTACGGCGACCGGCGCGTCATGGACACACCGATTTCCGAAGAGGGATTCACCGGTTTCGGCATCGGAGCCGCTATGGCCGGCCTGCGTCCCATCGTGGAATGGATGACATTCAACTTCTCGCTGATGGCATACGACCAGGTCGTCAACAACGCGGCGAAAATGCTTTACATGTCGGGCGGCCAGATCAAGATCCCGATTGTCTTCCGCGGACCGAACGGGCCGGCCGAATACCTGGCAGCCCAGCATTCACAGGCACTCCAATCGATTTATGCACACATCCCCGGCCTCAAGGTCGTCGCTCCGGCGACGCCGTACGACGCGAAAGGTCTTCTGAAGACCGCGATCCGCGACGACAATCCGGTGATATTTCTCGAAGCCGAAATGATGTACAGCTGGAAGGGCGAAGTCCCGCAGGAGGAATACCTGATACCGTTCGGCCAGGCGGACATCAAGCGAAAGGGCACGGACATCACGCTCGTCACCCACGCAAAACCGCTTCGCATGGTGCTTGAAGCCGCAGCCGAACTGGAAAAAATGGGCGTGGACGCTGAAGTCATTGACCTGCGCTCGATCCGTCCCTTGGACGAGAAGACCATTTATGAGTCGGTCAGACGGTCGAACCGCTGTGTCGTCATCGATGAATCGTGGCCGTTTGCCAGCGTCGGCTCGCACGTTGCCTGGCTCGTGTCGCGCAACTGTTTCGACATGCTGGATGCACCGGTTGAACTGGTTTCATCCGACGATGTACCGATGCCCTATAACCACAAGCTGGAACTTGCTGTCCAGCCGTCCGTCGAGAAAATTCTGACGGCAGCCAAAAAGGTCCTGTACCTTTAAGGGAGGTAACTGATGGCAGAAAAACTGCTTATGCTGGCGCTCTCGCCAACCATGGAAAAAGCCCTGATTTCAAGCTGGCTGAAAAAAGAAGGCGACACTGTCAGCACGGGAGATATCCTCTGTGAAGTGGAGACGGATAAGGCGACGATGGATTATGAGTCAATCGTCGACGGCGTCCTTCTCAAAATTGTGGTGCCGGAAGGTGCCGAAGCCGCGGTCGGTGATCTGATTGCCATCGTCGGCGAGGAAGGCGAGGACGTCTCGGACCTGCTTGAAGAAGCGGCAGCAGAGACGAAAAAAGACGCAAAAACCGCGAGTAAAATACCGCCTGATGAGGCACCGGCTGCCGCTGACACTGATCAGGAAGTTGCCGCCGACGTAGAAACGGAAGCGGAGCCGTCCGGTTCCGACTTCATCCGGTCGTCACCGCTGGCGAGAAAACTTGCGGCCGAATACAGCCTGAACCTGGCCGATATCGCCGGCAGCGGACCGGCCGGACGAATCGTCAAGGCCGACGTGGACGCGGCACGAAGCACTGTCAGAAAAGCACCTGCAAAAGCCCCCGCCGCCGTCCAGGCCGCCCGGGAGGACATCGTGATTCCGCACAACAACGTGCGGCGCATCGTCGCCGAACGCCTCGCGGAATCAAAATTCTCGGCACCGCACTACTACCTTAAAGTATCAGCAGAGGTCGATCGGCTGATGGACGCACGCCGGCAGCTCAACAAGACGGCTGCTGAGAGTGTTTCCGTCAACGCGTTCCTGATCAAGCTCGCGGCCGAAGCGCTCAAACGGCACCCCCGCGTCAACGCCGGCTGGAACGGTGACTCCATTATTCAGTTCGGCCGGATTGATATCGGCCTGGCCGTCGCACAGGAGGACGGCCTGATTACCCCTGTCGTGCGGGATGCCGCCGGCAAAGGCATCCTGCAGATCAATGAGGAACTCGCCATACTCGTGGACAAAGCGCAGAACAACCGTCTGACGCCCGAAGAATACACGGGAGCGACCTTTACGATCAGCAGTCTCGGTTCGTTCGGGATCGATGACTTCACGGCCATCATCAACCCGCCCGGCTCGGCCATTCTGGCCGTCGGTGCGATCAAAAAGGACGTTGTCGTCTCGGACGATGACGAAATCGTGATCCGCTCGCTGATGAGACTCAGTCTGTCATGCGACCACCGCACCATCGACGGCGCGGTCGGCGCGCTGTTTCTCAATGATCTGAAACAGATGATCGAGTCGCCGATTCGGGCACTTTATTAAGGAGCTGCACGTGACACAATCTGCAATTTACGATCTGCTCGTGGTGGGCGCGGGCCCCGGCGGTTATGTAGCCGCCATCCGCGCCGCCCAGCTCGGCCTCACGGCCGCCATCATTGAAAAAGACAAGGTCGGCGGGGTCTGCCTGAATGTCGGCTGCATCCCCTCCAAGGCGCTGATCCATCAGGCGGGCATATTCAGCTCGATCCGGGAGCTGGAGCACCTCGGCGTCAAAGTTGACACCGAGTCGTTTGACTACGGCAAAGTCCGCGCCAAGGTGAAAAAGGCGGCGGACCGCCTGAGCAAGGGCGTCGCGTCACTTCTGAAAAAGAACAACGTTGAGCTGATCGCCGGCGAGGCGGTGAATATCCGTGCCGGCGAGGTGTCGCTCAAGGACGGCACCGTAGTCCAGGGCAAAAAAATCATTGTGGCAACCGGTTCGAGATCAAAGTCGATCCCCGGTTTTGAAACCGATGAAGACACGGTGCTCACCTCAACCGGGGCGCTTGCGCTGGAATCACTCCCGGCCAGCATCCTGATTCTCGGCGCCGGCGCAATCGGCGTTGAATTCGCGCACATTATGAACGCCTTCGGCGTTGACGTGCATCTGGTGGAAATGGAACCGCATATTCTGCCGCTGGAAGATGACGAAACAGCCGAAATTCTGGCCGGCTCCTTCAAAAAACGCGGCATAAAAATGCACGTGTCGACGAAAGCGCTGTCACAGGAAAAAAAGAACGGGAAACATGACGTGCTGCTGGATAAAAACGGCAAGCAGGAGACGGTCACCGCCGACCTGATTCTGGTCGCGGTCGGTCGCGCCCCGAACACCGGCAGTCTCGGTCTGGAAGACGCCGGCATCGAACTTGACGGCGGCGGTTTCGTCAAGGTAGGAGACTATTATGAGACGGCGGTTCCGGGCATTTATGCCATCGGGGACATTGTGCGGACACCGCTCCTCGCGCACGTCGCTTCGGCCGAAGGCGAGATCGCCGTCCTGCACGCCGCCGGCAAAGCCGAAAAAAAGGCGCTGGACAAGCTATCAATACCGGCCGGCACATACTCTGTACCTGAGGTCGCAAGTTTCGGTCTGACCGAGCGTGCGGCCAAAGACAAAGGCCTTGCCTATAAAACGCTTCGGTTCCCTTACCGGGGCATCGGGCGGGCAGTGGCTTCAGAGGCGCCGGACGGACTGATCAAGATTCTGATCGACGAGAAGACGGACGAAACGATCGGTGCACACATCGTCGGTGCCGAAGCAACCGAACTGATTCACGAGCTATTGCTCGCAAGAAGTTCAGAATTGCTGCCCGAGGACATCATCGGCATGATTCACGTGCACCCGACCTTGTCGGAAGGCATTATGGAGGCCATGCGGAACGCCCGCGACGGGGCAATCCACGTCTGACGCTCACATGGCTGCGAGCGCCTCACCGGAAAGAACCTGACGGTCCGACACGACGGCATCACCTGTAGCATGCCGGAATCGGTCAACCAGTTCAGCGACGGTGAGGCGTTTTTTTGCCTCGCCCCGGACGTCGATCACGATTTCACCGTCGTGCAGCATGATCAGGCGGTCGCCGTAGCGGATAGCATTTTCCATATTGTGCGTGATCATCATGGTCGTCTGCTTCATCTCGCGGACAAGCTGTTCCGTCAGCTGCATGACCATCATGCTGGCTTTCGGATCGAGCGCGGCCGTATGCTCGTCAAGAAGCAAGAGCTTCGGCCGCTGCATCGTCGCCATGATCAGCGTGAGTGCCTGCCGCTGACCGCCGGACAGCGTATCGGCAGGTGCATGCAAACGTGATTCAAGGCCAAGATCGAGTACAGCCAGCTTCTCTCTGAAGCGCGCCAGATCGGAACCGTGCACGCCGCGTTTGAAGCGGTTTTTTTGTCCCCGCCGATCGGCGATCGCGAGATTTTCCTCTACACTCAAATGGCCGGCGGTGCCGAGCTTCGGATCCTGAAAAACGCGTGCGACATCTTTGGCGCGCAGGTCGGTCCGTTTCTTCGTGATGTCCTCGCCGTCGAGCCGGATCGTGCCGTTATCGGCCGTGACGGCGCCGGCGATGCAATTGATCAGGGTCGATTTGCCAGCCCCGTTGCTCCCGATGACGGAGATGAACTCGCCGGGCGCCAAGGTCAGGCTGACCTGCTTCAATACCTGTTTTTCGAGGGCCTGCCCCCTCTCAAATGTTTTTTGCAGACCGACGATGGACAGTGTCTGATTCATGTGCGTATCCTTCCTTTCAGCGTGCCGAAGCGATTCGGCAGCCACAAAATAACGGCCAGCATCACGGCCGAGAACAGCTTGATGTCCTGCGGATCGACACCGAGCGCGAGGACGGCGTCGATCACCAGCCGGTAGACAATCGATCCGATCGTGACGGCAATCAGGGACATGACAAAGCCGCGTCTTCCGAACAGCACTTCACCGACAATGATCGAGGCAAGACCGATGACGATCGTCCCGATGCCCATGCCGATGTCGGCATAGCCGTTGTTCTGTGCGATCAGGGCGCCGGAGAGCGCGATGAATCCGTTGCCGATCATGTAGCCGATCATCTTCATCCGATCGATATGGATGGCGTTGGCCTCCGCCATCGTTTGGTTATTGCCGGTCGCCCGAATGGCGAGTCCGACTTCTGTCTGAAAAAACCAGACGAAGAGAAAAATAACGAGTGTCAGCGCGATCAGGCCGACGGCCACTGCTGCCGTCAGGCGGCCGCCCGTTACGGCTGCGGCTCTCTGCATCAGCGTTTCCAGCCCGATGAACGGGATGTTCGGGCGGCCCAGTATTCTCAGGTTGACCGAGTACAGGCCGGTCAGCATGAGAATGCCGGTGAACAGCCCGGGAATTTTCATTTTCGTGTGGACAAATCCGGCAACCAGTCCCGCCAGCATGCCGGCACCCCAGGCGATCAGGGTGGCCGGCAGCGCCGGCCACCCTGCGGCCATCAGGGATGCCGCCACGGCCGCACCCAGAGGAAACGTGCCTTCGGCGGAAAGATCGGCGGTATTGAGGATCCGAAACGTGACATACACGCCGATCGCCATGACTGCCCACAAGAGCCCCTGGCTCAGAGATGATAAGGCAATGGAACCCATCATTTACTCCGGAATGACGATCGCGTCAGGGTCGAGGCCGATGGCCACAGCCACCTCTCGATTGACGAACAGGGTGACGTCCGTGTCGATGCCGACCGGGATGGTCGAGGCATCCTTGCCCTTCAGTATCTCGACCGCTTTGGCCGCCGCAATTTCACCGTTGTTCGTATAGTTCAGCCCGATCGTGGCAAGACCGCCGTTCTGCACCTGCTCGACCGAACCGTGCACGGCGGGAATTTTCGCCTCGGTGGTGATCTCGCCGATAGTGACTGCGGTGCTGGCCATCGTGTTGTCAGTCGGCACGTAGATGCCGTCAACGCGTGCCACCAGATTCTGCGTCACCTGCGCCACATCGTTCGTTGAAGCCGCTGACATCTCCACGACGTCCACACCGGCCGCTTCGAGCAGACGCTTGGCCTCCTCCACCTGCACGACAGAATTCGGTTCGCCCGCGTTGTAGAGAAGCCCCACCGTGTCCATCGGCTTAATCGAAAGCAACAGCTTGATCTGCTGGTCGATCGGCGCCATGTCGGATGCACCGGTGACAGCCCGTCCAGGCGCTTCAAGCGACTCCACAAGACCGGCGGCCACCGGATCGGTAACGGCGGCAAAAACGATCGGGATTTTCGGTTCCAGATTGACGACGGTCTGGGCCGCCGTTGTCGTAATGGCAAATACCAGGTCGCTGTCGCGCACCAGTCGTTCGGCCATGCTCTTCAGATCGGCCTGATTGTTGGAGGCATTCTGGTAATCGATCTTGATGTTCTTGCCGTCTTCGTAGCCGGCCTCCTTCAATCCGTTGATGAAGCCTTCCCTGGCCGCATCCAGCGATTCGTGCTGGACAAGCTGAAGGATCCCGATTTTCGTCATGTCGTCTTTGCCGCCTGAACAGGCCGTCACGGCAAAAAGCAGCAGCAGGACGATGAGCACGCTGCCGGCAGTGCGCCATTTTTTCGTTTGTCTCATAAGATCTGTTCTCTTCATGGTTCTCCTCCTCCGGTACAAGAAAAAGCCGCCCGATCGATTCGACCGGGCGGCCACTGAATGCTCTGTCTATCTCAGCTCCCCCGGTGATGCCGTGAGAGCTTTTCGTTTCTCACGGGTAAAACGCTACGCGTCTGTACCCGTGACACCACGACTACA
>DUPJ01000139.1 GCA_012838355.1 Clostridiaceae bacterium
GCGCTCCAGCTCCCTTTTTTCCTGTTCTCCGACAGGCCTGTTAAGGTTGCTCACATTCATTCGAAACTATTCATTTTTCAAGGTTCTGCGCAGTAATTGCCGCTTGACTTCTTACCGCTGGACTTTCGGTGGCCGGTAGCCCATCCGTCTATGCTGAGCAGACTCCGTGCAGCATTTTTATCCAGCTAACTTTTTGTTTTGGTGCGGACAACAGGACTTGAACCTGCACGGTTTCCCACTGGAACCTAAATCCAGCGCGTCTGCCAATTCCGCCATGTCCGCGGGTTATTCATCGAGTTTCAGAACGCTCATGAACGCCTCCTGAGGCACCTCAACCGTTCCGATTTTGCGCATGCGCTTCTTGCCTTCTTTTTGCTTCTCCAGAAGCTTCTTTTTTCTGCTGATATCGCCGCCGTAGCATTTGGCGATAACATCTTTGCGATAAGCGCGCACCGTTTCCCTGGCGATGATTTTGCCACCGATCGCAGCCTGGATCGGGACCTCAAACTGCTGCCTCGGGATATGTTCTTGCAGCTTTTCGGCCATGCGTCTGCCCCGCGCATAGGCGTGATCCTTGTGCATGATGAAGGAAAGGGCATCAACCACTTCACCGTTGATCATCATGTCGAGCTTGATCAGATCCGCTTCCTGGTAATCGGCAAATTCATAGTCCAGGGAGGCATAGCCGCGCGAGCGGGATTTCAGTGCATCGAAGAAATCGTAAATGATTTCATTCAGTGGCATTTTGTAATGGAGCTGTGCACGGTTCTGGTCGATGTACTCCGTATTGATATACTCGCCGCGGCGCTCGTGACTGAGCTCCATGATGTTGCCCATGAATTCCTTCGGCGTGATGATCGTGGCATTCACGACCGGTTCGTAGAAGTTTTGAATCTGCGCCGGATCCGGCATGTTGGTCGGGTTGTCCAGCATGATCGTCTTTCCGTCCAGCATGACGAGCTTGTATACGACCGACGGCGCCGTTGAAATCAGGTCCAGATTGTATTCTCTCTCCAGGCGCTCCTGCACAATCTCGTAATGGAGCAGTCCGAGAAATCCGCAGCGAAAGCCGAAGCCGAGCGCAGCTGACGTCTCGGGTTCAAAAGAAAGCGCGGCGTCGTTCAGCTGCATTTTCTCCAGGGCATCGCGCAGATCCTGATAATCGCCGCCGTCAACCGGGTACATGCCGCAGAACACCATGCGCTGGAGCGGTTTGTATCCGGGCAGCGCTTCGTTTGCCTTGCGGTCCTTCTGTGTCACCGTGTCCCCGACACCGATGTCTTTCACATTCTTGATGGCGGCGACGATAAACCCGACATCGCCGGCTTCAAGCCTGTCAGTCGAATACGGCGCGCCGGGCGAGAAAAACCCGAGCTCGGTCACCGTGAACGACTTTTTCTTGTTCATCATGTAAATTTCGTCGCCGACGGCAAGTGCGCCGTCCTTGATCGCGACATGCAGGATGACGCCCTTGTATGTGTCGTACTCGGAATCAAATATCAAAGCACGCAGCGGCTCATTGATGTCGCCTTTCGGCGGCGGCAGGTGCGTCACGATTTTTTCCAGCACCTCGTCGATATTGAGGTCTGCCTTTGCCGAAATCAGCGGTGCATCGGATGCATCGATGCCGATAACATCTTCAATATCAGCCCGGACTTCCTCCGGTCTGGCGGCCGGCAGATCGATCTTGTTGATGACCGGAAGCACTTCGAGATCCTGATCGATCGCAAGGTAGACGTTGGCCAGCGTCTGCGCCTCAATGCCCTGTGCCGCGTCAACGACCAGGACGGCCCCTTCACAGGCGCGCAGCGTGCGGGATACTTCATCGTTGAAATCGACGTGTCCCGGTGTGTCGATCAGGTTCAGGGTGTACATCTGCCCGTCTCTGGCACGGTAAGACATGCGCACGGCCTGCGCCTTGATCGTAATGCCGCGTTCCCGCTCCAGATCCATGTTGTCCAGAACCTGGGACTGCATTTCCCTTGCGGTGAGCACGCCGGTGTGTTCGATCATGCGGTCGGCCAGCGTCGACTTTCCGTGATCGATGTGCGCTACAATGCAGAAATTTCGTATCAGTGACTGTCGTTGATCCATAATCCTCAAGGAGACCCGAATGATTGAAACGGGTAAATGCGCACAAGCACTTCCCCGATTATGTTTTTCTTGTCAATTGGCCCCAGGCGGCGGCTGTCGAGACTGAGCGAGCGATTGTCGCCCATGACAAAATACTCGTCTTCGCCCAACAAAACATCCTTGTGACGGTTGCCGAAGGCATCGGTGGTGACATCAGCCGGCAAGTAATCTTCCTCCAGCCATTCGCCGTTGACACGCACGCGCCCGTCCTCGATCTGCACGTGATCTCCCGGCATACCGATGACGCGCTTGATAATGTTCGCCTCACCGTCCGTCAGCACAGGATTCTCCATGTGGACGGTGATGATGTCCCCGCGCTGGATGCCGCCGAACCATTTCGACACTTTTTCGACGATCAGTTCATCCTGCGGCAGCAGCGTCGGCACCATCGATTCGCCGGACACTGTATTGCGCTGCATCACGAATGTTGTGATCAGGAGACCGATCACAACAGCCGCCACCATCACCTTGATCCATTCGACTATTTTCTGCCAGGTCGTTTCGCGCGGCGGTTCAGCCGCCGGCTCCTGTTCGGCCTGCAGACGTTCCGGCTCAACATACGGGTCAAGCCCGTGCTCGTAACCGTCTGCCGTCAGGTCTTCTTCCGGCGGGAGCGGCCGCTCATCCGGAACAACCGGATGCCGGTATTCCTGATCGTGTGGTTCCATATTCAACAACCTTCTTTCTCCTGATCGATCGCAATACCGAGCTCCAAAAGCTGCTTCGGATCGACAAAAGACGGCGCTTTCGTCATCAGATCGGAAGAATTCTGCACCTTCGGAAAGGCAATTACATCGCGAATCGATTGACTTCCGGTAAGCAGCATAACGAGCCGGTCCAGTCCGTAGGCGATGCCGCCGTGCGGCGGCACGCCGTAGCGAAAAGCCTTCAGGAGGAATCCAAATTTCGCTTCAGCATCATCTTCCGTCAGGCCGAGCAGCCGGAACATTTGCTCCTGCAGTTCGGGTCGGTGAATGCGGATGCTTCCGCCGCCGATTTCATTGCCATTATAGATGATATCGTACGCCTTGGCTCTCACCGCACGCGGATTTCCAGCCAGAAGCGGAATGTCTTCATCCTTGGGACTAGTGAACGGGTGGTGCTTGGCCACCAGACGATTTTCCTCCTCATCCAGTTCGAAGAGGGGAAAGTCTGTCACCCAAAGCAGATTGACCTCATCGCCCCTGATCAGGTTCAGCTTATCAGCAAGGGCAAGCCGCACGGCTCCAAGCGCTGTCTGTGCCCGCTCCGCATCCGGATCCGCCACCAGCACGGCGAGGTCGCCGTCGTTCAGCGAAAGCGCATCCGCCAGTTTAGTGCGACGATCTTCGTCAAAAAACTTCAAAACGGAACCGCGCCATGTCTCGCCTTTAACCAGCCAGGCAAACGTATCGCCGCCGTAAGTCTTCATCACCTCGCCCAGGCCATCGAGCTCACGGCGGGACAACGTACCGCCGCCCGGGACGGGGATGGCAAGCACACTGCCCGTTGCCAGCGCACGCACAAACGGCGCAAACTCGATGCCCGCCGCATGCGCCGAGACATCTTTCAGTTCAAGACCGAAGCGCAGGTCCGGCTTGTCAGAACCAAAGCGCGACATCGCCTCCGCGTACGTCAGGCGCGGCAGCGGCAGCGTGAGCTCGACGTCAAGCTGATTTTTCAGCAACGCCGCGAGAAAACGCTCATTGATTTCGATCACGGCGTCTTCGTCCACAAAGGACATCTCCACGTCAATCTGCGTGAATTCCGGCTGGCGGTCGGCACGCAGATCCTCATCCCGGAAGCAGCGGGCAATCTGCATGTAGCGGTCGTATCCGGCCACCATCAGCAGCTGCTTGAAAAGCTGCGGTGACTGCGGCAAGGCAAAGAACTGGCCGGGAAAAACACGCGACGGCACGAGATAGTCTCTCGCGCCTTCCGGTGTGCTTTTGATAAACATCGGTGTCTCGATCTCGAGAAACCCCTCCTGATCGAAAAAGTCCCTCGCGAATTTGGTCACGCGGTGGCGGACCATCATGTTATTTTGCATGTCGGGCCGTCTCAGATCGAGGAAGCGATACTCAAGCCTCAGTGCTTCATTGACATCACTGTTCGGCTCGATATAAAACGGCGGTGTTTTGGATGTGCCGAGAACCTCGAGAGACGTCAGCGCCACTTCCACGGCACCCGTCTTCATGTGCGGATTCGCTTCTTCACGCAGCTGCACAACACCTTTAGCCTTGAGGACGAATTCGCCGCGAACTTTAAACGCCGTTTCTCGCACGGCATCGGGCGCCGTGTCGTCGGCTACCAGCTGCACTTCCCCGCTGCGATCTCTCAGCGTAATAAAAATCAGTCCGCCGAGGTCTCTTTGCTTATGGCACCAACCATAGAGGACCGTCTCGCGTCCGACGTCTTCTGCCGTTAATTTCCCGCAGTAATCACTGCGCGCTTCCATTCCCATAATGCTTGTTATCCCAACCGTTTCTATCGTTTGTTGTGATCGCCGAAGAGACGAACCAGGCTGTCCGTTTCCAGCGTCACATCCGTTTCTGTTCCGTCCTGCAGCCATTTGAGCCTGCCGACGCCGGAGTTCGCCTCGTCTTCACCCAGTACGACCAGTGCCTTGTATCCGCCTTTGCCGGCATACTTCATCTGCGCCTTGAAGCTTCGTGTCATGAGGTCCAAATCGGCCGCAACGCCCCCTGCTCTCAGTCCGTAAACAAGCGCGGCCGCCGGATCCATCGTATTGGGGAACGCCAGAACATAGAGATCGCGTCCCGGTCGTTCGGGGAGCGGTGCCCCCGTTGCTTCCAGTTCCATCAGCAGACGCTCAATCCCCATGGCAAAACCGACACCCGGCATCGGCTGTCCGCCCAGCTGGTCGACCAGTCCGTCGTAGCGGCCGCCGCCGCAGATTGTCCCCTGCGTGCCGACATGCTCGGAGACAAACTCAAACACTGTCTTGACATAGTAATCGAGGCCTCGCACGATGCGTCCGTTCACAAGGTACGACACCCCCACCTGATCGAGCCGGGACCGCAAGGCCGCATCATGCTCCCGGCACGCTTCGCACAGATAATCCAGCTGGTATGGTGCGCCGCTTGCAATCGCCTGACACGTCTCGACCTTGCAGTCAATCATGCGCAGGACATTTTTTTCGAAACGCTCGTGGCAGTCGCCGCACATGTGATCGAGCTGCGGTTCAAAATAAGCTTTCAGCGCCTCCAGATAACGCGGCCGGCAGGCCGGACACCCGATGCTGTTGATCTCAAGACGGATTTCATTCAAGCCGAGTCTTTGAAAAAACTGCCAGAGCAGGATAATCAGATCGGCATCCGCCTCCGGCGAGGTGGGACCGAACACTTCGCAGCCGAGCTGCCAGAACTCGCGGTAACGGCCCTTTTGCACCTTTTCGTAGCGGAATGCATTCAGATTGTAATAAAGCTTGACGGGCAGGGGCAGGGAATGCATGCCGTGCTCAATAAATGCGCGCACGACGCCGGCCGTACCTTCCGGGCGCAGGGTCAGAGAACGCCCTCCCTTGTCCTCGAACGTATACATTTCCTTCGCAACGATATCCGACGCATCACCGACACCGCGCGCAAAGAGCTCCGTGGCCTCAAATGTCGGCACGCGAATTTCCTCGTATCCCGCCAAACGGCAGATTTCGGCAAATGTCTCATCAACATACCGCCAGCGGTATGTCTCGTCCGGTAAAATATCCTTGGTTCCTCGTGGCGCCGAAATCTTCATGACACAGCCTTTCCGCATAAAGCAATCGCCATTATAGCGCATCACCCGATGCATAATAAAGGCTTCAGCCGTCAAAAGGGGCGTCGCGCATGGCGCCGCGCTTCGCGAGACAGACGAGTATGATGCAGGCAAGGCCGATGCCGGCCAGCACACCGGCGCTGTCGAGCAGCACATCCTGCCACATGCCGGCTCTGGTACCGCCCAGCCACTGATGGAGCTCATCGCTCGCAGCATACAGCGTGCCAAAGAGCCAGCCCGCGATGTTCGGGCGGCGCATTGCGTACGTTGCGAGCAGGAGCCGCAGCGACAGGCCCAGCAAGAGGTATTCGATAAAATGGGCACTTTTCCGGATCAGCCAGCTCGCCGACTGAAAGATCGCCGCCTGATCGGCTGAAGGCCGGCTGTCAAAATCCGCATACACAATCCGGACCAGCCGTTCGGTCACCTTGCCGCTCAATTCGCCGGATGCCACCCTGTCCTGAGCCGAGAACCCGAAGATAACAGCAGCGATCAGGATCGTGGTTATCCAGAAGATGATCCGCCAGCGCCGGTTATGTGTCAGGACATGATCTCTTTTCACTCGCCCGTAAATCCATCGTGCGGTGTTTTCGTCAACAGGGCGTCCATGCCTTTTTTCTGGTCGTTTGTATCAAACAGTGCGGAAAAAATGACGGACTCGTTTTCGAGCGCGTCATCCAGCGTCATGTTCCCGCCCGTGCGTATGGACGCTTTGGCCGCCCGCACGGCAAGCGGCGCTCTGGACGAGATGAGCCGGCCCCATTCGCCGATCTTTTCTGTCAGATCATCCGCCGAAAAAACATCATTGACGAGACCGAGCCGGAGAGCTTCCTCCGCCTTGATCCGCCGGCCGGTATAAATCATCTCCAGGGCGGCTCCCTCCCCGATCAGGCGCGGCAGGCGAACCGTGCCGCCGAAACCGGGAATAATGCCAAGTCCCGTTTCCGGAAATGAGAATACGGAGCGGTCGGTTGCGATCCGAAGATCGCAGGCGAGCGCAAGCTCCAGGCCGCCGCCAAGACAAAAACCATTGATCACCGCGATGACGGGGATCGGGAGTTGGTTCAGCTTTTGAAACACCTGATTGCCGAAACGGCCGAACGCAAGCGCATCCTCTTTTGAGAACGGGCGCATTTCGGCAACATCGGCACCGGCCACGAATGCGCGCTCGCCGGCTCCGGTCAAAATCAGGCAGCGGGCCGGTGACTGGGCCACCGCATCAAGCGCCTCGGATAATTCGGAAAGTACGGAGAGATTCAGCGCATTCAGCGCCTCGGTCCGATCGATCGTCAGAATGGCCGCACGATCTTCCCACTCCAGACGGACAAACTCAGCCGTAGTCATAGAAACCTCGTTTCGTCTTTCTGCCAAGCTTGCCGGCCCTCACCATTTTGCGCAGCAAAACGCTCGGCCGAAACTTCGGATCACCCGTTTCAAGAAAGAGTGTCTCCATGATGTTCAGGCAAATGTCGAGGCCGATGAGGTCGGCCAGTGCCAGCGGTCCCATCGGGTGGTTTGCACCCAGCTTCATGGCGGCATCGATGTCGTCACGCCCCGCCACCTGCTCCTCCAGCAGGTTGCAGGCTTCATTCAGCATCGGAATAAGAAGACGGTTCACGATAAATCCCGGTGCCTCCCGGCATGTCACCGGTGTTTTGCCGAGCTGTTCGCAAAGCGCGGCAATCTCACTGACCGTCTCGGCTGAAGTCTCCTCGCCGGAGATCACTTCAACCAGTTTCATGACGGGCGGCGGATTGAAAAAATGCATGCCAAGAAACCGTCCGGCATGCGAAAGCCCGGCTGCGAGCTCCGTAATGGAGAGCGAGGAGGTGTTTGTGGCGAAAATGCAGTCGCCCTTGCAGCGCGTGTCGTACGCCTCAAAGATGGCCCGTTTCAGCGCCGTCGTCTCGCTGACCGCTTCGAGCAGAAGATCGGTTTCGGACACATCATCGTCCTCGGAGACCACCCGAATTTGTCCGAGCAGACGACTTTTTTCAGCTTCAGTCAGCCGCCCTTTTTCCACCTGACGGTCAAGCTGGACCGCAAGTCTGTTTACGCCGGCTTCAGCCGTCTCCACTGTCAGGTCAGCCACCTCGACGCTGTGGCCGGCGGCTGCGAATACGTGGGCAATGCCAATGCCCATCGCCCCCGTTCCGATGATTCGAATCAGCATCTGTCGTCCTCCCTGTTGTCAACGCCCGCAAGGCGCATTTTCAGTATCTGGTCGTCCGGAATAAGGGGTGCATCCGTGACGTCACAGACATCCTTGAATGTGACGCCCTCTGCCAGCTCGCGCACAACGAAGCCTTTCGGCGTCACGTCTATCACGGCCAGCTCCGTGATGATGCGGTCAACCACCCCCACAGCCGTAAGCGGATACGTGCAGGCGGCGAGCAGTTTCGGCGTGCCCTTCTGCGTGTGCTCCATCGTGATCACGACTCGTTTCGCTCCGACCACGAGATCCATCGCGCCGCCCATGCCGGTCACGCGCCGGCCGGGCACCATCCAGCTGGCGAGATTGCCCTGCTCGTCCACCTGCAGGGCACCAAGGAACGTAATGTCAACATGGCCGCCTCGGATCAGGCTGAAGGAATAGGCGCTGTCAAAGAACATCGCACCCGGCTTCACCGTCACGAGACCGCCGCCGGCATCGTATATGTGCCAGTCTCCCTCGCCTGGTGCCGGTTTCGGACCGACGCCGAGAATGCCGTTTTCGGATTGAAGCACTATTTCAACGTCGGCCGGCACGAAGTTTGCGATCATGGTGGGCAGACCGATGCCGAGATTAATCAGGTTGTTGTCCGACGGTTCGAGTGCGGCGCGTCTTGCGATGATTTCCTTTGCGTTCATACATCCTCCCGCTGGCAGACATAATCGACGAGTACGCCCGGCACGTGAATCAGCTCGGAATCGAGTTCGCCGACATCGACGATGGACTCGGCTTCAACCAGTACAATATCAGCCGAAAGCGGCATGATCACATTGAAGTTTTTCGTCGATCCCTTCATGAAGCAGTTGCCGGCCTTGTCGCAGACTGTGGCGTAGATCAGGGCAACGTTTCCGCGCAGAGGCCGCTCAATCAGATACGTTTTGCCGTCAATCTCCAGCGTCGGCTTGCCTTCTGCGGCCACCGTGCCGAGTCCGACCTCGACCAGCGCACCGCCCAGGCCGGCGCCGCCCGCACGGATGCGTTCCGCCAGAGTCCCCTGCGGGATCAGTTCAACGCTCGCCGGATCCTCGATGAGCATCTGGCCGGAGTGTGAATTGGCGCCGATGTAAGTGCTCTTGATTCGGCTGACCATGCCCTGCTGCATCAGGCAGATGGTTGCCGTTTCCCCCGTACCGGTGTCGTTCGACACAACGGTCAAATCGTGCACATCACGCTCCAGCAAGGCTTTCAGCAAAGTCTCCGGTGTTCCCCACTGGAGAAATCCGCCGATCAGAAGCACATCGCCCGATCGAATATGACTCACCGCCTGAGCCGCACTCACCACCTTGTCCATAGTTCCCCCTTCGCAACGTTTCCCCGTGCAAAAGGCCGGTTGGAAACCGGCCGATGTGATTATGTTCTGTTTTTCATGCTGAGCCAGCAGTCGACGGCAAATGTTACGACGTCATCCGCGAAGAAACCGGGGCCGAAGCCGGCATCATAGCCAAGCTCCCTGGCAAGCTCATGCGAGATGCGGGCGCCGCCGCAGATCAGGATCACGCGATCGCGCACGCCCTCCGCTTCGAAGAGATCAACCACTTCCGTCAGGATGCCGAGGTGCGCATCTTTCTGAGTCACCGTCTGGGAGACAAGCACAATATCCGCCTGCTCCTGAATCGCCGTGCGCACCAGCTGTTCTGCGCTGATCTGGCTGCCCATGTTGACAGCTTCCAGCATGCGGTATCGCTCCATGCCGTAATGGCCGGCGTACCCCTTCATATTCATGATCGCGTCAATGCCGACCGTGTGTGCGTCGGTGCCGCAGCTGGCCCCGATCACCTTCAGCTTGCGGCCTATTTTCGCCTCGATCAGGCGGTCGTTCTCATCCATCGACCTCGTTTCAGTCCCCACAGACTGAACGCGAATCGCCGTATAGTCGACCGGGCGGTTCATCTTGCCGTAGACCACAAAGAACGTGAAATTCGGGTCCAGCACCTGCTGATGTGTCACCTGGGTCTCGGTCAGTCCCATGCCGGCAGCCACTTGAAGCGCTGCCGCCTTGGCCTTTTCACCGGCTTCAACCGGCAGCGAGAATGACACCTGCACCTTGCCGTCATTCATGGTGTCGCCGTACGGCAGCAGTCTCGTCAGATCAGCCTTGCTTGCCTCATGCCTGCTGTCACTCATACCCGCTGTCCTCCTTTCAGATCAAAGGCCCGGTCAAAAGGATTGACGTAGCCTTCCCGCTTGGTGACGACCCCGTCCAGTCCCTTGCCGCCGTCCTCTCTGCGCTTGATTCCGGCAAACGTGCCCTGTGCAAGCGTGTTGTAAAGCCCCGCTTTTTGCATCCCGAGCAGCAAATTCATCGCCGCTTCCAGCACGTGATTTGCCCGCTGTTCCGCCTTGCCGCCCGGCACGAACTGCAGTTCGTCCGAGAGCCCGTCGAGCGTCGTCTCGATGTATTTCGCATTATCGAGCGCAAGCGCCCTGTCTGACATGAACGGGGTGTGGATCGCTTCGGTCAGCATGCCGACCAGATGGATATCCTGATTCGACAGCGTCGCCACCGAATTGAACATCGCGTTCTGGATATAGCCCTTGAAAATGTTGCCGGTCATGTATTTGGTCGGCGGCATGTATTTCACTTTTGAACGGTGGAAAATCTGCCTCACGGCCTGCGCCTGCGCCCATTCGAGGAGGAATGTGCCCGCTCTCGCCGGATCCATCTCAAAGGCATGACCCAGCCCGATCAGTTCATGCGGCACGCCGGCCAAAAGCGCAAACTGCTCATTCAGGAACTGAGACGCCAGCACCGTGTGCGCCTCTTCAAAAGCATCGGCAGTGGTCAGGTAGTTGTCCTCACCCGTGTTGATCATGATTCCGGCGAAGGCATTCACCCGTCTCGAAAAATACTGGTCGATCAGGGTTCGCTTCATGTTGATGTCGCGGAACAAAATGCCGTAGAGTGCATCATTCAGCATCACATCGAGGCGCTCCAGCGCTCCCATCACCGCGATCTCCGGCATGCAGAGACCAGAACAGAAATTGCAGAGGCGGACGTATCGTCCAAGCTCGTCCGACACCTCGTCGAGCGCAGCCCGCATCAGGCGGAAGTTCTCCTGCGTCGCCATCGTGCCGCCAAAACCTTCGGTCGTCGCCCCGTACGGGACGTAATCGAGCAGGCTCTGTGCCGTCGTGCGGATCACGGAAATAATATCGGCGCCCTGCCGTGCCACCGCCTTGGCCTGTGCGATATCTTCATAGATATTGCCGGTCGCGACGATGACATACGTCAGCGCGCCCTTTTCCTCCGGATACGAGGCAAGGCGTTCAGTTCGCGTTTCGCGGTTCTTTTTTATGCGCGATACGGCGGCCGCCACCAGTTCATCCGCCTTGCGTGCGCGCAGTACGGAATCCGCCTGAGGCAGAGCGGACAGATCGAGTTCACCCCGGCCGATCTGTTCAGCCGCCGCCTGCGGTGTCAGCCCCGTCGTAACAACGGCATCAACCAGCAGATTGAATGCACCGTACCCGATCAGTTCATGCTCCACCAGATGATCAATAACCACATTGGCATACGGAACGTCCTGTTCGGTGACGCCGTCGATCCCGATCAGGCGCAGAATCGCACGTTCGGTCGATACCGTCGTATGTCTGTCAATAAAGCGCTGTGTCTCGGCGGCTACAGCTCCCGCCGCCGCCCGCGCCCGCTCGATATAGTCTTCATTCAGTCTTAAAGTCGCCATGCGTGTTCTCCGCTTCATAATTTGCCGCCTGCAGAATCTCTTTCTGCAAGCCCAGCCAGCCGGCGATGGCCAGCGCTTTTTCCGGGATCGAGGTGACACCTGTGATATCCCGCAACCGATAGTCTACCCGATCCGCGAGCATTCGTACCGCCTGCTCATAATCATAAGGTGGGACGTCCGGAATGTCGATGTCTCCGCTCTGATACCGACGATATCGCTTCTCGTCGGAAAGACGGTAATGCGTCGCGATCAGCGTGAAGGAAGAGAGTTCATTCAGATAGGACGCCAAACCGCCGGCAAGCCGCCGCCCTTCGCCCGGATTCGTACCGCGAAACGGCTCATCGAGAACAATCAGGCAGACGGATCCGGACGCGGCGTCAACCGCCTCGCGGATCAGGCCGACTTCCGCACCGAAGGTCGACAACCCCTGCGTGCGGTCCCCCTGCACATCCCCGACCCAGATGTAGCGCGCAAAGATCGGCACATGGGCCTGCTTCGCGAACGGAAAAAACCCCATATTGACGAGCATGGCGTTCAGCAGGATCGTATTCAGGGCGACGCTCTTGCCTGACATGTTTGCCCCTGATATTACCGTCACGCCGGCCTTCACGCGCATGCTCACCGGCGTGAACATGCGCCCCTGCCGCGTCAGATTGCGGTCTTCCTCCGGATGAATCACCTGGTCAAAATAAAGTTCCCGGCTGGAGAGTGTCACTGACTCGCAGCCGTATTCTGCGGCCAGTCGAATTTTGGCCATCATGAGATCAAGCGAAACAAGCACCGCCTGATTGGCAAGCAGCGAATCGGCAAATGGCGCCAGGTTCTGGGCGAGCCAGCGAAAGACTTTGGCTTCTCCCGCCGTGACGCGTGCCGACACCGTCTCCAGCTGCAAAAAGATGCGCTCTTCCGCCGCCTCGTCCGGCCGATCGGCCAGTGCCTTCATCAAGACGGCCATCGTTTGCCTGTCGGCTGCCAGCTCAGTGTCGTCAAAATCCGACATGGAGAGCCGGATCGGCAAATCGATGCCGGTGCCGCGCGTCCCGCCGAGCAGTGCCAGCACACGTGCATGATCGCAAAGACGCAGTCCGGCCGCCTTCAGGAAGGCGGTGAATCTGAAAACGCGCTGCTCCAGAGCAACCTGCTTTTTCAGCACAAACAGATCCTTAACATCCGGGTCAACGCCGATTTTCAGTTTTTCGACGATACCTGAAATATCTCGCAAATCGGAAAGAGTCATGAACAGGTCGCTGTACTGACTTTCTTGTGACGTCATGACGACCTGCAGTCTTTTCATTGATTTAAAATATTGAATGCGTTCTTTTTGCTCATCAGGCGTGAAGAACTTGCACTCCGCCAGCGTTTGCCGGCTGAGCTGTGCCGCCGTCTGTACGCGTTCCAGCACATGAGTCAGCCCCAGAGTCGTTTTCAGTTCGTCGCTCCAGTCGAGTCGTTTCATATCGCCTTTCCGATTGCCGGCAGGGTATCCAGCATAATGACCGGCACCCTGGCTATTTTCTTCAGTGCCAGAAGGTATGGCGCGGCTTCACGCACGCCTCGCGGATTGAAAGCGACCAGAGCCAGATCGGCACCGTTCAGCGCCTGCAGCTCAATCGCATTTTTCTCGAGCTGCCGCCAGGCGGTTTTTGTCAAAAAGATGTTGGCTCTGTCTTCAGCAACCACAAGATCGGCGGGCTTCAGACCGTTCGCCAACCAGTGTAGCAAAACGGAATCGGTTAAGGCACCCCGAACGTAAAGTGCGTTCTGCCCGCCGGCTTTGCCGTCGAGTGAAATGAGTGCCGTTTCAGCTCGCTTCAGGACACCGGTCAATTTGCGCTGCAGTGTCTCAGCGGCAAGCGGAATTGTGAGAAGCGCCTGCCGGTGGGCAAAAGTGGCTGCCAGCTCTGCCGGTGTGACACCGGCCCCGCTGAGGCAGAAGATCACCCGGTCCGCATAGGCGGCCGACGCATTGGTGCGGCGGCCGAAGGCGCCGTCGATGATAAAGAGGGATTTTGGCCATTCGCTTCGGATGTATGCCTTAATCTCGACGAGCAGAGCCAGGGCGGAAGGCCCGGACAAAACCACAAATCCTGCGTGGTTGGCTTTGGCAAGTACCGGCGGTCCGAATACGCTGTCACCTGAAAAGACTGCCCGTATTTCCGGGTCGATTGTTGCAGTGGACAAAAATGAAGCCGCCGTGACGACTCCCATGCCGGGGAACATGTAGACTTGCGGCTTGGCGTGACCGTGCAGGAGGTCTTTCAGTTCACCATCGTATCCGATTGAGGTCAGGATGATGCGCCGCGGCATATCCTGCCAGGCGTGAACGAGCGCATTCAGCACCGTCGTTTTGCCGGCGTTCTTGTCCAGTCCGGCGATGGCCACGGAACCGGCCGATTCGGTCGCCCTGATCAGGGACAGCTGGTTTTCGGTTTTCCCCGCCATCAGTAATAGATTCGGTTGGCATCGTTTTTTGATTTGCGATGCAGTTTGGCCGGTTCCAGTGTGATCTGCTGTCCCTGCAGCAATCCGGCGACACCGATCATTTCAACATTCGTATCTTTATCGGAGCAGATCGGGCAATGGCAGACGGAATCTTTCACGACGGACTGCGTGTACGTGGTGATGACGCCCTCGTAGTTTCTGAGCACGATCCGTTCGGGACTTTGCGTAATCACGTAATCCGGCATGACGGGGATTTTTCCGCCGCCGCCCGGCGCGTCAACCACAAATGTGGGCACGCAGTAGCCGGAGGTGTGGCCGCGCAGACCTTCAATTATTTCCACGCCTTTCGATACGGGCGTGCGGAAGTGGGCAATGCCCTCGGACAGATCGCACTGATACAGGTAGTACGGGCGAACCCTGAGATAAGAAAGACCGTTGACCAGCTTGCGCATGACATGGATACAGTCGTTGACGCCGCGGAGCAGCACCGACTGATTGCCGAGCTCGATGCCGCCGTCCGCAATACGCGCACAGGCAGCTTTGCTTTCCAGCGTGAATTCAGACGGGTGGTTGAAGTGTGTATTGATCATGATCGGCTGATACTTCTTCAGCATCTCGATCAGCTTCGGCGTAATGCGCTGCGGCATCACGACCGGTGTTCTCGTACCCAGCCGGATGATTTCGACATGCGGGATGTCCCGCAGCTTGGCAAGAATCTCCTCCAGCCGCTCGTTGCTCATCAGGAGGGCATCGCCGCCTGAGAGCAGGACATCGCGGATCATCGGTTTGCTGCGGATGTACTCAATCCCCTGATCAACGACAGACAGCGGCAGAGCGCCGTCCTTTGCCCCTGCCATGCGGCGTCTCGTACAGTGCCGGCAATACATGGAGCACATATCGGTCAGGAGAAACAGGACGCGGTCCGGATAACGGTGGGTCAGCCCGGGAACAGGCGAGTCTTCCTCCTCGTTCAGCGGATCAGCCAGATCCGCAGAATGCTGCATGGCTTCGAGCCCTGAAGGCACTGCCTGAGCGCGGATCGGATCGTAGGGATCCGCCGGATCGATCAGGGTCAGATAATACGGTGTAATGGCCATGCGAAAGATGTCAAGCGCGTCGCGTGCGCCCTGTTCCTCCTCTTTTGTCAGCGGCAGCAGTTCCTTCAGGCGCTCTATCCTCGTAATCCGGTTTTGCACCTGCCAGTGCCAGCTGTTCCAGTTTTCGTCCGTTACATGCGGAAACATGACGTTCCGCCTCTCAGCAGCAGCTAAATTAAGATACTTCAAATCTGCCTGCATAAGTTTTCCCCCCTTAGCAATAAACATCCGCGAACCGCTGCCGAAGCGGAGCATAGCGGCGCAGCAAGCCGAGCGTAAAATCGGCATGCCCTTTGGTATACCCGTTGCCGATCAGCATACTGACGTCCTTGCCTATGCCCTCGGCACCGAGCGCGGCTTTCGTAAACGATGTGGCCATACTGAAAAAGTAGACGGTGCCTTCATCCCTGACGGGCAGGATGGCACTCATTTCTGCTCCCGGTACGTTGACCACGAGTACCGAGACGTCATATTCACGGCCGTCGCCGACTGCGAGTGCTTTTTCCATAAGTGACGGCGCGTCTGTGGCGTCACAGGCAAAGTAGCGATCAAGCATCGCCTGCTGCAGCAAAAAATCGCCGCCGTCCGGTGCCAGGTCGCAGCCGGCGACGAATCCGCCGGGGCCTGCCTTTTCCTTTGCCGCATAGGCAGAGAGCAGTCCGCTTTTGCCGCCGGCTCCGATGATCAGGACGCGGTCGCCTTCCCGAATCAGTTTGTGCATCTGAGCCGGTGCCCCGGCCACATCCAGTGCGGCAAGCGCCATTGCTTCGGGCAGATCGTGCGGCAGTTTTGCATAAAGTCCGCTTTCAAACAAAATGGCCTGCCCCGCGACATCGATGCGGTCGGTGCCATGATGCACCCGGATCACGCGATCGAGTCTGAGCGGTGTCAGTGAAAGCGACACGAGCGTCGCGACTTTATCGCCAACTTGCAGATCTGTCTGAAGGTCATCGCCAATGGCCGCCACCGTCCCGATCAGCATGCCGCCCGATCCGGTGACGGGATTTTGCATTTTGCCGCGTTCAGCGACGATTTCCATGATGCGTCTTCCGATTTCGTCCCGGTCCCCGCCGGACACTTCAGACAGCTGCCAAAAGCTCGCCGAGTCGATATTGAGCGCCTGCACATCGATCAGAATTTCATTTGAGAAAAGCGTCATGTCATTTGAGATCCTGAGCGCTGCCTGCGGCAGGCAGCCCTCTGGCTCGATCACGCGGTGCAGCCCGTATTCCGATCCTCTTTTCATTGAGATCTCCTCATCCCGAGTATTTCCCGCGCTTCGGCCGGCGTCGCCACTTTCTTCTGGAGTGACTCGCAAATCCTCGCGATCCGCCGGACGAAGTCCGCATTGCCAGCCGCCGGCACCCCCTTCTCAAGGTAAATATTGTCTTCAAAACCGACGCGGACATGACCGCCCAGCAGGATCGACTGCGTGTTGGCCGTCAGCTGATGCCGGCCGATGCCGGATACGGTGAAGGTCGATCCGGGCGGCAGCGATTCGGTGAGAAAAAGAAGATCGCGCGGTGTTGCCCCGATACCGCCGGTGACGCCAACCACCAGATTGAAGTGCAGCGGAGCCCTGAGAATATCTTTTTTGTGAAGCCGGATGACCGTGTCGATCATGCCCTTGTCGAAGATCTCGAGTTCGGGAAAGACGGACTGTTCACGCATGCGCTCGGCCATGCGGATAATCATGGTTTCGGTGTTGACAAAAATCTCATCGCCGCCGAAATTGACGGTGCCGCAATCGAGACTGGCCATCTCCGGCTGAAGATCAAGTACCTCGATGCGCTCGTCAAGTGTCATGCCGGTTGCGCCGCCTGTCGATACCTGCAAAATCACATCCGGGCATGCGCCGGCGATTGCCTCCAGGACTTCTGCATAGCGCGACTTGGCTTGTGTGGGCGTGCCGTCGTCCTCACGCACGTGTATGTGCAGGATGGCTGCGCCGGCTTCAGACGCCGCTTTAGCCTCGCGCACCATTTCGCGAACCGTGCAGGGTACGGCCGGATTGTGCGCCTTGGTCACTTCCGCACCGGTCAGCGCCGCCGTGATGATGACCTTGTCCATCTCTATGCCTTCCTGCGCTGTCTGTCCGCGGGTGTGACACAGACACCTTTGGCTCTAAGGACAACGATCGGTTCAGCCAGCACATCAGCCGCGCTGTCACTCAGATCGGCTCGCGGTGAGGCGATCTTCCTGACCTCGAATTCCATCGTCCGCGAAGTCTTTCCCGATAGCACAATCCGGCCTTCGGCTTCAATGAAGTCACCGGCATAGACAGGTGCAAGAAAATCAACGTCGCTGTACGCGCGAAACAGCCCTTCATCACCGTCATGGCGGATCAGGAGGTACGTCGCCACGTCACCGAGCAATGCGAGCAGCCGCGCACCGTCGACCAGATTTCCGCCGTAATGCGCGTCCGCCTGAGAGAGGCGCAGTCGAACAGAGAATGAGTCCATAAGTCTCCCCTTTCATTTCAGTGCGTAAAAAAACGCCACTTGATGAAATCAAATAGCGCTCCGTGTCAACCACGACAGTGGCCGCTGTTCGTGCGGTCCACCAGAGAAATCACCGGGAACGAGATGACTCCCTTCGGCGATCTGCACTTCACCTCTTCTCACCTCGTCCCCGGTGCATCGAATCGGCTACCCGCAAATCGCTCCTCTATTATGTGTTTTACTTGTCAGTCTCATATTAACTGACAAAAGGGGCAAATATCAACAGGAGGAATCCGAAAAAAGCGGGCTAAATGCGGGCATGGTACACTGGATCGGATATGCAAATGCAGGGATCAAAAAGCGACAACCGGCACATCGATATCGTTGCGGCAGCCTTTTCTGACCTGTCCCGCTGGGACGGCATGCGCTCACTTGCTTTTCGCGACAACCGGACGCCTTACCGCGTTCTGGTCGCCGAATTTATGCTGCAGCAGACACAGACAAAAACGATGCTGCCTTACTATGAGCATTTCCTCCGGACGTGGCCTGACGTTCACTCGCTCGCTGATGCATCGAGAGACGACGTCTACCGTGCTTTTGCCGGCCTCGGATACTACCGGCGCGCAGGATTTCTCTATGAGACTGCCAGGCAGATTGTCACCCGTTTTAACGGTGAGGTTCCAAAAGAACAAGAACAGCTTCTCACCTTGCCCGGCATCGGGCCCTACACGGCCAATGCCATTGCCTCGATTGCGTTCGGTCGTCCGGTCGCTGCCGTTGACGGCAATATCGTCAGAGTAACGGCAAGGCTCCTGCGCCAGCCGTACACAAGAAACAGGCAGCAGGACCTGAAGGCGGTGCGCGACCTCATGGAAACCACGTTCGCAACATTGCCCGATATTCATCCCGGTGACATCAACGAGGCCCTGATGGATCTCTCAGCCACGATCTGCAAACCAAAGAACATGCGCTGCCAAGACTGTCCGATAGAGGCACAT
The DNA here is from genome assembly GCA_012838355.1 of Clostridiaceae bacterium. Taxonomy (GTDB): domain Bacteria; phylum Bacillota; class Clostridia; order Saccharofermentanales; family DTU023; genus DUPJ01. The sequence continues at coordinate 18,760 of DUPJ01000139.1, forward strand.
TGCCTTGCCTGTCACCATGGTGACATGAGAGACTACCCGCTGACGCCAAAATCTGCGGAAAAGCCGGTCGAATCATTCATCTATCTTGTCCTGTCAGGAACCGGCGGCATTTATGTGCGCAAGCGTACCGAATCACTGCTGAAGGATACATTTGAATTCATCCGGCTCCCCTCTATCGCCGACGCAGAGAGCCTCAATCTGACTGATATCAAGCCGATCGGAGAAACGCGGCACGTGTTTTCACACAAAATCTGGCAGATTCGGTTTTATTCGGCACACATGTCTCACGTTCACCTGGCAGACGAAACGCCGTTATTCACAGTCAACAGCTTATCGTACGAACCGGTGGAACGAAGTGAACTGAAACGACTGCCGTGGAGTTCTCTGTTCAAGACCGTGCTGAGAGAAATCGAGCAGGACTAATTGACTCGCCCCTCCAACAAAAGCGGCATTACACAGGGGGACAGCAAATGATCGATACCACGTTTAATGTCGAATCGGATTCCATGGGTCGGGATCCAGACAGCTCGAGTCCGACGCTTAAGCGACATCACAAACTATTATGGTCTAAGCCTTTGCCAAACGGTGAAATATTTGATTTGCATGAGGATGTAAGCTTCTTTATTGACGGCAACTCAGACAGTCAAGTTGAGTACGAGAAATTGTAAACAGAAATCGGCAGCGGGCAATCATGATTGATGTAACTCCGGACACTGCAACGGGTGGAATCCGTCAAAAAAAGCACCGTTGCCGGTGCCTTCTCGTTTCGATATATACAGGATATCCTGCAATGATCTAAGCTTAATGCTTACCAGGAACGATCTTCGTAGTTGTTCTGGCGGCGGTTCTGCTTGCGGTTTCTGCGGCACTCAGGGCAACGCATGGGCTCGTTTTCGAATCCCTTTTCTTTGTAGAACGCTTGTTCACCTTCTGTGAACACAAACTGCGCGCTGCAGTCCTTGCAGGTCAATGTTTTATCAGGCATCTCGTATGCC
>DUPJ01000140.1 GCA_012838355.1 Clostridiaceae bacterium
CGTCCGATTTTTGTTATGATACGTGAGGACCACGCGTGCTGATTAAAACGGTTGCACGCAGAACGGCAAGGAAACGGATTTGAAAAAATGGACAGGAATCGCCGTGCTCGGCGTCATTATAGTGGCGGCTGCAGTCGTCATATTTGCGTTGCAGCAACGAGATCGCAAGCCGAATGCCGGTCAGCTTGAGGATCATCTGACACTGGCATCAATAGTGGAGACAACTGACTCGGCAGATGCCGCGGAAACGAGTGTCGAGACGGCTGCAGCGGAAAAAAATACGGATAGCACAGATGAATCAGCCAGTACAGATCTGGAGCCTGCCAAAGCTTATCTCAAAGTCGAAATGATCGGCCTGGGGCTCATCTTCGAGCCGATACCACTCAATGAATCGAGAGACATTGACTTGCCGCAGCCGGACGGCAAACTGAATGTCGTGCACATCACGGAAGATTCGATTGAAATGATCGAATCAAACTGCCCCGGCCAGGATTGCGTACACCAGGGCATTGTGACGCTCGAAAACCGCGACTCCAGACCACTCATGAACATGATTCTCTGTCTGCCGAATCAGGTGATTCTGGAACTGCTGACGCCGGAAGAAGCGGCCGCAGAAATGGCGGGCTACTAAGCGTCAGCCATTCTCCTTGATATACGGAACACCGAGCTTGGCGGGCACTTTGAACCGGCGTCTCGCCACCGTCAGAACGATCGTCAGGATATAAGGCAAAGCAATGAAGAACTCGTTGGGCAAAATCCCCGCTCCGCCGATCGACTGCATGTAGATCGCGAGCGATTCAGCCAGACCGAAGAACAATGTTCCCACCACGGCACCGAGCGGATGCCAGTTCCCCAGAAAACAGATCGCAAAAGCAATCCAGCCGCGCCCTCCGATGATGCCGGCCGTGAACATGCCAAGAAAGCCGAGCGAATAGAATGCGCCGGCGATTCCTCCCATCACTCCCGAAAACAATACCGTCATAAATCGCACTTTATTGACACTTATGCCCGCCACATCTGAGGCAACCGGGTTTTCTCCCGTGGAGCGCACGGTCAGACCGGGAGCTGTGCGGAAGAGGAACAGGTAAATAAGCGGGATCAGGAGGTAGACGACATACGTCAGGATGTTCTGATTGAAGAAGATGTCTCCGACGACAGGAATCCGGCTTAAAAGCGGTACCGGAAGCCGGGGCAGTACCGGCACTCGCAAGGGGCTCGTCGGCACACCGAACAGCACACGCTGGAAATAGGTGCAGAAACCGGCCACGAAGATATTCAACGCTGTACCCGTCACCACCTGATGCTGTTTCATCACGACCGTGACAAGCGCATATATGGCGGCAATAGCGAGACCGCATGCCATAGCGAGGAGCATGCCGAGAAAGGCGCTGTTCCAGAGATACGCTCCGACGAAACCGCCCCAGGCACCGATCAGGAAGATCCCCTCAATGGCGGTGACCATCATGCCGGAACGTTCGGCCACGACTTCAGACAGTGAACCGAAGAGCAGCGGCGTGCTCATCGTCACGGCCCGTGCCAGGATTCCGATCAACACGTTCATGACTGTCCCTCCGCTTTTTTCTTCAGCGCACGCTTGTCGCGCCACAGACTGAGTCTGGCCCGCACAAAGTAGGCGGAGATAACAAAGATCATGACAAGGCCCTGAATGACCGCGATGATGCTCCAGGGCACATTCAGTCCCGGCATGCGCTGCATCAGGGTGCCGATGACGGAGAGGGCGCCAAACAGAATCGAGGCAAAGATTATCCCGATCGGATTGGCGTTCGCCAAGATCGCGATGCCGAGTCCCGTCGCCCCGATATCGGCGTTGAAATCCTGAATCAGCATATGCTGGACGCCGTTTACTTCAGTGAAGCCGGCTGCACCGGCCAGCGCACCGCTGATCAGGAACGCTGCAATATAGATGCGTTTGGAACTGATCCCGGCAAGCTCTCCGGCCCGCGCATTGTTGCCGATCGCCCGGATGCGGAATCCGAGCGGTGACTTGTACAGCAGAATCCAGATGACAACGGCTGTGAGCACCGCAATCATGAACCCCCAGTTCAGGCGGGTGCCGCGCAGCATGGATGGTATCCAGGCATCCCGGCTCAAGGCATCCGTCTGCGGATACTCCCCTTTCGTCTCTTTCAGAACCGTCCGCAGCAGATAGTTCATCAGGGCGAGCATGACATACGTTGACATCATGGAGGTGAGGAACTCATTGGCGTTGAATTTCGCCTTCAGATAACCGATGCCGGCGCCGACTGCGCCGCCCGCAGCCAGTGTGGAGAGGAAAACGACAGGCAGCAAAACAATCGTCGGCAGACGTCCCTGCAGCAGGAGCGAGACGGACACCGCGGCAATGGCTCCTACATAAAACTGGCCCTGCGCACCGATATTGAAGAGATTGGCCTTAAACGTGAAGGCGAAGGCAAGTGCCGTGAAGACAAGCGGTGTCGCCTTCAGGAATACTTCCCCGGCCGTATAGCGATCCGTAAATATCCTCGCTATCGCGGCACCGAATACGTGGAGCGGATTGATCTGGAGCAAAAGCAGGAGCAGACCGCTGACCACAATACCGAGAACCACGGCAACCAGATTTGTCAGAAGCATGTCTCTCGTCTGAATCAGCGATTTTCTACGCATGATCCGCACCTGCTTTCCTGGTGTTCTCCGGAATGATGCCCGCCATCAAAAGACCGATCCGTCCCTGATCCAGCGTTTCCGGATCGTAGATGCCCATAAATCGCCCCTTATACATAATCGCGATGCGATCCGAGAGCGCAAAAATCTCAGACAATTC
>DUPJ01000141.1 GCA_012838355.1 Clostridiaceae bacterium
CATTTCTCGGCAAGCGGCTGGCGCGTCTGCCAAAGGCGCTGAACCGTTTGTACACGCTATTTTTCGTCATTATCAGCTGGGTTATTTTCTCGTTTGAAAGTGTCAGAGACATCGGCGCCTATATCGGGGCCATGTTCGGTTCGGCAGGCATTTTCGCGGATGCCGGATCAGGCTACCATCTCCTCTCAAACCTCGTCCTTTTCGCGGTTCTCATCGTCGCCTCGACACCGTGGCCGCGACTTTTCTTTTTCCGTCTGCGTGTCCGCTTGGATGAAACAGGCGGCCGCTGGCTCTTTGTCCTGCGTCTGGCGGCAGGCGGTGTTCTGCTTTTGCTCACAACGGCACATTTGGTCGACGCTGGCTTCAATCCATTCCTCTATTTCAGGTTTTAGGTGCACGATGAAACAGGATAACCGACTGAAATTCAGACATATCATCGCAACCGCCGGCTTCTGTCTTTTTTTGCTGGTCGGATTTTTGCTCCATCTCGCGACACCGGACCTTGCTTTTTCTGAAACGGAGAAACGCGCGCTTGAAGCGTTCACCCCGCCCCTGCCGGCTCAACTGGCGAGCGGGCGGTTTATGTCCTCCTTCGAACGGTACGCCAACGACCAGTTTCCGTTCCGGCCGTTTTTCGTCGGACTGAAGTCGGAATCCGAACGCCTGATCGGCAAGTTCGACAACGGACGTGTCTGGTTCGGCCGTGACGGCTATCTCTTTGAAAAGAAAACTGAAATGCCGGATCTGACATATCACGCGGAATTTTTGCGGGGCTTTGCATCTGTTCTGGAAGAAAAATATCCCGAAATGCGCCGCTTCCTGATGATTGCTCCGACTGCCACGGAAATCGTGCCGGATCGTCTGCCGCCTTTAACGCCGGCAATACCGCAAACCGAAACGCTGATATCCTGGTTTGACGATGCCGGCGACTATACAGTCGTCGACGTCGCGTCACGGCTGCAAGACGGCAATCGAGACGATTACTTTTACCGGAACGACCATCACTGGACGTCGGCCGGTGCACTGGCCGGATACCGGGCTTTTGCCAACGCGGCCGGCTTCACTGCCGACGAGTCCGTGAAACCCGTGACACTGGCCGACCGCTTCCTCGGCACCACCTATGCCAAAGCGGCAATTTTCTTTCCCAAGCCGGATACACTCTCGATCTACCGGACGGACGGAGACGATCCGAACGATCGTGTCCGGATTTATGACGGCACAGGGACGCTTCTGCAGACCGGTCTTTACGACTATGAAAAACTTCTGTCATCTGACCCGTATCTCGTGTTCATCGGCCGGAATGACGACTATCTTCGCCTTGAGACGGACGCCGCCGGCAACAAAAGCCTTCTCCTCATCAAGGACAGTTATGCAAACAGCATGCTGCCCTTCCTGACGAAGGACTATAAAACGATCCACGTGATCGATCTGCGCTACTTCGGCAGCAGCCTGTCGGCCCTGATACAGAAAGAGGGGCCGATCGACGACACCCTCATCCTGTACAACTTTGTCACCTTTTCCGAAGATACGAACCTCTATCGCCTCCTGCGCTGACGCCAATCCCTCAGCAACACCCGAATGGAGATAATACCGGCACCGTTCAGGACAAGCAGTGTTCCGACCAGCGGCCACGTTTTGGCGTCTCCGGTGACGGGCAGCGGTACCTGTTTGTTCGTGATCTGGAGCTCGATGTCAGCCGTTTCACGGTCTGTCACCGTGAATGTCACCGGTTCGGCCTCAAAGTAGCCGACGGGCGGTTCGGCCTCCCGGCAGATGTAGTGGCCGGGAGGCAGTCCCAGTATTGTGAACCGGCCCGTCTCGTCTGTGACAAGATCCGGGCTGCCATCGCTGGCGGCGCGGCAGATGCCGTCTTCCTCCCTGAAAGTCAGCACATCGCCGCCCTCCCTCTCGATCGTGAAATGCACGCCGGAGAGACGGACATTCGTGTCAGCATCGATCTTAATAACGGAGATGCGAAGCGCATCGTTAAACCATTCGAGGCGATACGGCGAGTCCGCACCGTGTTCGCCTTTCAGATCGGCGAACCTCGCGTCATCTGCCAGACGAAAGCCCGGCGCGGCCGTCTCGACGATTTCGTAGAGTCCGGCGGGAAGTCCCTGAATGCGGGCCAGTCCATCCTCACCCGTAGTCACCTGCCGGCATTCGCTTCCGCCCATCCGGTAGACGCCGCCACCGGCATCCCGAAACGACAGCGGCTCACCGTCGAGACGAATTTCAAAGACCATGCCGGCGAGCGGCTCACCCGTTGCCCGATCCCTTTTGTCAATAATCATCTCAGTCGGTTCATTCTTGCAGGTGACAACCTGGACGGCCGACGTGTCGGCTACGATGAAGTCGAAGGGCCTCGCAATTACAAAGCCCGCCGGTGCCGACAACTCACGCACCGTGTACGTCTCCCCGGCAGTAAGCCGAGTCAGACGACGTGCCGTCAGACCGGAATGCCAGATCGCAACAACCTGACCGCTTTCATTTTCGACGGTGAGGAGTGCGCCCGGCAGCACTCGTCCCAGCTCATCCGTCTTGAGAATATCGATAACAGTGGGTGCATTCGTCGCGTTGGTTTCGAGCAGCCGGCCTCCTGATTCTAAAACGACATGCTCAGTGTCCCGCCCAATCTCGAATGTCTGGGGCTGACTCGTGGCGTAACCGGGCGGCGGCACGATCTCAACCAGACGATAGACCCCGATGCCGAGCGTCAGATCCGTCCAGGCACGCCCCGTATTGTCCGTCACCAGCGCGTAAGGATCCACTGCATCGTCCCGGACAGGCACGCGCTCACCAGCCGCATCCAAAATTTCAAAACGTGCACCGGCAAGCGGCTGATCTGATTCGGCACACGTCTTCCTGACCTGGAGCTGGATCAGAATGCGTTCATTGGTGACATCAACCGTGATCAGCTCACCGTCCTTTTCAACCCGTACCTCCGTCTCAAACGGGTCGTCATAGAAAGCGGCCGGCCGATCGATTTCCCGAACCAGATAGCGGCCGTACGGCAGCGCTTCCGATTCGGCAGAGCCGTCGGTTCCGGTAACGAGACGGGCAGCCTCCACGCCGTCCTCATCCAGTATGATGAATGCGGCACCGGCTATCGGCTGCCCGTTCCCGGCCTCCCTTTTCTCGATCCGGATTTGTCCCAGGATACGGCGATTGACGAATTCCTTCCTCACTTCAACGACGGGTGTCAGCTGATCCCGATAGGTCAGCGATACACGGTGCACGGCATCATCCGGAACATAGCCTTCCGGTGCCTCTATTTCCGTTACCTCGTAGTTGCCGAGCGGCAGGTTTTCGAGCACGATGGCTCCTGTTTCATCGGTCTCGGCTGCGACGGCGAAATCACTCTCCGTGTGAGCCATGCGATAGCGTGCGCCGGAGAGCGGAACACCCGTCTCCTGATCGGACTTATGCAGCGCGATCGAGCCGGCGGCCATGTCGTTCTTCACGTTAAGCGAAGCGGTCTCGCCGCAAGCCAGTTCGACCGCATGAACCGTCTGATCCAGCAGAAATGGTGCAGGCACACTTTCTTCGCGAACAAACCAGCCTCCCTGATCCGCTGCATCCGTGCCGCTCAGCATCGCCTGGCCTTCGGCGTCAGTGGTCAGCGTACGTGTATCGGCAAAGTCTTCAGACTGTGACAGCAGGAACACGGCACCGGGGATCGGGCTCCCCTCCTCATCCGTCTTCTTCAGTTCGAACCGCCACGGCATGATGTCATTTTCAAACAGACATTCGACCGTCTCGCTGTCTTTCAGCTGAACGGAGCGGACAGTCGTATCGAGGACATACGGATGAGGCACGTGCGTTTCGCGGATGAAATACGAGTCACCGCCAGCGAGTGACAGTCCGTCCAGAACGAGTGTGCCGTCAGCCGCCGTTTCACCGCTTGCCGCGATGATTGCAAAATCTTCAGTGCGGCTGATCTCAAAGCGGGCTCCGGCAATGGTGCCGCCGTCCGCGCTCTTCTTTACGATGCAAAGCGTACCCTGTTCTTCCTCGTTGGTGACGGCGATGACATTGACATCAGACATCTCCCCCGCCCGGACCGTGATGGTGCGAATCGTGGAATCGAGCCGATAACCGGGCGGTGCCTCGATTTCCTCCAGCAGATATTCGCCCGCCGGCAGCTGATCGATGCTGACGCCTTCGGAAGGTACCGTGAGATCCTGTCCGGTCCCATCCGGTGCGGTCAGGCGGAATACGGCACCGCCCAGCGGGCTGCCGTCCGCTTTCTGCTTCGCCAGCGTGAAGCCGCCCGTCGTCACCACCGAGAGAGACAGAACGCTCTGACGCGGCGCATCGATTTTCGACTCAATCACAGCCTGTCTTCCCGGCGGCTGATAAAGAAGCGAAGTGCCCTGTTCGGCAACGCTCCGCTGCAGCACAACCTGTCCCGACTCGGCATCCGCCGCCGCCGTGAGCGTCAGCGTGCTGCCGGCTGCCGTCGCACTCACGCCGGACGGTGCCGACAAGACGTGATATTCCTGAAGTACGCCGTATTCGTCGATCACGTCGAGCGGCTGTCCGGCAGTGAGCCGGATCGTCTGACCGTGAAACGATGTGCGTGACATATAGGCTTGGATCTGGCTTTCAATACGCGCCTTGTACGCCTCGTATGCGCTCATGGTGAATGCGTTGGCTCCACTGTAGTCAATGAGCTCCAGATTGGTATAGCCGATCGTTTCGTAGACAAACAGTTTGGTAAAGGCGACATCGAGCTTTGTTCTCCCCGTCAGCTCGAAACCGAACAGCGTGATAAGTCCGAGCCGGTTCAGCATTTCAGGGTTGTAAACTTCCGACGCCGGTATCGGATCAGGATAGATTTCGCCGTCTGCATTCATCTGATCGACCTGGACACAAAAGACCTCGCGCCCGTCCAGCCGCAGTCTCGAAATCGGCTGGCTCACGTCTCCCACGTGCGATGTGAGACTAAATCTCCACTCGGGATAGATGTCCTGCTGCAGAACGGCCGCCTCAGCCCTGACAGGATGTAGCTGCAGGCTGAGGACGGCGGCAAGCAGCATGGCGATGATCATCTGTACCGACTGTCTGCCCGTTGATCTCTTGTGTTTTGTCATAGTCACCTCCCTGACGCTTTTTCAGCGTAGGCAAGCAACACGCTTCTGCCTGCATGAACCAGGTGTCAGGGAGCGCCAATACATGACGGCAGCGGCCTTTACTTTGCTATACTTCCCATATGCTCACTTGGTTTTACAAACGGCTGATCCCGAACTGGGATCAATATAACGACCCGCGCGTGAGGCGGCTGTACGGCATGTACACCGGTTCGTTCGGGCTTGCCGTGAACATTCTTCTGGCAGCGGGAAAAATTTTCATTGGGTGGCTGTCCGGCAGCGCCGCGATCACGGCAGACGGTTTCAATAACTTTGCAGACAGCGCCGCGTCCATTGTCTCCCTCATCAGTTTTCGCATGGCGACCAAGCCGGCGGACCGCGAGCACCCCTTCGGGCACGCCCGGATTGAGTATGTCGGTGCAACCGTCGTCGGTCTGTTCACCCTGCTGATCGCCTGGGAAATGGGCAAGCGGGCATTCAACCAGATTATCAGCCCGGAACCGGTTCGGTTTTCCTGGGTTTTCGTCGCCATTCTGGCTGTTTCGATGGTCCTGAAGCTCGCGCTTTATGCGGTCAATCGGAAAACGGGAGCAATCATCGACTCGCAGGTGATGCGTGCGACGGCCATCGACAGTCTCTCCGATGTCGCTGCAACCGCGGCCGTTCTGATCAGTCTCATCGCCGGCCGCGTGACGGCCCTGCCGGTCGACGGCATCATCTCGCTTCTCGTTTCGCTCTTCATAGTCAGGGCCGGTATCGGGATTCTGAAGGACACGATCAATGCCCTGATCGGCGAACGGCCGGATCAGGCGCTGGAAGAAAGAATTCTGGCATACATCCGCAGCAACCCGAACGTCCTCGGCGTTCACGATCTCGTCGTTCACGACTATGGCTCGGGCCGTACCTTTACCTCGGCTCACGTCGAGGTCGATGCCGGCAGGGACATTATCGAACTGCACGAAGCGATCGACGCGATCGAGCGGAAGCTTGCAGAACAGGAAGGCATTTCACTCGTCCTCCACATGGACCCCATTGTGCTGGACGATCCTCAGCTGAATGCCTTGCGGGACGAGGTCGATGCCCTTGTCCGCGGCATGGATCCGGATTTTTCCATGCACGATTTTCGCGTCGTGCCCGGACGCGATCACACAAATCTCATTTTTGACGTGGTTGTACCGCCCGAATATCCGCTGACGGATGAAGCGCTGAAATCACGAATCGATCGTCAAATCCGCGAGATCGATCCGCATTATTACACGGTCATTGTCTTTGACCGCACCTATTCCGCACTGCCGTCCAACGAAATCCGGCGCTGACATGCGCCTTTACTGCTTTTTTGCCAGCACGAGATCCTGCAATATATCCCGCGAAAGTTTTTGCCACGTATTTTTCGACGTCAGTGCCGACACGATTTCACCCGCAAAGAAGATTGTCGTGGCCGGACCGCGCGACGTGATGATGTGTCCGTCCGTATGGGCCAGACGGTCGGTATACGCGGCGTAGCTCAGCTCATTTTCAAAGCCGGGGTAAGACGTGCCGGTTCTGCCCTGCAAGATCCCTGCGGCCTCGAGCACCGTCGGTCCGGCACAGATGGCCGCAATCAGGTGTTTTGCCTGATCCATCCGGCGGATGAACGCCGTCACGCGCCTGTCTTCGCGCAGGTTCTTCGCACCTGTGCCGCCGCCCGGGATGATCACGGCATCGGGCAGTTCCATCTCCTCATCGAACAGTTCATCAGCGCGCACCAGAACATCGCTCTGAGAGCGCACATCAATCGCGGCGGTGGCAGCAGTCGTTACTCTGACTTCTGCGCGCCGCAGGTAATCAACGACGGTCATGGCCTCCACCAGCTCAAAACCGTCGGCCAGCAAGACAATTGCGTGTTTCATGATTCGTCCGCCTTTCGTCGTTTGCCCTAATCTTATCACGGTCCGAACGGCCCGGATATTCAATTGCCCAGAGACTCAGGCGTCATTTCGGCATTTCGAGTATAATTTTGATCAAGGATGCCCGTTTTGTCGATCAGGCAGCATGGGCGTTCAAATCCCAATTATCTGAGGGGGCATCATGCGCATACTCGTAATCAATCCGGGGGCAACCTCAACGAAGGTTGCCGTGTATTCGGAGCACGGCGCAGTGCATCAGGCAGTGATCGATCACGCGTACGACGCCATCAGGGCGTTTCATCATGTCAACGACCAGATCGAGTACCGTCTCGGCGCAATCACGGACTGGCTCCGATCCGTCGGGGTGAATCTGGACGAACTGGATGGTTTTTCAGGCCGTGGCGGTCTGATCCGCCACGTCGAGAGCGGCACGTATGAAGTCAATGAGGCAGCCGTCGCCGATGCCCTGAGCAGCAGCCGGCAGCATCCGGCCAATCTGGGCATCGTGCTGGCCGCCCGACTGGCAGCTCAATGCGGCAAAAAGGCATTCTTTACAGATCCCGTATCAACCGACGAATGGCCGGATTTTGTTCATCTCTCCGGCTTTGCGCCGGTCGACCGCGCCTGCTATTTTCATGCCCTGAACCAGAAGGCGATGGCAAAAAAAGCGGCAAAGATACTGGACATCCCGTATGAGAATGCACGTCTGATCGTCATTCATATGGGCGGCGGCATCTCGGTCGGCGCACATCTTGCCGGGCGTGTCGTTGATGTCTTCAACGTCATGGATGAGGGCGGCTTTTCACTGAACCGCTCCGGCAGCATCCCCGTTGCGGGACTCGTCAGCTATTGCTTCTCCGGTCTGCCCGAAGCGGAAGTCAAGCGGCAGATACAGACCCGGGGCGGCTTTTTGTCATATCTTGACACGCAGGATTTTCGTGAGATCGAAGCACGTTTGAAGTCGGAAGACAAAAAAGCCGGGCAGGTTTACGCAGCCTTTATCTGGCAGCTGACAAAGGATGTCGGCGCCATGGCAGCCGTCATGAGCTTCAGAGTCGACGGCGTAGTCCTGACGGGCGGCATGGCCCATTCCGACATGCTGAGACAGAATCTGACGGAGCGTCTCGAAAATCTGGCTCCCATCATCCCCCTGCCGGGTGAATGCGAAATGGAAGCCCTGGCCGAAGGTGCGCTTGACGCCCTGAAATATGGAGCAAAAACGTATGGCAGCTGACGCCCGACCCAATTTCAGTGATCTGGAAGCAGCGGCGGCGGGAAGACATGCCGTGATCGCTGTCGCCGCCGCACATGATCCGGAAGTTCTGGCTGCCGTGCGTGACGCACACGACATGTTTGGCACTGAAGCGATCCTCTTCGGACAGACAGCACGCATGGACAGTCTGCCCGCGATGGCCGGCATTACCCGGATTGATACACCGGACGACGAGACATCGGCTGCCTTGGCGGTTGAAGCCTGCAGGGGCGGTGCCGCGTCAATCCTCATGAAAGGCAATCTGCCGACCGGCACACTCATGCGCGCCGCGCTGGCCCGTGATACCGGTCTTCGCTCCGACGGGCTGCTGAGCCACGTGATGTTTTATGCACCGCCGCGCTATGGAAAACTTCTGGTCTTGACGGACGGCGGCTTGAATCCGTTCCCCGATCTGGCACAAAAGAAGCAGATTCTGCTGAATGCACTGACTTTGATGAGGCGGCTTGGCTGGACTGACATCAATGTCTCGATCGTGGCCGCGGCTGAACAGGTCAACCCCAATATTCAGTCGATGGTCGACGCCGAGTGGCTGGCCGCTCAGCCCGACTGGGCCGCCTGCAGTGCGCATGTAATCGGTCCGGTCGGCCTTGATCTGGCCGTGTCGGAAGCCGCTGCGGCAGCCAAGCATTACACGGGCGAAGGCGCCGGCAAAGCCGATCTTCTGCTCGTTCCCAACTATGAAGTCGGCAACGGAATCGGCAAAACACTGACCTGGTTCGGCGAGGCCGAATCCGCCGGCCTGATCGTCGGTGCCACGGTCCCGATCGTGCTGGTGTCACGATCCGATGACCATATTGCCAAAAGACGTTCCATCGCGCTCGCCATGGCGGCGTCAGCTAATGACATGGAGGATAATCGATGAAATCACTTTGGTCCGGCAATGAAGCAACAGCCCGGGGTATTTATGAAGCCGGCGTCAGCGTCGGCTCGGCATATCCGGGAACGCCCTCAACCGAAATATTTGAATCACTCGAGCAGTACCCGGACGTGTACTGCGAATGGGCGCCAAACGAGAAGGTCGCACTGGAGGTCGCCTACGGCGCCGCGGTCGGCGGTGTGCGTGCCGTCACCGCGATGAAGCATGTCGGCCTGAACGTTGCGGCTGACCCGCTGTTTACGGCTTCCTACAATGGCGTACGCGGCGGTTTTGTGGTGATCACGGCCGATGATCCGTCGATGCATTCATCGCAGAATGAACAGGACAACCGCCATTACGCAAAAGCGGCAAAAATACCGATGTTCGAACCGTCGGACAGTGAGGACAGCCTGCTGATGATGAAAGAGGCGTTCCGACTGTCCGAGCGGTACGATACACCGGTCCTATTTCGCACAACCACGCGCGTCTGTCACTCAAAGTCCATTGTCGAGGCGGGCGAGCGCGAAACCGTGGAGGCAAAACCGTACGAAAAAGACACGGCCAAATACATCATGACGCCGGCCAATGCCTATGCCAGACGACCCTTTGTTGAGGAACGCACCCGTCGGCTGATGCAGTACGCCGAGACCACGCCGTTCAACCGCACGGAAATGAACGGTACAAAAATCGGCGTCATCACGTCGGGCATTGCCTACCACTATGCGAAGGAAGTGTTTCCGGCAGATGCATCGTTTCTGAAACTCGGTTTCACCTGCCCGATGCCGCCGGAGAAAATCCGCGCCTTCGCAGCCGCCGTTGACACGCTTTACGTAATCGAGGAACTTGATCCGTTTATCGAGACGTTTGTGCGCACGCTTGGACTCGACTGCATCGGCAAACCGACTGTCCCCGAGATGTACGAGCTGAACCCGGAGCGCCTCCGCGAAGCGCTGTTCGGCACTAAGCCGGCGTATCAGACACTGCCGGAAAAGCATGTGGCCCGGCCGCCCGCACTGTGTCCCGGCTGTCCTCACCGCGGTCTGTTCGTCACGCTGAAGAAATTCAAAAATGCAATCGTCACCGGAGATATCGGCTGCTATACACTCGGTGCCGCTCCGCCGCTGGAGTCCATCGACTGTATCGTCTGCATGGGCGGCGGATTCACGCTCGCTCAGGGACTTGCCAAAGCATTCGATGCATCCGGCCGGGACGACCGCGTCATCTTCGGCCTCGTCGGCGATTCCACCTTTTTCCACAGCGGCATGACCGGCGCAGTTGAAATGATCTACAACCGTGCCAGAACAAAAATCGTCCCGATCGTACTCGATAACAACACGACATCGATGACCGGCCAGCAGGAGAATCCAGGAACGGGAATGCGCATGCGCGGCGAAGTCGCGCAGGTCGTCCCAATCGAGCGCGTGCTGGAGGCAATCGGCTTTGCGGTCATCGTCGTCGATCCGCAGGATTTGGACAAGATGAAAGCCGCCTGCGATGAAGCGGTAAAAAGCGAGGCGCCGACGGCTATCGTCACCCGGCGTCCCTGTGTCCTGATCAAGCGACTCAGGAAAGCGCGGCGCCGCTGTATCGTCGACCGCGAGCAATGCCGCAAATGCAAGCGCTGCCTCTCCGTCGGCTGTCCGGCAATATTCTTCAAGGATGGTGCCTCGTTCATCGATCAGACACTCTGTGTCGGCTGCACCGTCTGTTTGCAAGTCTGCCCATTCGACGTGATAAAAATGGCCCCGCTGGAGGTAAAAGCATGAGTGATGTAACTTCAATCGTTCTGATCGGTGTCGGCGGTCAGGGGACAATCCTCGTCTCCAAAATACTGACGCATGCGCTCATGTCACACGGTTACGATGTCAAAATGAGCGAGGTGCACGGCATGGCTCAGCGCGGCGGCAGCGTCTCAACGCAGGTTCGCTTCGGCAAAAAGGTCCATTCCCCGCTGGTCGGAAAAGGAGAAGCCGATATCCTGGTCGCCTTTGAGAAAATGGAAGCAGCGAGAGGCCTTGGCTGCCTGAAGCAAGACGGCATCCTCATCGTCAATGATTTTGAGATTGTGCCGCTTCCGGTCGCCGCCGGCCGCGTGCCCTATCCGGACGGCATACTGGATGCGCTGAGCGACAAAGTGCGAACGATCGCTTTCGATGCCGCAGGCACGGCCGAAGCATTGGGACAGACGCGCGCGATGAATGTGGTTCTGCTCGGTGCACTCGTCGAAGCGCTCAGCCTCGAAGCGCTGAACGTGCGTGATTCAGTCGCCGAGCTGGTCCCCGAAGCCTCACGCGAAGTCAATCTGCTGGCGTTTGATGCGGGACGCGACATGGCGAGGGCACGTTTATGATCAATCCGGACATGCTGAAGCTCGGATCAACCCGCTCGGGTATTCGCGAATTGTTTGAATTTGCACAACAGCGTGCCAGAATCGTCGGAGCGGACAATGTGTTCGACTTCTCGATCGGCAATCCGAGCGTGGCTTCCCCGCTCGCTGTGACGGACGCCATCCGCTCGCTGCTGACGGAAGACCCCGTCCTCATCCACGGATACACATCAGCTCAGGGTCTGCTTTCCACTCGGAAAGCCATTGCCTCGCACCTTCACAAGGTGCATGGCGTGCAGGCTGCGCCGGAAGACATCATCATGACGTGCGGAGCAGCGGCGGGCGTTACGATGACGATTCGCGCGCTCACCACGGGGCGTGACGATGAATTTCTGGTTCAGGCCCCGTATTTCGCCGAATACAGTGTCTTTGTTCCGGCGCAGGGCGGCAGACTCGTTACGATCGCGCCGGATTTCAGCACATTTGACCTGAATCTTCCGGCCATCGAGCAGGCGATCACGAAAAACACGAAGGCCGTGCTGCTCAATTCGCCGAACAATCCGTCCGGACACGTCTCCACCCGCGGCACGCTGGACAAGCTGGCCGCCATATTGAGCCGAAAAGCAGACGAGTTTGGTCATCCGATCTTCATTGTTTCGGACGAGCCGTACCGTGAACTCGTCTACGGTGATATCGATGTCCCGTATCTGCCGAACGTGTATGCCAACTCGATCGTTTGCTATTCCTATTCCAAGTCGCTCTCCCTGCCCGGTGAGCGGATCGGGTATGTCTACGTACCCCAGTCGGCGGCCATGGCAAACCAGCTGGTGCCGGCTATTCTGGGAAGCGCCCGGGCGATGGGCTACGTGTGTGCGCCGTCCTTGTTCCAGCGCGTGATTGAGCGCACCGTCGATGTCCTGCCCGACCTGGCGACGTACACGGAAAACCGTGCTCTCCTGTCAGACGGTCTGAAAGCCATCGGGTACGAGGTGGTTGAGCCGGATGGCGCGTTTTATCTGTTTGTCAAAGCGCCAAACGATGACGCCGCTGCCTTTTCCGCACTGGCCAAACAGGACGACGTGCTGGTCGTGCCGGGAGATGCCTTTGGCTGTCCCGGTTATCTCCGCATTTCCTACTGCGTAAAGCGCGCAACGATTGAACGGGCCCTGCCGCGTTTTGCCCGCCTCTTCGAGAAAAGCACAGCGCCGTAAATACCAAAAAGGAGCTCCCCCGGGAGCTCCCGCAAAAAAGGCACCGTTTCCGATGCCCCTTCGTTTCGATTTATACAGGGTTGCCCTGCAACGATCGAAGCCGAATACTTACCAGGACGAACCTTCCTCGTAACGGTTGGTGTTCTGGCGGCGATTCTGCTTACGGCGTCTGCGGCACTCAGGGCAGCGCATGGGCTCGTTCTCGAATCCTTTTTCCTTGTAGAATTCCTGTTCGCCTTCGCTGAACACGAACTCGGCTCCGCAGTCCTTACAGGACAGTGTTTTGTCAGGCATCTCGTATGCC
>DUPJ01000142.1 GCA_012838355.1 Clostridiaceae bacterium
AACATCAGGCAAATTGCCAATAGCCAGACTAGAAATTTTTTCATAAAATACCTCCAATAAAATTACACATTGCGTTAATGGCAATGCACAGTTTGCTGACTAAACGTCTTTCTGTCAACCGATTTTGCAAAATTTGTTAACGTTAACGGGACAATCTGCGTGTGCCCGAATTCGCTTGCAGACAAACAGTTTGCACAACAGCGAATTCTCTGATCTACTGTCGGGAGTCTGACATTCAACTGACACCAGCTTCAATATTGGTTGCGTGTTAATATTAATTTCCGAAGGCCAATTATTCGGTGATCTGATGATTCACGCAATATGTGCTCTCTATTTTATCAACTTTACGTTGAACAACAATAAGTGTAGTATAGTCATGCAAAGTCAACTGTCTGTCGCTCGAAATCGGTCGGTTTGTCCGCCGAAAATGAACGCATCACATCCACAGGAGGACATTCACCATGTATGACGTAAACGGAATGGGCCTGCGCATTGCCCAGAAAAGACGTGCACTCGGCCTGACTCAGGAAGCACTGGCAGAGAAGCTTGGCATTTCGGCACAGGCCGTATCGAAGTGGGAGACGGGACTCGGATTGCCGGACCTTGCTCTTTTGCCAACACTGGCGGCCGAACTTGGCACCGGCATGGATGAGCTGTTTGGCGGCAGTCCGGCAGCGGCAGCAGAAGAACCGGAGGCAAGCACGGTGTTCCCCGCCCACCATGACGGTCTCGATCTCATCCATGTCTACGGGCGCTGTGCCCTCTATGCCAGCCAGAAGCCACAGAACATCGATAAGGAAAAGGTCACGTTTGCCGACGGCAGCGAAGCCGATCTGGTCACGCACACGGCGATCAACAGGGGAAAGCACCGCTTGCATATTCTCTGTGAGGATGAGCTGGAACCGGAGATGGAGACGGATCAGAAGCAGGTCAAGGATCCTACCCTGTACGACCGCTATGAATTCGATCTGGGCGGCGATGCGAAAGTCCGCCTCGTCCGGGTCAAGGACAACAGCAGCGGCGGCTGGGAGGCGTCGGGGCACGAGCAGTTCATGAAGGCTCTCAAGGTGGAGCAGAAGGGCAATGTTTTTTCGGCAAAACTGGCGCGCTATCGGGATGGCGTCACATTCAGCCTGTTCCGGCGCTACAGCGAGACCGACGGCACGCTGACCGTTTATGTGCCGCAGGAAAAAATCGCGGAGCTGAAACTGAATGTACGAGGTGCGAATCGCTTCGAGTCGGACGTGGCGGCTGAAAGCAGCAATATCGACGTCAGCGGGGCGGGCAAAGTGACCTTGACCGATGCCGGCCGGCTTCAGCTCCTCGTCAACGGTGCCGGACTGCTCCGGTGCACGAGTGTGGAAAACCCCACACTGACCTTGACCGGAGCGGCCAAAGTAAACATCGACCGCGTATCCGGAGACGGCGTCTGCAATCTGGCAGGTGCCGGGCTCGTCAAGCTCTCCGGTTCGCTGAACCGCCTGAACCTGACGATGAACGGAGCCGGCAAACTGACGGGCGATGACCTGACGGTCGATGTACTGGACGCCAACATGAGCGGAGCCAGCTTCGCGACGGTCGGCCGGGTGCGCGGCGAATCAACGGAACGCGTCGCACAGATGTCGAAACTGAACATCCGTCAGCGCGGATGAGCGCCGACTTGCTGACGGCAGAAAGGCGCGGCATCCTGGCCGCACTCGGAACCGCATTTATCTTCGGTCTGAGCTTTATGTTCACGAAGCAGGCTGTCCAAACGGCCTCCGTTTACTCGCTGCTGAGCTGGCGGTTTTTCACGGCATGCCTGCTTCTCCTGATCCTCCGCCTGACCGGCGTGATCCGCACAAATTACCGCGGCAAGCGGCTGGCGCCCCTTTTGGCCCTCAGCCTGATCTATCCGGTGACTTACTTCATTGCAGAATCGAAAGCGCTGGAAGCGGTCGCCTCGATGGAAGCCGGACTGTTCATCGCCACGCTGCCGATCGTCACCATGATTCTGGCATCGCTCGTGCTGAAGGAGAGGAGCACGCGCCTGCAGAAGCTGGCCGTCCTTCTCTCCGTGGCGGGCGTTGTCGTCATCACGGTGCTCGGCAAGGAAGCCGGCGGCGAATCGAAGCTGACGGGCTACGTCTTTCTCGCGGCCGCCGTGCTGGCCGGCTCCGTGTTCGTCATCCTCTCAAAAAGCCTGTCGGCGTTCACCAGCATCGAAAAGACGCTCTTCATGATGGCACTCAGCACGATTGTCTTCGTCGCTCTGGCCGTCCGCGAGCACATGCTGGCGGGCACGCTGGCCGTCTGGATCGCACTGCCGGTCCGGAATCCTGCCTTCCTGAGATCACTCATTTACCTCAGCGTGATCACGTCGGCACTTGCATTTTTTCTCCAGAATTACTCGATTGAAAAACTCGGTGCCACACGGAACGCTTCATTTGCGCCGCTCACCACCCTGATCTCCATCCTCGCCGGTGCGCTCCTGATGAAGGAACCGGTCACGCCGGGACTCCTCATCGGCGCCGCGATGATACTCACCGGTGTCATCGGGGCAAACCGTCCGGCAAAAAAGGCCGGCCTCAATCCGCGTCGAGAAGGCGCCGGAGTTCCGAAATAATCGCGTCCCGTTTGCCCGCTGCCATAAAGGCGGCTTCAGCCGAGTATATGTTCATCCGGATCAGGTCGTTTCGCGAAAAGCCCATTTTTTCGATGCAGATATCATATTCATGGTCAAGATCGATATTGGACAGCACCATGTTGTCGGTGTTGACCGTCACGCGGACACCGGCGTCAAAGAGGCGCTTCAGGGGATGGGCTTCGTACGACGGCTGAGTCTGGCACTGGATGTTGCTGGTCGGGCACACTTCAAGTGTTATTCCCTCCTCGATCAGCTTTTTCACCAGCGCCGGATCGTCGGACGAGCGGTGCCCGTGGCCGATTCGCTTCGTGCCGAAGGAGAGGGCATCTCTGACCGACTGGGGCCCCATGCTGTCGCCGGCATGGACCGTGCGCGCCAAACCGTACTTGTCGGCCTCCCGGAAGACATAGGCGAAATCGGCGACCGGACACATGCCTTCGTACCCGGCCAGATCGACGCCGACGACGCCTTTGTCACGGAAGCGGTCAGCCGTGCGCACCGTTTCAACGTTTTCCTCGCGATTCAGTGACGCGTCGCCGTAGCTCATGGCGCAAAGGAGCAGTCCGATTCCGACGCCGGTTTTCGCCTGTCCCTCGCGAATGCCGCGAAGCACCGCGGCCGTCGCATCGTCCTGCGTCAAACCGGCCTTCATGTGCTGCTGCGGCGCAAAGCGGATCTCGGCATAAGCCAGTCCCTGTTTTGCCAGCATCGAGACCAGCTCCCGGCTGACCCGGGTGAGTGCATCGCCTGTCTGCAGCAATTGAAGCGGCAGATCGAAACGGCGCAGGTATTCATTGACATCGCGGCAATCCGCGCTGACCACAATAAACTCGCGGAATGATTCCAGATTGTCGGCCGGCATGTCGATGCCCTGTGACTGGGCGAGATCCCAGGCCGTTTCCGGGAGCATGCTTCCGTCGAGATGAAGATGCAGATCGATTTTGGGAAAGTCGTAATTCATGGTTACCTCACTGATGGCGGCTGAGTATCTCGCTGAAGACGGCCATAAAGCGGGGATGGTCGATCTCGAGCACGACGTCTGCATTTTGCTGCTCGTACTGAAAATCACTGAAAAGATCAGTCACTGTTTTGCCGTACGTCAGCGTGCCCTTCGTCTCAATACGCACGCCGGCCCGTTCGGCGCGAAACATGTCGGGATAGACAAGGTACAGAAGTGTGCAGGGATCGTGCATGGCCACCCGGTCAAGGCCGAGCGTTTCGAGCCAGGCGAGCGAAATGGAGAGACTTTTTTGCAAAAAGCGGCCGGCCTTGCCGCCGATCTCTGCCAGATGCAGCAGATCGTCCCGTCCGAGACTTGCCTGCATCGTCACGTCGAGTCCCAGCATGGCCAGGTCGAAGCCGGCGGAAAACACGCGGTCCGCGGATTCGGCATCGAAGAAGATATTGAACTCCGCCGCCGGTGTCGTATTGCCGAAGGCGGCGGATCCGCCCATCAGGATCAGGCGGGGGGCGAGCCCGGGCAGATCGGGGTACTTCTGGAGCGCCAGCGCGAGATTGGTCAGCGGGCCGATGAAGATGAGGACCAGCTCACCGGCAGCCTTTCGTGCCGCCTC
>DUPJ01000011.1 GCA_012838355.1 Clostridiaceae bacterium
GCCCGCTCGAGGACAAGCTCCGTCACCTTCACATGGTTTTCCGGCGTTTTGTCAAATGTGCTGAAGACGACTTCGCCGTTGATCGAGCGCTGCATGTCTGTCACTTCTTCAGGACGTTCGTCGATCAGGAGCACGATCAGCTTTGAATCCGGATTATTGATGGATATGGCATTCGCAATTTTTTGCAGCAGGATCGTCTTGCCGGCTTTCGGCGGCGACACAATCATGCCGCGCTGCCCCTTTCCGATTGGCGACACGAGATCGATGATGCGGGTGGAAAGCTCGTTCCGTGTCGTTTCGAGCACGAATCGCTCATCGGGATAGATCGGCGTGAGGCGGTCAAAGTGCGGCCGCCTCAGCATTTTGTCGGGCGATTGTCCATTGACTTCCTTGATGTAATAGAGGGCGCGATATCGGTCGGAATCCCGCTGCTGGCGGCAGGGGCCGGTGACAAGATCACCGGAACGAAGGCCGAAGCGGCGAATGTATTGCGGCGGTACATAGATATCATGAGCACCTTGCAGATAGTTTTCAATTCTCAGAAAACCGTATCCGTCGGGCATAATCTCAAGTACGCCGCTCGTCATTTCCTGAGGTGCTGCCTTGGCATCTTTATCTTTGTCAGTGTCGTCTGCCGATTCTTCCTGATTGGCGTCCGACGCACTGCCAGCCGGTGCTGCCGACTCGTCAGCAGGCAGCCGTTCCGTTTTTTCCGTTTTGTCCGGTTTCCGGGAACGGCCTCTGCGCTTTGGCTGTTCGCGCGAAACGTCTGCTGCCGGCGGATCGGACGTTTGTTTTTCTTCCGGCACCACGGGCTTTGATTCTGCGGGCGGCGTCGATTCAGCAGGCAGAAGCGCCTCGGGCGGCGTCGATTCAACCATCTCGGCGGGCTCAGGTGTCTCAAGTGCTGCGGGCGTCTCCGCCGGCTCAGACTTAACTTTGCGCGACCGGCCCCGCTTCGGTTTCGGTGCCTCTTCTTCTTCAGTGTCCGGCTTTGATTTCGGCTCGTCCGTCTTCATGACGCTTTTCCGCCGTCGTTCGGCAGCCGGTTTGGCCGGTTTTCTTTCTTCTGCCGGTTCCGGCTCCTCCGGCTTATCCGGTTTCACCGCCTCAGTCGAGCCGGCCTTCGCTTTCGCCTCATCCTCAACTTTCAGCATATACGCCAGCAGCTGGGCTTTGGTCATGCGTGACGTATCTTTCGGCGTCAGCAGGCCTGACATATGGGCAATGGCAGCAAGATCACTCTTTGACTTGCTTAACAGTGGTGAATCGGACATGAATAGCTCCTCTGAATTTTTAATATGGACGCGTCAATCTAGACAATGTACACAACGATATAGGCGAATGTTTGAGCAGGCTGGATGGGTGATGATCATTCAGTTGCTTCAGTATAAGTTGTCGGTCAAGTATGGTCAATCATCCGCGAGAGCGGAAAATCGCTCCATGATATTAAGCGCAAGGCCGGTTCCGACCGCGACACACGAGATTGCATCTTCTGCAACCAGCACCTCGATGCCGATTTTTGCCGCCAGCATCCGGTCGATGCCGTAAAGCAGCGCACCGCCGCCCGTCATGACGAGACCTCGCTGCGAAATATCGGCCAGTAGTTCGGGCGGCGTCTGTTCCAGAACGGAGTGAATGGCATCGAACACCTGCCCGACCGGTTCTTCCAGTGCTTCCAGCATTTCCGTCGAATCAATCTGCAATGTCGCAGGGTATCCGGTCGCCAGATTTCTGCCGCGGACTTCCATTGTCAGTTCTTCGTCGCGCGGATAGGCGCAGCCAATATTAATCTTAAGTTCTTCCGCCGTCTGATCACCGATCAGGATATTGTATTTCTTGCGGATGTAACGCACGATCGCCTCGTCGAATTTGTCGCCGGCTACTTTTATCGAGGTGTCAACCACCGGCTGGGAAAGCGAAATAACGGCAATATCCGTCGTGCCGCCGCCGATATCGACGATCATGGAACCGTTCGCCTGCGTGATATCGATGCCCGCCCCGATCGCCGCTGCGACCGGTTCACGGATCAGATACACTTCCTTGGCACCGGCATGCCGGCAGGCATCCTCAACGGCCTTCTGCTCAACTGGTGTGATCACACTCGGCACGCAGACGACGATCGTCGGTTTGAAATACTTTGCCAGAAAGCCGGTATTAACCCGGCTGATAAAGGCTTTCAGCATCACTTCGGTCACTTTGAAGTCGGAAATGACCCCTTCGCGCAGCGGGCGGATCGCCTGAACAATGCCTGGCGTGCGGCCCAGCATGAGGCTCGCGTTCTCGCCTACGGCCAAAACTTTTCCGGTTTTTGCATTAATGGCAACGACAGACGGTTCTCTAAGGACGATCCCTTTTCCGCGTACATAAATGATCACGGACGCAGTGCCGAGATCAATGCCGATATTTAAGCCTAATCCCATGATATCTCCTGGAAGGGATGTGTAATCCCCTACTCTTGCGGCATCAGAGCCGCACGGCTTTGACATGATACAATAATTCAATCAGTCCTTCAAGAAGAGGTTTGGGATATGCGAAAGCTTCTGGCAGCGATGTTTATGCTGATCGACCATATCGGGGTTCTTTTTCAGCCGTGGCTTCCGGATACGGTTTATACACTGATGCGCAGCATCGGTCGCCTGGCGTTCCCGATTTTTGCCTGCTACATTGCCCTCGGGTTCCGCCGCACGCGGAATGCCGTGCATTATTTTCTCAGGATGGCCGTCTTTGCGGGACTGACGGAACTTGTCTTTATCTACTCGTTTCAACTCGCGGGACTCGAAAAAGACTCCGCCAACGTGTTGTTTACCTTTCTGGCCGCACTGGCCTTTCTTTCCGGTTACTGCCTGTTCACGCAGTCCTCGCTGGACATGGTCGGCCGACTCGAATTGCTGCCCGAGGAAGGCCGCTCCCAGGACGACAAATTCTTCCAAATGCGCCTTTCTCCGTTCGGCATATCGCTGCCGACCTGGCTCGGCCGGCTGCTCGGCATCGCTGTCATGGGGCTGGCCCTTTTCTTCGCAGAATGGTTCGACACCGATTACGGCGCATATGGCGTCCTTGCCGTATTCGTCTTTTACCTTTCAACTGACGAACGCCTGGAGACCGCATCAGCCAGAATAGAACGCGGCATTGCACTTTTTATCGGACTGAACTTTCTCGCTTTTCTTGTCTTCAATTACGTCTGGCCGAAAGGGTTTTCCGAACTGCAGTTCTTCTCGATTTTTGCCGTGCCGCTCTTATTTACAACGCGCCTGAAAGACAAGAAGGCAAGCGTTGCCCAACGTTATGCTTTCTATGTTTTTTATCCGCTCCATTTTTTCCTTCTGTCCCTGCTCGCCCATTTTCTGAAACGTTGATTTAATGAGGATTCGCGCTAGAATGGTAGGAATCGCAAGAAACCGAGGCAACCCATGTATTCTGTAGAAGTTGATCGCAAATGGCAGCAAAAATGGGCCGACATGAAACTGGCCGCATTCAATCCGAAACGTCTTGATAAGAAGCTGTATGTGCTGGAGATGTTCTCGTACCCTTCGAGCGCAAAGCTCCATGTCGGGCACTGGTTCAATTATGCACCGCCCGATTCCTGGGCGCGCATGCAGAAGATGCGCGGTTACGAGGTCTTTCAGCCAATCGGCTTCGATGCGTTCGGTCTGCCGGCAGAAAACTATGCGATCAAGACCGGCATCCATCCGGAAGACAGCACGCTGAAGAACATTGACACCATGACGAAACAGCTGAAGACGCTGGGCGGCATGTTCAACTGGGATGCACTGCTCGCAACGTGTGATCCCGACTACTATCGCTGGAATCAATGGCTCTTTTTGCAGCTGTACAAGCACGGGCTGGCGTACCGCAAAAATGCACCGGTCAACTGGTGTCCCGACTGCCAGACAGTCCTTGCAAACGAACAGGTGATGGATGACGGCACGTGCGAGCGCTGCCACACGGAAGTGACAAAAAAATCGCTGACTCAGTGGTTTTTCAAAATAACGGCATACGCCGATGAGCTTTTGGAAAAGCTGCCTGCACTCGACTGGCCGGAGAAAACGAAAAAGATCCAGACCAACTGGATCGGCCGTTCCGAAGGAGCGGATGCCGTCTTCGCGGTCGAGCTGAACGGCGCGCCCGTTCTGGATGAGGAAAAAAACCCTCTTGCCCTCAGTGTGTTTACGACACGGATCGACACGCTTTACGGCGTCACCTATCTCGTCATTGCACCGGAAAGCCCGCTTTTGCCGCTGCTGACGAGCGAGGCGCAGCGCGCGTCTGTCGAAGCGTATGCGGAAAAAACGAAAAAGGCCAGCGAAATCGCACGTTTGGCGGCGACCCGGGAAAAGACAGGCGTCTTCACGGGCGCTTATGCGATCCATCCGCTGACACAGGAAAAACTGCCGCTCTGGACAGCCGACTACGTCATCGCAAGCTACGGAACCGGTGTCGTCATGGCCGTACCGGCACACGACACGCGCGACTTTGAATTTGCGCATACGATGAACCTGCCGATCAAACCGGTCATCGAACCCAGTTCAGGTGTTGACGAACCGCTCCCGTTTGTGGAGTACGGCACGCTGAAGGACAGCGGCCCTTATACCGGCCTGTCATCTGAAGAGGCTATTGCGGCGCTGACGCGTGATCTGGAAGCCGAGGGACTGGGCCGCAAGGTCGTATCCTACCGCCTGCGCGACTGGCTTGTCTCGAGACAGCGCTACTGGGGCACCCCGATTCCAATCGTCTACTGCGATCACTGCGGCACCGTGCCGCTGCCCGAATCGGCGCTCCCCCTGACGCTGCCATACGACGTCGCCTTTTCGCCGGACGGCGTCTCACCGCTGGCCAAGAGCGAGACGTTCATGAACACCGAATGTCCCGTTTGCGGCGGCCCGGCCAGACGCGATCCCGATACACTCGATACGTTCGTCTGTTCATCGTGGTACCAGTTCCGCTTCGTCGACAGTCAGAACAAGGAAGCGCCGTTCGACACGGCGAAGGTCAATGCGATGTGCCCTGTCGACATGTATGTCGGCGGACAGGAGCATGCGGCCATGCATCTGCTCTATGCCAGATTCATTACCAAGGCACTGCGTGACATGAAGATGCTCGATTTCGATGAACCGTTCCAGGCACTCGTTCATCAGGGCATGATTCTTGGCTCCGACGGCCAGAAAATGTCAAAATCGGCGGGCAACACCGTCTCGCCGGATGAGCTCGTAAGTCAGTACGGCGGCGACATATTCCGGCTGCATCTGCTCTTCTCCTTTGCTTATACAGAGGGCGGCAACTGGACTGACGACGGCCTCCTCGCCGTCTCACGGTTCATCTCACGGATCGAAACGCTGGTGCAAAAAGCCGTTTCGTCACGGAAAACGGCCGCTGTTCCCGACAAGGATCTCGCCTATCGCGTCAACTACACAATCCTTCACGCAACCGAAGACGCGCTGAAATTCCAGTTCAATACAACCGTCGCCCGCCTGATGGAGCTGCTCAATCACCTGCAAAAAGCGACGGCAAACAGCGACAGCATCACGGAAAACACGTATGAAGCCATTCTGACCCTGCTCGTGTTGCTTGCACCGTTCGCGCCTCATTTTGCCGAAGAGATGTGGGAGGTAACCGGCCACACAACATCCATATTTGCAGAAGCCTGGCCTGTCCACGATGAGAAAGCTCTGATCCGGGATGAAGTGGAAATCGCCGTGCAGATCAACGGACAGATTAAGACGCGCCTCATGATCCCGCGCGACATCGAAGAGGCCGACCTGATCGAACAGATCAAGGAGCAGGATGCTTACGCAAACTGGCTTGCGGGCAGACAGCCCGTGAAGTGGATTTTTGTACGCGGACGGCTCCTCAATATCGTCGCCAAATAGCATCGAGGCCGGCGGTTGTCCGTTTGACAGCCGCCGGCCTCAAATGATATGCTTCGCGTTGCACACGGAGATGTCGCCTAGCTGGCCGAGGGCGTGCGACTGGAAATCGCATAGACGTCAAAAGCGTCTCGAGAGTTCAAATCTCTCCATCTCCGCCAAACCCGAAACGTCCTGAATCAGGCGTTTCGGTTTTTTTATGAATAAAGGATCAGGGCGACGAACTCGAGATTATCGGGACCGGCATTATGGACTGCGTGGCTGTGGCCGGCATGGCAGAGATGTACGTCCCCCTCCGTCAGCGTGCTGATTTCACCGTCATACGTCAGTTCGGCACTGCCTTTCATGATGAAATAGGCCTCCCATTCGTTATCATGTGCGTGAAGCCCGATGCCGCAGCCCGGTTTCAGGGTGATCTGCGTGAACAGCCGGCCTTTGTCGCCAAGTTCCTGACCGTTCAGAATGGCGGTCATAATCATCTGTCCTGCACCGCCATAGCGGTTTTCGGCCACATTCACGGCCCGCTCTGCTTTGCGTCTGATCATGTTAAAAACCTCCCGATTTTCTGCCAGTATAGGGCGAAGATCGAGCGCCTGTCCAAAATATCCGTTTGCAACCAGTGTGCTTTTCTATTCGCGAAAAATGCGCTACCGTGACTCCATGATTAATTACGAAAAAGATGACTATATCGTCAGTGCTCAGGCGAAATCGGGGCTGATCCGCGGCTTTGCGATGCGCTCGACCGCCCTTGTCGAAGACGCAAGGCACCTGCACGAACTCTGCCCGACGACGACAGTCGCTCTGGGACAGCTGCTTACAGCCAACGCCCTGATGGCCAGTGACCTGAAAACAGACGAAGCGTCCCTGACTTTGAATATCCGCGGCGACGGTCCGCTCCACACACTGCTCACTGTCGGCAGCAAGAACGGCCAGGTTCGCGGTTTTGCCGATCCGCCGGCCGTCGAAACCATTTATACGGAAGACGGGCGCATCGATATTGCGCGTGCCATCGGAAACGGCACACTGAATGTCAGCCGCGATGACGGATTGAACCGGCGGCCATATGTAAGTTCGGTTGAACTCGTGAAAAGCACCGTTGCGCATGAAATTGCGTCTTATCTTTACTTCTCGGCACAGATTCCCAGTGTGGTTCTGCTGGGCGTTAAGCTTTCGCCTGACGGTGTAAAGCATGCAGGCGGCATGATGCTCCAGCTGATGCCGGGCTGGGATGACCGGCTGGCCGATTGGCTGGAACAGCGGGCACAGGGCTTTCCCGAAATTACCTACTGGTTTGAGGAGGGCATGAACCCGCACCAGCTTCTCGACCTGATACTCGGAGATCCGGACATCAAGTATGCGGATCCTGCACGCGCGGCATTTCGCTGTACCTGCCGGGAAGAGCGCATGCTTGACAATCTGTTTGCCCTGCCTGCCGACGACATCAGGGAACTGATCCAGGACCCGGCCGGCGTGCACGTAAACTGCCATTTCTGCAACAAGCACTATCACTTCAGTCAGGACACGCTCTCTGCCGTGCTGGCGGCGCGCACAGCCGGACAGGGCGATTAGTCCGTTCGCTTCAAAATGAGCAGGCTGTCCGACTCGCGAAAAACCGCATAACTTTTTTTCGCATCGTCCAGCCGGCTTTGCAGATCGCTGCCCAGTCGCCGGCGAAGATCAAAGACAAGATAGTCCGCGGTGCGGTCGTCGGCATCATCCAGATGCTCGTATGACAAGTCGATGATAAACGGCCGATTGGACAAATAGGTGGTCAGAAATGTGGTCGCACGCACCGTTGCGTCCTCTTCTATCGCGTCCATGTCGGCCCGCATGTTGTCCAGCATCTCCCGGTTCCTGGCGACATAACCGATCGGTGAGGCATACGCACCAAAAAGCATGGAACCGAAAAGGACAGCCGCTGAGAGCATCAAGGCGGTCACGCATGCGCGCGGGTGCAGCCGTATCGTGTGTTTTGACCGCGCCGGCAGATTGCGTGGCATCCCGGCCAAAAACAAAATGGCGAGATAAAAGAGCAGCGCCGCCGTCGCGTAATGATATTGAAAACCGATATTTGCCTGGTACGGGTAGCGGCTGATCAGGTTCATGACGATGAGCGGGATCAGCAGGGCGAAGTGCCGGAGACGCCTCTGCAGGAACGGCAGAAAGGCGAGCGGCAAAATCATTTTCTGCAGGTAATGCAATTTTTCGGCTGAAAACATCTCGCTCAGCGCATACCCCGGATTGATCAAAAGCGTGAGCACGACACCGGGAAGTCCCCAGCGCTCGTCAGTGACCAGATTCGCAAACCGGTACGTCATCACCCCCTCCCCCGCATTATTAAGGTGGCGGGAAACAAGGAAGAAAACGGCAAATGACATAATGATCGACAGGAGAGCCGGCATTCTCAGATTTTTGTCCGGGATAAGGAAGATACCGACAGAGATGACATACAAGGCAGCATCTTCCTTGACGGCAAGGATCAGCAGCATGAAAAGAAAGTAAAGCCAGATTTTTCGTCTGTCCGCCGCCCACAGAAGCCAGAGGATCAGCGGCGCAAGGAAAGCATTCTCGTGGACATCGTACATGGAGCTGCCGATGATACCAGGGTGAAACAGGTACACTATAGCCAGAACATACGGCAGCGAGGTGCCCGCCAGTTTGTCTCTGGCAATCAGGTACAGCGGCACAACACCGGATGCGACGGTCAGTATCTGCAATACCTGAAGCGTTTCGGGCCGCGGCAGGACGGCATAAAAGGGCAGCCAAAGATAAAAGATCGGCGATACGTGAACGGCAAAGTGCGACATTTCGCGGCTTCGCTCCAGCGTGGTCAGCGGCAGGCCCGTTTCACGCATATTGTGAAACATCTGCGCAAAGATGCCGAAATCGTAGGTGGGCGTATATAGTGCCCGCACTCTGGCCACCATCAGGGCCGACAGCAGCACGACATGCAGCAAAATCGCGGCACCGGCCGCATATCGCCACCACGTTTCTGCTGTCGCATCTTTACGGCCAAGCAGTCCTGCAATCAGGCCAATCAGGAGGGAGGCAAACAGAAGCAGCGGTGTCCACCACAATGAGCGGGGCGGCTGAACCGTGACCGCCGCCAGCGGCTCGACGTCAAAGCCCGTCAGAGCAAACACCATGCCGGCTGCAGCGGCGCCTGCGACGATCAGTGCGGCGCGTTTGACAGACAGCGTGACCGGCTGGGAGTAAAACCAGAAAGCCGCAGCACCGGTGATGATGAGGGCACCGACGATGAGCCGGGCGGAGGGAATCAGCCAGACAAGCAAAACGAGAAAGCAGGCCAGCGCCATCAACAGCAACGCCGGCTGCCAGTCAGCCCAGGACCGCATAAAAAGGCTAAGCACACGGCAGAGACAAATGGCCGCAAGGAAAATCAGGAGATAAATCTCGAGCCGGATTTGGCGGCCAAAATCAAGCGAACCGACATCACTGCGATAAAGCAATAGATACAGCGAGGAGACGGACAGCCACGCCAGGAGCAGGCTTTGCAGCCATCCGTCAGTTAGCCGGCGTAATCTTACGGATCTGGCTGATACGGTGTTTCACCACCTTCGTAAATTATTTCAAAAGCCTCACCGAAACGCTGCGGTGCCGATACACCGTCATCCCTGCGCTGAATGTTCTGCACCTGCACGGCCAGCATCAGCGTCGGATTATCCATGTCGAAACCGACAAACCAGCTGTCGATACCCTGTGTCTGCAAGGTCTGATCGAAAGCAACTTCAGCCGTGCCGGATTTGCCGGCCAGCCTGGCAAAGGGGCGCTCCACCGAGTTCACGTGCGTAATTTCGATCGTCTGCCGCATGGCTGTGAGCAGGGAGTGACGCGTCGACTCAGAGGCGATATCCGTCTTCCACGGTTCCGGCTGATCGTCAAGGAGCAGGCGCGGCTTCATGATATTGCCGGTCACCGCCCCGCTTGCGATCGAGGCCAGCTGCAGCGACGTGATCTGAAATTCACCCTGACCATATGCGGCATCGGCGAGCAGAACCTCATTGTCAAAGGTATTGTCGTTCGATACCTGCGACCGGTAGAACGGATAATCGACCGGCACGTCCTCCCCGATGCCAAATCCCTGCCATTCGTTCAGGAAAGCCTCGGCACCCGCTTCAACAGCAATCTGTGCAAAGAAAATGTTGTCGGATATGACGAGCGCCTGCTGCGGATTCTGCGGCTCGTTGTACTCAATCAGCCGCTTCACCTCGTAACCGCCCCAGGCCGGCCCCGGCTGCCAGCTCTTGGTCGTGATGGTCTTGATCGTCTGGTCATTGACTATGCCGAGATTGTATCCGGCCATGTACGTCAGAATTTTCGCTGTCGAACCGGGTGCATAGCGCAGCTGAAAGCGATTCAGCATCGGCGTTTTGGGATTGTCGAGCAGTGCCTGGTAAGTCTCGCTGGAGATGCCGCCGACGAAAAGATTCGGATCAAACGAGGGCACGGATACGAGCGCCAGGATATCACCCGATTCCGGATGCACGGCAACCGCCTGCCCCTCATCGTCCGCCATCAGATCATAAAGTTTTCTTTGCAGCCGGCTGTCGATAGTCAAAACGATATCCTCGCCGTCGGCGGCCTGCTGTTCGTACAGCACCGTCCGCTCACTGCCGGACAAAAAGACAGTGATGCCGAGCTGCGGGCGCAGGCGGTTCTCGTAAAGTGCCTCAAGTCCGCGCTTGCCGATCATATCTCCGGCACGATAGTAGCCTCCGCCATTTTCGATATCATCAGCCGTCACTTCACCGACATACCCGATCAGGTGTGCAAGCGTTTCAGCCTCCGGATATACACGCGCGGATGACCGGCGCACGGTGAGTCCGAGCTGCGGCAGCTTTTCCATCTGAGCCGGCGACAAGGACATCATCGACTTCAAGGGTACAAACATGCCGGAACGGATCCACGACTGCGCCATGATCGTCTCGATCCGGTCCGCATCCATACCGAGAAGCTCGGCGACGGCTGCATTCGACTCCGCCAGATAGGCACCGGCGACGGCTCCAACCGTGAATTGATCACCCTCCGCAGCCAGCGGAATCAGATGTCGGTCGTAAATCTGCCCGCGCTTGCCGTGGGCCGTTTCGATCAGAATATCATTTTCTTCCGTGAGGCCCGGAAAAATCAGTGCCGGAGTCCAGTCGAGTTCCCAGCGATTCTCCGTCACATCCTTCAAAAAGGTTAGCGTCAGCGGCCGCTGCATCTTGCCGTAACGCGTCTCGAAAACCATCTCCGCTTCATAAACAGCGATATTTTTGTCCGAAGCACGTTCAAGCTTTCGGACGCCGGTCAGATCCACGGATTCGACACCGAGTTTTTCATGAATTTTCGCCTGGCGATCAACGATATCCGAAAATGTGACGTTGCGGCTCGTATCGAAGGTAAGCCAGTTTTGCAGCACCTGCCACTGTGCATTGCGGATCAGGCTGAATATGGTTTCAATCTGTTCATCGCCTGTACCCGCCTCCACTGCCGTGACCGCGGGTCGTGTGACCGTCGGCTTCGTGCTGAGCGGTGCCCCGATGCAACCGGCAAGCGCAAGAATCAGGAAAATGAGCAGTGCGGTTTGCGAGGCGCGCCTGAACATATCAGGCGTGCGCGGGCAGCGGCAGAATACTGGTGCCGGATAGCGGCCTGTCTGTGCCGAGCCAGTCGCAAACGGTCACACCGATATCGGCAAACGTGTTGCGCACCCCGATTTCATAAGCGCCCTGCATCGCGGCAGTCAGCATCAGAAGCGGTACGGACTCTCTCGTGTGGTCTGTGCCCGGAAAATTCGGATCGCAGCCATGATCTGCCGTAATCAGGAGCAAATCGTCGGGCCGGAGGGCGGCAATAATTTCGGGGAGCCTTATATCAAAGGCTTCCAGGGCATTTGCATAACCTTTGCTGTCGTTACGATGTCCATACTTCATGTCAAAGTCAACGAGATTCGTAAAAATTAATCCGCGGTCAAAATCGCGCATCGCCTCAAGCGTGACCGACACACCCTGATCATTTTCTTTTGCCACAAGCGCATCCGTCACGCCGCGGCCGGCAAAAATATCGGAAATCTTCCCGACCGATACCACGGGAAGCCCGGCTGCCTTGACATGGTCAAGCATCGTCGGTTCTGAGGGCGTTAAGGAAAAATCCTTCCGTCTCACGGTGCGCGTAAAGCTGCCCGGCCTGCCGATAAAGGGTCGTGCGATGACGCGTCCGACCGCATGTTGGCCGGTGAGCAGATCGCGCGCGATCTGACTGTAGCGATACAGCATCTCAATGGGAACCACATCTTCGTGCGCGGCGATCTGAAACACGCTGTCGGCCGATGTATAGACAATCAGATCACCCGTTTCCATGTGTTCTGCGCCGTGTTTTTCGATGA
>DUPJ01000143.1 GCA_012838355.1 Clostridiaceae bacterium
TCACAATGCTGCCCGTTTCCAGAACATAGCCGCGGTCGGCGATCGAGAGGGCCATCTGGGCATTCTGCTCGACCAGCAAAATCGTCGTGCCGCCCTCGTTCAATTCGCGAATCAGTTCGAAGATCTGCTCAACCAGAATGGGTGCGAGCCCCATGGACGGTTCATCAAGCATTAGCAGCGTTGGCCTCGACATGAGTGCGCGGCCCATGGCGAGCATCTGCTGCTCGCCGCCCGAGAGGGAACCGGCAGTCTGATTTTTGCGTTCCAGCAAGCGGGGAAAGCGGCGGTACACGTCGGCCATGCTCGCCTCAATCTCGCTGTTGTCTCTCGTATATGCGCCGAGTTCCAGATTCTCCTCAACGGTCATCAGCTGGAACAGGCGGCGGCCTTCGGGGCAGTGCGCCAAACCTTTGGCCACGATTTTATGCGGCGGTGCAGTGAGAATGTTCTTGTTCAGAAACTCGATCGTACCGGTTCTGGGCTTCATGAGTCCCGACACCGTTTTCAGGATCGTCGACTTGCCGGCACCGTTGGCGCCGATCAGGGTAACGATCTCTCCTTTTTCCACATAAAAACTGACGCCCTTGATGGCGCGGATATTGCCGTAATAGACTTCTATATCGTTGACACGCAGCATGTCGCTATTCCTTTTTCTTGCCGAGGTACGCCTCGATGACCTCGGGGTTGTCCTGAATCTCGGACGCCGTCCCTTTGGCGATGATTTTGCCGTAGTTGATGACGGCAATGCCCTCACAGATGCCCATGACGAGGCGCATATCATGTTCAATCAGCATGATCGCAATCTGAAAGCGGTCGCGAATTTTTTTGATGGACGCCATCAGCTCTTCCGTTTCGGACGGATTCATGCCTGCAGCCGGTTCGTCGAGAAGCAGAAGCTTCGGGTTTGTGGCGAGGGCACGCAGAAACTCGAGGCGGCGCTGTGCGCCGTACGGAAGCGAGCCTGCTTTTTTCGACGCAAGATCCGTCATGTCAAAGATGGACAGGAGTTCCATCGCCTGATCCTTTGCCTGACGCTCTGCCCTGAAGAATCCGGGCAGTCGGAACACACCTGTGATCAGGGGGTATCGCACCTGATTATGCAGGCCGATCTTGACGTTGTCTTCGACCGACAGACTGGGGAAGAGCCGGATATTCTGGAATGTTCTGGCGATGCCGGCCTGATTGACCTGCACCGTATTCATGCTGGCCGTATCCTGACCGTCCAGCAGGATCGCGCCGGAGGTCGGTTGATACACCTTCGTCAGCAAGTTGAAAATTGTCGTTTTGCCGGCGCCGTTCGGGCCGATCAGTCCGCAGATTTCGGTGCGGCCCACGGCGATATTGAAGTCTTCGACGGCGACCAGACCGCCGAAGTTAATGCCGAGGCGGCTGACCTCCAGTATCGGCCGCTCCAGGGCGTCCCGCTCCGGCACAATCGCTTTGCTGGGCAGCGGAACCATGCGTGTCTTGTCACTCATGGCCGTCACCTCCACCCGAAATTACCGGCGTTTTGCCGTTGCCTGGGCGTATTCTCTGGAACCAGGCGCGCAGCCTGACATTGTTCGTTGCCAGCATGACAAGGATCAGTATGACGGCATAGATCAGCATGCGCACGTTATTGAACGCGCGCAGGACTTCGGGCAGGATGGTCAGAACTGTTGCCGCAATGATGGACCCGCGAATGTTGCCCATGCCGCCCAGCACCACGAAAACGAGCACAAGTATGGATGTATTGAAATCAAATTTGCGGGCAATGACGGTCGAGTAATTGAGGGCGTAGAGCGCTCCGGCAGCTCCGGCCAGCGCGGCCGACGTGACGAAGGCCGTCATGCGGTAGCGCCAGACGCTGATGCCGACCGATTCGGCCGCAATCTTGTTGTCCCGCACTGCCATGATGGCGCGTCCCGCGCGGCTGTCAATCAGGTTCAGGATGATGAACAGGGTGACCAGGATCAGGATGAAGCCAGCGGTGAAGGATGAGATTTTCTGTACCCCGATGGCACCCATGGGGCCGTTCAGAATGACTTTTCCGCCTTCACCCAGATTAAGGGCATTGCCGCTGGTCATACCGATTTTGAGACCGCTCTGGCCGATGCCGACGTAGAGCGTGTTGACGACATTCTTGATGATTTCACCGAAGGCTAGTGTCACGATCGCGAGATAGTCTCCATGCAGACGCAGCACCGGGATGCCGATCAGGAAACCGAAAAGACCGGCCGCAATTCCGCCGGCAATGAGAGCGAAGAGGAGACGCAGTGCCGGCTCGGGCACGGAACTCGTAAGGGAGGCGGACGTGATGACGCCCGTGAATGCGCCGACGCTCATGAAGCCGGCGTGTCCGAGGCTCAGTTCACCCAGTACGCCGACCGTGAGGTTCAGCGAGACGGCCATCACGATGTAGGCCGTGATGGGGACCAGCTGACCCTGCAAGGCCGACGAAACATGGCCGCCGGCCAAGAGAATCCTGAGGATGATATAAGCCGCAATAACGAGGCCGTACGTGAGCATATTCTGGCGCCGTGATTTTGCTTTGAAAAATGAGCCGTTCACACCTTCACCAGCACTTTCTTGCCGAGCAGGCCGGTCGGCTTGACGAGCAATATGATAATCAGGACGGCGAACACAATCGCGTCCGAAAGCTGCGTGGATATGTACGCCTTGCCGAGGATTTCAATGATGCCAAGCAGAATGCCGCCCAGAAACGCACCCGGAATGGACCCGATGCCGCCGAAAACGGCAGCCGTAAAGGCTTTGATGCCGGGCATGGCACCCGTTGTCGGCATGAGAATGGGGTATGCCGAGACGAGCAGTACACCGGCGACGGCGGCCAAAGCCGAACCGATGGCAAAGGTAACGGATATCGTTTTATTGATGCTGACGCCCATCAGCTGGGCCGCATGTTTATCTTCGGAAACGGCGCGCATGGCTTTGCCGATCTTTGTCTTGTTGATGAGCCAGGTCAGCCCGAGGATGATGATGGCACAGGCGATGACGGCCACGATGGCTGTGCCTGAGATGACAAGCTTTCCTTCGAACAGCCGGATCGAATCGATCGGAACGACGGAGGAGAAGCTCTTCGGGTTGGCGGAAAAGAGAAGAAGAGCTGCATTTTGCAGGAAATAGCTGACCCCGATTGCGGTAATCAGCACGGCGAGAGAGGGCGCTGCACGCAGAGGCTTGTATGCCAGCTGCTCGATCAGGACACCGAGCAGGGTGCAGACGGCCATGGCGGCCAGTACGGAAACAAGCGGTGACCAGCCAAGTTCGGTCGTCACCATATACGACACATAGCCGCCGATCATGATGACGTCACCGTGTGCGAAATTCAACATTTTCGCGATGCCGTAAACCATCGTGTAACCGAGTGCGATGATCGCATAGATGCTGCCGAGGCTGATGCCGGAGATCAGGTAAGTTAAAAACGTCATAATGTACCGTTCAACGAAGTCATTGGGTTGTCTTTGAAGCGAGCATTGACCATGTTCATGCAAAATCCGCATGAAGCCGGGCAGAAACGAAAAA
The DNA here is from genome assembly GCA_012838355.1 of Clostridiaceae bacterium. GTDB lineage: Bacteria > Bacillota > Clostridia > Saccharofermentanales > DTU023 > DUPJ01. The sequence continues at coordinate 3,523 of DUPJ01000143.1, forward strand.
GGGGAACGTCGGGCAGGCAAACCTGCCCGGCGTTCCCGCCAAAAACGATTTTCTTATCAATCATTCTCACTGTCTTCGGCGGCATCCATGCCGACGTAGACACCGTCCTGAATGACCATGCCCTTGGGGGACTTGGCGACTTCGCCGGTTTCGGACCAGGTCATGTTATCGCCGGTCAGGCCGTTGAAGACAAATTCCTCGCCCGTGAACACCCCGACGAGATAGTCACAGGCTTCTTCAGCGGTAGATTCAGCCGTGATGTCACTGTCTTTCAGCGCTTCATAAATGGCGTAGACACAGTCATAGCCGTCGGCAGCAAACTGATTCGGGACTTCGTCGTACAATTCCTGATACTTTTCGACGAATGCCACGGTCAGATCGTCCGTTGCGTCAGCCACGAACGGGGTCAGGAGCATGACGCCTTCGGCGAGCGACACGTCAAAGTTCTCAAGTGTCAGAATGCCGTCCATGCCGTCCACGCCGAAGACGACCGGCGCATAGTCCATAGCCTTTGCCTGTGACAGGATGAGCGATGCCGGCTGGTAATAGATCGGGAGGAACAGGAGGTCCGCTCCGGCGTTCTGCGCTTCTGTCAGCTGAACAGAGAAGTCATTTGCTGTTTCATCGGTGAAAGTCGTTGTGCTCACGACTTCCAGCCCTTTTTCTTCAGCTTCGGTTGCGAATTTCTCGTAAATGCCGGTCGAATATGCGTCGGCATTGTTGTAGATGATGGCGACTTTCGTGCCGAGTTCTTTGTCCAGAATATACTGCGCTGAGGCAATACCCTGGTTCGGGTCGGTAAAGCACATCTGGAAGACGTTGTCCTTGCCCTCGACCACCTGCGGTGACGATGCTGACGGCGTCAGCGTGAAGATGCGGTCCGCAAAGCTTTCGGCGGACACGGCGATGCCGGGGGTTGTCGTGACGGTGCCGACCAGCACCTGCATGCCCCAGTCTTTTAAAACGTTGTACGCGTTCACCGATTTCTCGGCATCGTGTTCATCGTCCTGAAAGTTCAGTTCAAACTGAAGGCCGCCAAGCGCATTGATTTCTTCGACGGCAATGTTTGCACCATTTGCGACGGCAATGCCGTATACAGCGGCTGCGCCGGACAGCGGACCGATGCCGCCGAGTTTAATCGGGGCCTCTGCATCAGCGGCGCTGACCGGGTTGGTGATCCCTGTCAGCAGTGCCAGACAGAGCATCAGGGCGATCACCAGAAATGAATAGGATTTCTTTTTCATGGTTATTCTCCTCGTCGTGGATTCCCAAATGGGTAAACATGCACGTATTCTGCGTTTAAGAGAATTAAATGTCAACGAAAAAACTGCCGATATATTGCTTCTGAAAGTCGCGCTAATTGGTCTTTTAACCAAAATACAATATTTGGGGTAACTCGTCTACCAGACAAATGAACGTCTTCAGGATCTGCATTACCATACGTAAAGCGGTATGTCTTCACGCATATTTGTGTCGCACGAACTTTCCAGACGAACGCAAGACGCGTATCGTGTTACCAAATGACTGGGGGTGCATGTATGCACGGAAAAGCTGCTCTTGTCTTTCTTCTGGTGATGGTGCTCGCGCTGTCTCCGCTTCTGCCGGCCGAGGCCGCAGGCAGCACATCGGTGTTGTTTGACATTCTGGAAAGGGTACCTCAGATGTCATTTGATGACGGGTGGTTTGGCTATGTCGATTACGGTGTTTTGCTGAACGCATTCCCCGGTTCCAGACAACCGGCAAGTGTGGCGGACTATCGCAGTCTTTTGGAGGAACAGGACTGGCCTGACACAATGAATGCGTATCGGTCGATAACCACCGGCCCGGCCGAATTTCTCCTCAACCTTGATACGGGTGAACGCGTTCTGGCCGAAAGCGGCATCGACCTCTTCGCGATTGAGCGCGGTCTCGTTCTCGGCAATCCGCCGGCGGAGCAGATCTGGCTCGAAGGTCAATTCGAACCGGACGAGGTTGAAACAAGTCTGCTCTCTCGCGGCTATGAGGAAGTCCAAAGCGATTCGGGCCCATTTCGCATCTTTGCACCGGACGGTGACATTGCGGGCGGTACCGCCATCGATCTCA
>DUPJ01000144.1 GCA_012838355.1 Clostridiaceae bacterium
AGACGTCAGGATGCCGGCCGACACATTCATGCCCTGAATATCTTCAGGACTCGTCTCGGTTCTGGCCAGAATCACAGCATGCCCTTTCAGGCTTTCCTCATAGGCTTCTTCAGCCGAGAATGTAATCATGCCTGCGGCAGCACCGGGTGAGGCCGGCAGACCCTTGGTCAGCGGCGTGGCGCGTTCCAGGGCTTCCGGATTGAAAGTCGGGTGCAGCAGCGCATCCAGCTGGGCCGGATCGATTTTGAGGAGCGCCTGTTCCTTTGTCAGCATGCCGGCATCGACCATGTCGACGGCAACGCGGAGGGCGGCTGTCGCGGTACGTTTGCCGGAACGGGTCTGCAGAATGAACAGCTTGCCGTTTTCGATTGTAAATTCAAGATCCTGCATATCGCCGTAGTGCTTCTCAAGACGTTCCGCAATATCGTGGAATTCCTGGTAAACATTCGGCATCAGCGTTTTCAGGTGATCGATCGGTTCGGGCGTACGCACGCCGGCGACAACGTCTTCACCCTGTGCGTTCATCAGGTACTCGCCGTAGAGTTTGTTTTCGCCTGTGGCCGGGTTTCGCGAAAAGGCTACGCCGGTGCCGCTCGTATCACCCATGTTGCCGTAAACCATTTCCTGAACGTTGACGGCCGTGCCCCAGCTGCCGGGGATGCCGTGCATGCGGCGGTAATAAACAGCACGGCGGTTATTCCAGGAGCGGAAGACCGCTTCGATCGCGAGCATGAGCTGTGTTTTCGGATCCTGCGGAAATGCTTCGCCCTTATGCTTTTTGTAAGTTGCAAGGAAGACGTCCGCCACTTCCTTCATGTGTTCTTCATTCAAGTCCGTGTCGAGTTCGGCACCAACGCGTTCCTTGATCTTGTCCATTTCCTCTTCATAGAGCTCTTTTCCGATTTCCATGACGACGTCCGAGAACATCATGATAAAACGGCGATAGCTGTCGTAGGCAAAACGGGGATTGCCGGTCAGTTCCGCAAGTCCCTTCACCACGTCGTCGTTCAGCCCCAGATTCAGGATGGTGTCCATCATGCCGGGCATGGAGGCACGGGCTCCGGAACGAACGGAAACCAGAAGCGGTTTCGTCGGATCACCAAACGTTTTGCCGGTCATCTCCTCTTCTTTAGCGAGTGCATCGAGAATTTGCTGTTCCACTTCCGGTGCAATTTTGGTGCCATCTTTATAATAGCGGTTACACGCTTCGGTCGTTACCGTAAATCCTCTCGGAACCGGCAATCCAAGCTGGCTCATTTCGGCCAGGTTGGCACCCTTGCCACCCAGCAAATCACGCATGGTCGCATTGCCTTCAGCGAACATATAAACGTATTTTGTCATGTTTTCCTCCTATTGCATAAGCGTCAGTCGCTTGCATTTACAAGTTTCGGCCCAGGGCCGGAATAATAAAAAACGATCGCCCCCTCAGGAGAGATCGAACTTATGGTCGAAATAGTGCTCGAGTGCGTCGATCGGCAGTCGCTCCTGCCGCATCGTGTCGCGTTCCCTGACCGTCACCATGTGGTCGTCGAGTGAATCGAAATCAAAGGTAAGACAATACGGCGTGCCAATCTCATCCTGACGGCGATATCGCTTGCCGATCGACTGGCGATCGTCAAACTCACAGCTGAACAGCGTGGTCAGCCGCTCAAAGATCGGGAGTGCCGCTTCACTCAGCTTTGCCGAAAGCGGGAGCACGGCCACTTTGACCGGCGCCATCGCCGGCGCAAAACGCAGCACGGTGCGGACGTCACCATTTTCTAGTGTCTCCTCGTCATAGGCATCGGCAAGCAAAGCCAGAAGCAGACGATTGGCACCGAGTGACGGTTCAATGACGTAGGGTATGAATTTTTCGTTCCTGGCCGGATCGAAATAGGACAAATCCTGCCGGCTGTGTTCCATGTGCCGGCCGAGATCGTAATTGGTTCGATCTGCAATGCCCCACAACTCACCCCAGCCGAACGGGTACAGGAACTCAATATCGGTTGTGGCGGCCGAATAGAACGACAGTTCATCCGGCGAGTGATCCCGCAGGCGCAGATGTTCACTGCGCAGACCGATGTCGATGAGCCACGTCCGGCAGAACGTCCGCCAGTAATCGAACCATTCGAGGTCCGATCCGGGTTCGCAGAAAAACTCAAGTTCCATCTGCTCGAATTCACGCGTGCGGAAAATAAAGTTGCCGGGCGTAATCTCGTTGCGGAAACTCTTGCCGATCTGGGCAATGCCGAACGGCAGTTTTTTGCGGGAAGTTCGCTGCACATTTGCAAAGTTCACAAAAATGCCCTGCGCCGTTTCCGGTCTCAGGTAAAGTGTCGCCAGTTTTTCTTCAGTGACACCCTGGAACGTTTTGAACATGAGATTGAACTGGCGAATGTCGGTGAAGTCATGCTTGCCGCATGACGGGCAGTCGATCTGTTCGGTATCGATCAGGGTCTTGAGGCCCTCTGCATCAAGCTCGCCCAGTTCTCTCGCTTCGCCGCGTTTCTGCAGCTCATTCTCGATCAGCTGATCGGCGCGGTAGCGAGCCTTGCACTGTTTGCAGTCAATCAACGGATCGGAAAACCCGCCGACATGGCCGGACGCCACCCAGACTTCGGGATTCATCAGAATCTGCGCATCAATGCCGACATTGAGCGGATGCGTGGTGACAAATCGTCTCCACCACGCGGCTTTCACTGTATTCAGCAGTTCGCTTCCATACGGGCCGTAATCCCAGGCATTCGCGAGGCCGCCGTAAATTTCCGAACCGGCATAGACAAATCCGCGGTTCTTCGCAAGCGCGACCAGTTTTTCCATGGGATAACCGTTCGGGTTCAGCCTGACGGCGTCGGTCATTAATCCTCCTCCGCGCCGCTTTGCTCGATGGCTTCTTCCATGTCGGTCGCGTCAACAAACTGGATGAACTGGCGCGCCAGCTCATCGGCGTCCATAGCAGTAAATGTTTCGCTGTCAAAGGAATTGATCGCGCGCACCAGCGTCTGCTCGTCGACATCGACCATGCGCCTCGTCTCTTCCAGAAGTTCCTGTGCACGCTTCTCTTCGGCATCACGCTCTGCTTGCAGGCGTGCCGCCTCAATCTCCGGTCGAAGCGGTATGAACGGATCGTGCCGGCCTTTTCGGTACAGCACCTTATTCTGGTCGATTTCTTCTGCGGCGAGTGAAACGAAATTGGGCGTTTCGGACTCCACCATCGGATTGGCGCCCTGTGTCAGCTGTCTTGCCCGTTTGGCAGTCAGCATCGTCAGTACGTAGCGGTTTTCCGCTTTTGGAAGCAGTCTTTCAAGAGGTGGATTGATAAGCATCAGTATTCATTAACTCCTTCGCGCAATCGCGGTACATTGTAGCATACGACAGGATGCCGAACAATCGACATTTCGCCGATTTACGGACCTTTTCCGGGAAATATTGAGGGATCCTCAGGTCAAGCTCAGTTCCACTGACCGGATGTGATTTTGCCGGCGATGTTGGTCAGCCGTTTGGCGCGATGCTGTTCTGCGGTGTAAATCGCCAGAATTGTTTCAATGGTATCGGGAATCCGCTCATTCACGATGATGTAGTCAAAGTTCACAGCCTCCATAATCTCGGCTATGGCGCGTTCGAGTCTCGCTTCAATCTGATCGTCCGGATCGGTGCCGCGCATGCGCAGTCGCTGCTCCAGTGAGCGCAGGGACGGCGGCATAAGGAAAATCGTGACCGCCTCAGGCAATTTGGCAACCACTTCGTGCGCGCCTTTCAGCGTGATGTCCAAAATCACATCGGTGCCCTCCTCAACCATGTCCAGAATCGGCTTGGCCGGTGTGCCGTAATAATGGCTGCAGTAAGTGTCGTGTTCCAAAATCTCGCCGCTTTCGATCAGAGCCTCAAATGTTGACTTGTCGGTAAAAAGATAGTCAACACCATGACGTTCCTCGCCCCGGGGCGGCCTTGTCGTCATGGAGATGGAATGACACATGCCCATGCGCACTTTGAGCAGTTCTTTGATAATCGTGTCCTTGCCGACGCCCGAGGGGCCGGAGATGCAAAGGATCAGGCCTTTCGGTTCGTCCTTCATGCGTCTTCCTCAGCGGTCAGCGTTTCCGGCTGCTCCGCGGACAGAACAATATGGTCCGAGTCCATGATCAGGACAGCGCGCGTCTTTTTGCCGGCCGTCGCGTCGATCAGAGCACCGCGGTCACGCGCATCCTGAATCAGGCGCCGGACCGGTGCACCGTCAGCTCCGACCACGGCGATCAGACGTGCTTTGGCAACGGCGTTTCCGAAACCGATCGACAAGTAAGGCGAATCACTCAACGTTTTGTACCTGCTCTCTGAATTTTTCAACATCATTTTTCATCATCACGACAAGGTCTGCAAGATCACCCGTTTTCGACCCGATCGTGTTGACTTCGCGGTTCATCTCCTGCGCCAGAAAATCAAGCCGCTTGCCAATCGGTTCCGCCAGGGCGATGGTTTGCCTCACCTGCTCGATATGGCTCTTCAGGCGGACGATCTCTTCGTCGATCGCCAGACGATCAATCAGGAGTGCCACCTCGGCGGCCAGACGCTGCCCCGGATAGTATTCATCGGTCATTTCACCGAGCAGCGTCTGAATGCGTTCTTCCAGTTTTGCCCGCTGCCGGGCCGGCATGTCGGCGGCGTAAGCCTCGACGCGTCCGACTGACTCCGCAAGTGCGTCGCACAGTGCGAGAATATTGTCCGCGAGCACGCCGCCTTCCGACTCGCGCATGTGCATCAGCCCCGCAAGCGCTTTATCGGTCGCTTCCAGCACCAGTGCGAGCATCGCTTCATCACCGGATTCCGGGATCGTTCTCCCCGACATCACACCATCCAGACCGGCAATCAGCGCCGGTTTATTTTCAATGAATTGCCCCGTCAGTGTTTCCAGTTCAATCAGGGCCGCAAGTGCCTGACGGGCAACAGCCGGATCAAGCCGGTACTGTTCTGCCGCCCTCGCACCGGCATCGAAGAAAATGCGGATCTCCAGACGCCCGCGGCCGATCTTGCCGGCAATCCGTTTGCGCAGACGCTGTTCAAACATCATGAACACGGACGGGAGCCGAAACACGGGCTCAAAGTAGCGGTGATTGACGCTCCGGATTTCAACCCTCACAGTACCGTTTTCATTGACGGCTTCCCCATCGCCGTATCCCGTCATGCTCATCACCATAGGCATATATCCCCCGTTCGGTCTCGCCGCCTCGTCAGCGACGGCATCATTTTATTATATACAAAGCGAGCGGCCATCGTGGATTAAAAGCGGTTTGAAATCCAGCACATCAGCCGCCGTGTTGAGGTAGACAACATCTTTCGAAACCATCCGCAAACGAGCGGAATTGTGCACGTGCCCGTAAAGGCACATGGCGGCGCCTGCCGCCGCAACGGCCGCCGACATGGGTGTGGCTGCACCGCTTCGCTCCAGCGGGCAAAAGTGACTTGCCGCAATAAGGATATCGCCGTTTGCCATTTTCTTGCGCGCATCGGAAAATGCCAGCGCAAAGCGGATCAGTTCTCGCCGGTAGATAACCTCGTCCGTATCCCAGTCCGTACTTTCGCTTTCGTGCGGCCAGCCGCGGCTGCCGGCAAGCCAGACACCGGGAGCCAGCCGAATCGCTTCGTACCCCAGAAACGTCAAGGTGCTGATTCCCTCTCCGGCCAATTGCCTGTTCATCTTGCCGACCGTGCTCCACCAGTAATCGTGATTGCCGCGCAGGAGCACTTTTCTGCCCGGCAATGCATCCAGAAAGGCGAGATCCGGCAACGCCTCGTCAAACCGCGTTGCCCAGGATATGTCGCCGGCCAGAATTACCGTATCGGCTGGGTCGACGGATGCCTTCCAGGCTGCCTCAATTCGCTTTTCATGGTTGTCCCAATGCTCGCCGAAGACGGACATCGGTTTGTCCGTGCCAAACGACAGATGCGGATCTGAAAGCGCAAATATGCTCACGTTTTCTCCTCGTGATAATGACGGTGAACGGCTTCAGCAGTTCTCCGGTCAATGCCTTTTTCGAGCAGCTGGTCCACGCTGGCCGCTTCAATGGCCGCCATGGTTCCAAAAGCCTGCATCAGCTTTTTGCGCCGCGCGGGGCCGACGCCCGGAATCGACTCCAGGGTCCAGCGCGTCTGCCGCTTATTCTCCTGCTTTTTGCGCAAGCGTCCGGCAAAGCGGTGCGCTTCATCCTGAATCGCTGTCAGCAGGCGCCAAAGTGCAATTTTTTTTGCGCGATCGGAATCACCTTCTGTGACGGACAGCTCGTGAACAATGCCATCTGCCGTAACGAGACCGCGCGTTCGGTGCCGCCGATCCTTGACGATACCGGCCAGTGCGATGCCGAGATCCTTCACGAGCGGCTGCACAGCAGATACCTGTCCCCTGCCGCCATCCACCAGAATCAGGTCCGGGACCTGACCAAACGATTTGTCATCGAGACGCTTCAGACGTCTCGTCAGCACTTCGCGCATCGCCTCATAATCGTCGCGGGCATCACCCTCATGCAATTTGAAGTGGCGGTATGCCTGGCGCTCCGGCTTGCCTCCGGAAAATACGACAAGTGACGCCGAACGGTCTGCACCGCCCAGATGCGAGACATCATATGCTTCGATTCGTTCCAGACCGCCCGTCAGGCCGACAAGCTCAGCCAGCTGCTTCAGCGTCTCATCCAGCCGGCTCTGTCCGGCCCCGCCCATAAGCGTGTGCCGGAGCAGGTTCTGTTTGGCATTTTCATTCGCAAACTGCAGGATGCTGACACGCTCACCGCGTTTCGGATGGATAATTTTGACACGCGCACCCTTCATGGCTGTGAGACTGGCTTCTGCCGCATCCGCATCCGTCAAGTCCAGAGGCACCAGGATTTCGGCCGGAACGAAGGGCATGTCGGGATAGTGCTGGGACAGGAACGCCTTGATGATAGCCGGAAGGTCTTCCCCCTTTTCAAAGAAGAACGGGACGATGCGAATGGCGCGCCCCTCACGCACCTCCACCTTGATCAGGCAGGACTCCGCTTCGTTCGAGGCTATGCCGATCACATCACGGTCCACCTTATCGGCTGCAACCACGTGCTGCGCTTTCAGAAGCCGTTCCAGCGCCACCAGCCGATCGCGCCAGCGGGCAGCTTCCTCGAAGCGCAGATCATCGGACGCTTCCGTCATTTTTGCCTTCAGTTCACCGAGCAGTCCGTCGTACCGACCCTCGAGAAATCGACAGACATCGGCGATGACGGCGCGATATGCAGACGACGGCACATCACCCTTGCAAGGCGCGATGCAGCGGCCGATGTAGTAATTGAGACAGGGACGTTCCTTGCCGATATCGCGCGGAAAAACGCGCTTGCATGTCTTCAGCGGGAAGATGTCATGAATCGTCTTTAATGCATGGTACAGATCCCCGCTCAGATAAGGCCCGTAGTAAAGGGCGCCCTGCCTGACGTCCCGGCCGATATGGAATGTTTTCATCACACGCGGGTACATGTCCTGCCAGGTCACGCAAATGTAGGGATACTCTTTGTCATCGCGCAGGAGAATGTTGTAATGCGGCTTGTTCTCCTTGATCAGGTTCGCTTCAAGAATGAATGCCTCCAGCTCATTGGCCGTGACGATATAGTCAAACGACGCAATGCGGGAGATCATGGCAAGCACCTTGGCATCGCCTTCCGGGGCGGGTGAGAAATAATAAGTGAGGCGGTTACGCAGATTGCCGGCTTTTCCCACGTAAATAACAGAACCCGATTTGTCCTTCATCAGGTACACACCGGGTTCTGTTGGTATCAAATCGAGTCGAACATCAGGCCTTTCCGGCATCGTCACCCCGCTATTGATCTTTGTCCATCTGCTCCAGATAACCGGTTATTGTGTCAATCGCAGCCTGTTCATCTTCGCCATCTGCCGACACAACCAGTTCATCGCCGTCCGCCATGCCGAGTGACATCACGCCAAGCAGACTCTTGGCGTTGGCGCGACGATCATCTTTGCCCAGATACACGCTGGCTCGGAACGCGGATGCTTTCTGTGTCAGCAGCGCTGCCGACTTCATCTGCCAATCATCGTCGCATTGAAATACAACGCTTTTTGTGACCATTTATACCTCCGTCGGCCGTTTCGGGCCATATCCGCAGGCCACAAGGGCCTTCAGACAAAGTATAGCTGTCGCAAAAAAAGCTTGTCAATGTATTAACTGACCAGTGACTTGCCGGTTCCGGTCTAATTTCCCGTTATTCTGTCAAGACGGCCGGCCGCTCCAACCGTCCTCCTGCGGTGTGACATACACCATCAGAAACGCAGCCTCATCGGTATCCGGGTAGTACCGCTCGCGACGCGCGAAAACGCTGAACCCGCACCGCTCATACAGACGGCGGGCCGATTCATTCGACTCCCTGACCTCAAGATAAATGCGCAAAGGGACACGTTGAGGCAGACTGGAAAACAGGGTATCAATCAGCTTTTGACCGTATCCCCTGCCGCGATGTTCAGGCAGAACAGCCACATTCAGAAGTTCATATCCATCGAAGACATCTCGCGCCGACAGATACCCGACCATTTGCCCAAAAGGGTCTTCGGCTGCATAAATGAATGCGTGCGGATCATCGATCAGAGATTGAATGGATGCCCGTGACCAGGCCAGCGCAAAGCAGGCGGCATGAATGAGCACGATCGCATCGACATCGCCCGCGCCGGCAGCCCGCACGATCATGTCTGTCCGGCCAGCCGTTCCGCCTGTGTCGGAGCCGCGTAAAACGGTCGCACCTCAGCATCGGCTAAGCCGCGCCCCATGCGCTCATACTGCATCCGGCCAAGCTCGCCAAGCCGCACAGCCTGCGGCCAGGTATCGGACCAGACGCGTGCTGTGCCGATATACCGGGCGACGGCAGCGGCACCGTTGCCGGCCAGAGTAACCATCTCGCCGCCATGCATTTTGGCAATATGCTGTGCCAGTGCCTCTGCCGTTGTCTGTCTGTCTTCATAAAGACAGACATTATGCCGGTAGCCGCCGGCATAGACGCGCCCCCCGCGGGCATCGAGGACGGCATATATGATGCCGCTATCCTCCGCAGGCGTGATCGCCTGCAGGGTCGAGACGGTCACAAGCGGCGTGCTGGTGCCTGAAGTCAGTCCGAGTGCCGTGGCAAGTGCAATGCGAATCCCCGTGTAGGATCCGGGACCATGACCGGCCGCCACCAGTTCGAGTTCCTGTACCGACAGATTATTTCGCTTAAGCAGTAAATCAATAGCCGGCATGAGCTGTTCTGCGTGGGTTTTTCGCTCCCGGTTTTCCAGCTGATCGAGACAGCGGTTTCCCTTCATCAGAGCGACCGTCAGCACAGCGGTCGAGGCATCAAAACTTAAGGTCAGCAAAGCGGGGTTCTCCTTCAGGAAACGTGATGCGGACAGAGCGCCTGTTTTCATCATCCGAGTCATCCGGACGGTCAATGCGGATCCGTATCGTATTGGGCGGCAGCGCCTTCTCGATACGGTCTGCCCACTCGATCAGGGCAATGCCGTCGTCGCCCGCGACCTCATCGAGCCCAAGATCATACCATTCCGTTTCATCACTTAAGCGATAGGCATCGATGTGATGGAACGGCGGGCCTCCCGCCGGATGCACGTAGCTGCGCAGAATCGTGAATGTCGGACTTTGCATTTCGCCCAGCACACCCAGCGCCTCTTTCACAGCGGCTGCAAACACGGTTTTGCCGGCACCCAGATCACCGTACAAGGCAAGGCAATCGCCCGCGCGAAGTGCGCGGGCCAATACTGCGGCGAGATGCCTGGTTTCGGATGGATGCCGGCTCTGGATGATCATCAGCGGCGCTGATACACCAGTTGTCCGCCGATCATGACAAGATCCGGCGTTGTACGATAATCAAACGGATCACCTGAAAGAACGAGGATGTCAGCCATATAACCGGGTGCCAGGCGGCCGAGCAGGTCTCCGGCATCAGAGCAGAGCGCTGCATTGCTTGTAATCGCGGCAAGCGCCAGATATTCGGGCATACCGGCACGCAGCGCCATGGCGGCGGTAACCGGCAGATATTCAATCGGAATGACGGGATGGTCCGTTGCAATCGCAACCGGAATACCGGTTTCAGCAAGGAGGGCGGGATTTCGGATCGACATGCGATTCACTTCCGGCTTGCTGCGGTCAGTGAGAAGCGGCCCCGTGATGATGCCGACCAGCTTGCCGCGGCCTCGATCGCCTTTGCCGCAGCTGTCATCCTTGTGAGAATCGTAATACGTTTTCAGCACATCGGCGATGAGATAGCCTTCCGTGCAGTGGTCAAGGGTGAATCTGAGTCCATACTGATCGGCCAGCCGCACGGCTGTGAGAATGTCGTCCATGCGGTGACAGTGTATCTTGATCAGGCGTTCGCCCGAGAGAACCGGCAGCAGCGCTTCCCAGCGCGCATCCGGTTTCGTTTCGTCCGGCTTGACAGCCTTTTGCTTTTTATACCAGATCGCCTCGTCCATGGCCCGTCGGAAATGTGCCGCACTCGACATGCGTGTTGCGGGACTTTTCTGGTTCTGTCCGTACACACTTTTCGGGTTTTCACCGAAAGCCGCTTTCATGGCCGCCTTTTCATGGATGGTCATGTCTTCGACCGTGCGGCCGTGCGTATGGACATGCGCAAACGTTCCTCCGATGACATTGGCGCTGCCGGGTCCCGTCATCACAGATGTGACACCGTAACGGGCGGCTTCGGCAATCGAGACATCGTCGGGGAAGATGCTGTCGACCGCAGACAGATCCGGTGTGACGGGATCGGTTATCTCGTTGCCGTCAGCCCCTTCCCAGCGCAGGCCGCTGTTGAACACGGAGAGATGGCAATGGGCATCGATCATGCCGGGCATCACGATGCGGCCGAAGGCATCGAAGTACTGAGCGCCGTTCGCCGCGTCGGCGGGGCACGATCCGTGCCCGACCATGGCGATCCGGCCGTCTTCCACCAGAAGATATCCCTGTTCGGGGCTGTCCGGCGTCATGGTAAGCAGCTTGGCGTTTTCAATAAGCAGTTTCATAAGACCTCTCGTGAAAAAGATAAAACAAGCCGGTCTGAGCCGGCCTGTTTAATAAATTAGCGCTTGGAGAACTGTGACGCTTTTCTGGCTTTCTTGAGACCCGGCTTTTTTCTTTCCTTGACGCGGGAATCTCTTGTCAGGAAACCTTCCTTTTTCATAATCGCCTTGTTCTTTTCTTCGTCCGCCTTGACGAGAGCACGAGCGATGCCATGACGTATGGCGCCGGCCTGGCCGGCCACGCCGCCGCCTTTGACATTGACCCTGATCGTATAAAGTGAGGCGGCTCCGACTGCGTTCAACGGCTGCTTGACGATGTATTTCATGGTATCTATCGGAAGATATTCGTCGAGCGGTTTCTCATTCACGATAATGTCGCCTGTACCGGGCATCAGGCGAACCTGTGCAACGGATTGTTTTCTGCGGCCGGTGGCCTGGTAAACGGTGCTGTTCTTGCTCATATCTGTGCTCCTTATGCCTCGGTCTTCAGTTCAACAGGCTGCTGTGCCTGATGCGGATGATCTGCTCCCGCATAAACTTTCAGCTTGCGGAAAAGCTGGCGTCCGAGCGCATTCTTCGGCAGCATGCCCCGCACGGCAGACTCGATGATTCGGGTCGGATGCGTCTGCATCATTTTATTGTAGGTCACTTCTTTCAGACCGCCCGGATAACCGGAGTGACGGCGGTACAGCTTCTTCTCCGCTTTATGCCCCGTTACCTGAACCTTTTCGGCGTTGATTACAATGACAAAATCGCCCATATCCTGAAACGGCGAAAATTCCGGTTTGTTCTTGCCTCTGAGGACAGCTGCGATTTCGCTCGCCAGACGCCCCAATACCTTGCCTTCTGCGTCGACGACATACCATACCTTGGTCTGCTCATCGTTACCCGCAACGAATGTTTTCATCTCCATGCTCCTTGCTTCTCGTAAAAAAGCCCGCCATATCGGCGCGCAAGCACCACTATAGCGGGCAATATCTGCCTTGTCAAGCATTATTTCTTATTACGTTAACGTGACGGCGGTTTTCTCCACGTATCGCGAATATCCTGCATTTCTCTCAATGCTCGCGCTGCTTGTCTGCGTCGTCGCATTTTGCGCTTGCGGCGCATCTCAAGCAAAACGTAAAACAAGATGACGGCAAGGAGGATGCCGACGCCGCCTAAAACGAAGACGAGCATCGGATCGCCGCCAAAGATCGAACCGGGTTCATCTGCATCGACTATTTCCGTGGCCATCGTCACAGCCGGCTCCGTATTGACCGGCGCAGTCTCCGCTATGGTTTCGGGTACTGTGGCAGGCACGGTCGGTGTTTCTGTTTCAACAATCGGATTGGCTTCACGGTAGATTCGGCCCCCCTCTTCCAGAAGTGCCCGCATCGGAATTGAAATATCGACGGCACGGCCATCGGCAATCAGGGTCGCATTGAGGAGCACGCCGATTAGGCGATGCCCGTCGGGCATCAGGCCTGAGGTCATCAGACAATAGCCGGCTTGCGGCGTCGTCCCCGTTTTCCCGCCGTCATAGTCGCTGAAGTACTCCGAATCGTATACGTCGGCACCAAACTGAACCAGCCGGTTCGAGTTCCGGATCAAGGCCCAGTCGCTGTTTGTGTGCATGTTTGTCGGTTCAAGGCTGGCAAAGCGCGTCGAGACAAGTTCCCGAAACGTCTCATCCCGCATGGCGAAACCGGTCAGTATGGCCACATCTCGTGCTGTCGACAGATGCCCCGGAACATCAAATCCGCTCGGATTGTTGAAGTTTGAGCTGTGCGCCCCTTGCGAACGCGCATATTCGTTCATTTTTTCGGAAAAGGCCGCGATTTTTTCCTCGTGCGTACCCGTGCTGCCGCTGTAGTTTTCTGCCAGCACGTTGGCGGCATCATTGGCCGACATGACCATCAGGGCAATAAGGGCATCGCGCGTTGAGATCTCTTCGCCCGCGACAAGTCCGACACGGACCGACTCGGGTGAAGCCAGCGTGACGGCTTCCGCCGATGCCAGCAGCGTCCGGTCGGGATCGTACTCAGGCAAATTCAATATCGTCATGCAGGTGACAATTTTCGTAATGCTCGCAATCGACCGCTGTTCGTCGATATTCTGTTCGACCAGAATGTCGCCGCTGCCGGCATCCATGACAATGTAAGCCGACGCCTGAACCTGATCGAAACCGGGCCAGGCGGCCAGGACATTGACACCGAGACTTGCGACAACCAGGACAAGCAGGAATAAAAAGCACTTTTTATGCTTCATAACCCGTTCGCCCTCCTCTCGTTTTCCAGGCCACCCAAAGGGGGGCTACCAAAAACAGTGACGAAAACGCGCCGGAAATGATGCCGACCATCATGGGCAGGGCAAACTCGGTGATGCTGGTGAGCCCGTAAGCCATCGAGAACACATAGGCGACGCCGACAGCCGCGAAGGTGCATAGCGATGTGATGATCCCTCGCGTGAACGATTGGCGAACGGAAAGATCGACCAGGTCAGAAAGCGGCAAGCTGCCGTTCGTCAGACGGACATTTTCGCGAATCCGGTCGTAGATCACAATCGTATCGTTGATCGAGAAGCCAAGAATCGTCAGGGTCACGGCGATCACGCTTTCGTTCAGCGGAGTGCGCATCACGACGAAGACGAAAAACGCGATCAGAATGTCGTGAAACAGCGCGATCAGTGCCATTACTCCAGCCGACGGACCGGATATTTTGCGAAACGAATACCAGACATAGGCGATGATCAGGACGGAGGCGACCAGCATCGCCAGGAGTCCGTTGATCAGCGTCTCACGGCCGATAAAGGGGGCCACCAGCCGAGACGAGGCAAGTGCCACCTCGCGGTCGGGGAATGCACTCTCCAGTGCCTCGATGACGGAAGTCATTTCAGAAGGGAGCAGTGCCTCGTTGCCGGCAACCGAAATGACGAGCGCCGTGTTGCCGTCACTGACGGCGGTCGTCGACTGGGCCGTAACCGATTGACCGAGTGCGTCAGAAACCGCGCGCTCAGCCTCAATCAGATCGAGTTCGCCCGCATAATGGTACGTGATCAGGCTGCCGCCCCTGAATTGAATATCAAGTTCGACGCCGAGCGTAAATGACAGAACGATCCCCAGTGCCAAAAGTCCCAGCGCAATGCCGAAGAAAACCTTGCGATGCCGGTAAACACTAAACATGCTGCACCGCCTTTCCTTTGCCGAAGCCTCCATAGAGCCAATGTGAACGCAACTTCGGCTGAGCCGCGAGCGAACCGATCATCAGGCGGGTCAGCCAGACACCGGTGATGCCGTTCAGAATGACACCGACCAGCAGAGAGTAACCAAAGGAAAGCATGGTGCCAGAACCAAACACCATGAGGACAATGGCCGCAATGGCCACCGTCACGTTGCCGTCCCAGACCGAGGAAAACGCGCGTTCAAATCCGTTTGTCAGGGCGAGCGGCAGCGATGCGCCGCCGCGGATTTCCTCCTTGATGCGCTCGGAGATAATGACATTGGCATCGACGCCAAGTCCGATTGACAGGATGATGCCGGCCATTCCCTGCAGCGTCAGAGTCTGCTGCGGGATCGCGATGGCAAGGAGGATGCCGGATATCTGCGCCAGCAGTGAAAACACAGCAACCATTCCCGGCAGACGGTAGTAAAGCAGGAGGAACAGTGAAATCAGGATAAAGGCGGCAAGTCCCGCCATGATCATGATGCGCAGCGAATTCTGTCCCAGCATCGGCGAAATTGTCGATGATGACGTCGCCTCCAAGGCGAACGGCAGTGCGCCGGCATTTATTTTTTGTGCCAGATCGGTTGCCGATTCAGGCGTGAACCCGCCTTGGATGACGGACTCTCCGCCCGTGATCACCGCTTCGACGACCGGATCGGAAATGAGAATCTCATCCATGTAGATGCCGATCGTCTGGCCCAGATAGCGGCGCGTTGCCTCCTCAAACTTGCCGGCGCCGTCTGCATTCAGCTCGAGCGCGACGATCGGCTGATTGTAGGTCGGGTCGACGGCGAAGAAGGCTTTCGCCACATCGGCACCGGTCAGGAGCACGTCACCGTTCGGGGAGCGAAACGTGAGCAGCGCCATTTGGCCGAGCTCCTGGAGCGCCTCCTCCGGATTGAAGTCAACTTCATCGGATCGCCACGGAAAGCGGACGGTGATGCGGTCGTCGCCTGAACCGACGATAACCTCGCGATCCAGGATCTGGAGTGCATCGAGCCGCTGATTGATCACGCGGGAAGCCGCGTCCATCTGCTCGGACGTCACTTCGCCTGCGTAATCCCTGGGCGTGAAGACGGCTTCAACTCCGCCGCGGATGTCAATGCCGAAGCGGATATCCGGCGCACCCTTGATCCGGGACAGTCCGGCACGGCCGGGGATCGGAATGGTTAAGCCAAAAACCGCAATGACAGCAGCCAGCAGTATAAAGGCGACCACAATAAAAAAAGTGGATCGCCTGCTGCTGACCCCTATTTTTGCGAATGAACGTTTTGCCATGAAGGTGAAAGGTTCCTTTCAAATTACATGGCACACATTATAGCATCAGGCGCTGGCCAGGCAAACAAGCAACTTTGCCAAACTCCGATTGCAGATCAAATCCCATTTGTTCACCTGACGTGCTTTATATGCCATATTCACGCCAAGCTAATGCCTCATCGATTTGCTAACCTGCAACAATTGAGAATAGTGATTGAAATGACTAATGATTGAAATGACCAGCGATTGAAACGACTGGAGAGGTTCTTATGAAAAAAATTGCCATTCTTCTGGAAAACTTATTCGATGAGCATGAGGTCATCTATCCGTATCACCGCTTCAAAGAAGATTTTGAGGTTCTGCTGGTCGGCACTGAAGCCGGCAACGTTTATAAGAGCAAGGAAGGATTTTCGCTAAAATCCGATGCAGCATCCCGCGACGTATCCGCCGACTCATTCGATGCGCTTTTTATCCCGGGCGGTTTCTCCCCCGATTATATGCGCCGTTCCGAGGCCACCATTAAACTGGTCAAAGCCATGCACGATCAGGGCAAACCGATTGCAGCCATTTGCCATGCCGGCTGGGTGCTGGCATCCGCAATCGATCTTGGCGGAAAAAAAGTGACCTCGTATCCGACGCTGAAGGATGACCTTGTTCATGCCGGAGCCGAATGGGTCAACGAAGTCGCGATCGACGACAATCTTGTTACCGGCCGCAATCCTCAGGACCTGCCCGGCGTGGTCAAAGCTTTTATCAAAAAACTGACCTAACCGCAGCCTTGCATCCCCGGGACAGTGCGTTTCCCCCGCCAAACATTGACAAACGGAGCGGCAGATAAAATAATGGCAGGCGACTGTTTGACAAGGGGTGTAGCATGACGACCGCACAGGAAATAAAAAGACGCCGCACATTTGCGATCATCTCGCATCCGGACGCCGGCAAAACAACCATGACCGAAAAACTGCTGCTTTACGGCGGGCAGGTTCATCTTGCCGGCACGGTTAAGGGACGCAAGGCGGCCAGACATGCCACCTCCGACTGGATGGAGATTGAAAAGCAGCGCGGCATTTCGGTGTCAAGCTCGGTATTGCAGTTTGAATACGACGGATACTGCATCAACATTCTCGATACCCCCGGGCATCAGGACTTTTCGGAAGACACCTACCGTACTCTGGTTGCCGCAGACGCCGCGATCATGATGATTGACGGAGCCAAAGGCGTCGAAGAGCAGACAGTCAAGCTGTTCAAAGTATGCCGCATGCGCGGCATTCCCATTTTCACATTCGTGAACAAGATGGATCGCGCGACGAAAAGTCCCTTCGATCTGATGGACGAGCTGGAAAAGGTGCTGGGCATTTTTTCCGTCCCGATCAACTGGCCGATCGGTGTACACGGTGATTTTAAAGGCTTGTACAATCGTCAGACCGGCCTGATCGACATCTACGCCGAGCGGACATTTGATCACGGGGCCAGCAAAATCAGGACAAAATCCGTCAGCCTGGAGAACATCGGCGATCAGATCGGCGCCGATTATGAGGCGTCACTTGCGGAAGACATCGAACTGCTGGATATCGCGGGCGACAGTCTTGATCCGGATAAAGTCGCAGCCGGCCTGCAGACTCCGCTTTTTTTCGGCAGTGCACTGACAAATTTCGGGGTTGAATTTTTCCTCAGCGCGTTTCTTTCCATGTCGCCGCCGCCCGGCCCGAGAAAGATTGAGGGGGGCACGCTGGATCCGTTCGAAAACCGCTTTTCCGGTTTTGTCTTCAAGATTCAGGCGAACATGAATCCCGCACATCGCGATCGTCTGGCCTTCATCCGCATTTGCTCCGGCCGCTTTGAAAAGGATCTGGAAGTAACGCTGGCCAGAGAGAGCCGGACCGTGCGCCTGTCGCAGCCGCAGCAGTTTCTGGCTCAGGACAGGAATATCGTTCAGGAGGCCTATGCCGGCGATATCATTGGCCTGTTCGACAACGGCCAGTACCGCCTCGGCGATTCGCTGGTCGAAGGAGCGCCGTTTCTGTTTGAATCGATGCCGGTCTTTCCTCCCGAGCACTTCGCACGCATCTCGCCGCATGATTCCATGAAGCGGAAACAGTTTCAAAAGGGAGTCAGCCAGCTCGCGGAAGAGGGTGCGATTCAAGTCTACCGCGAACCGGATCTCGGCACTGAAACCCTCGTGATCGGTGTGGTGGGCGTGCTGCAGTTCGATGTGCTGACCTACCGGCTCGATGTCGAATACGGCGTCAAAATCCGTCAGCAGTCACTGCCCTACCGGCTCGCCCGCTGGGTGCAGATGCCGCCCGGCCGTGCGGCTGACACACTGCAGCTCAGTTCAACGACGAGACTCGTCACGGATGAGGACGGGCGCTATGTTCTTCTGTTTGAATCGGGCTGGGCGGAAAGCTGGGCGAAAGACCGCAATCCCGGTTTGGTGCTGACAGAAAGGCCGACCGACTAAAGCGGAGAACCCGGCTCGTATACTCCCAGCTGCTCGAGAATGGTCCGACGCATCGTCCCGGCAGACAGTTCCGGCAAAACACCGGCGTCTTCGCCCTTCCATTTGGCGAGCTCGTCCTCGAGTCCGGCTTCGGCTGCGACCTGCTCCGTCAGTTCCGTTTCCGACATTTTTTGCACCCGGCGTTCGCCGAACAAGGCAGCTCCCACCGTTTTGGCATACCGCAGCGGGCTTGCAACGGTGACGAATACCGTCTTCGCATCATCTTTCGTTGCCTGGCGGTAACGTTCATAGATATCCATGCCGGCAGCTGTATGCGGATCGACCAGATAGTCGGTCTCATCATAAATGCGAGCGATCGCCCGAATCGTGGGCTCTTCGTCAATCGCACCGACGGCAAAACGGGATTCCAGACGCTTCAGGTCAGCGGCATCCAGCTTGAAGTCCTTGTTGTCAATGAGATACTGGGCGTACTTGTCGGGCGGCGACGCAATCTGGTAGAGGAGCCGCTCGATGTTGGCCGGCATCAGGACATCCATGCCCGGTGTCATCGTGTAGTTTGCCTGCCGGTTCGGTCGCACCCTGCCGTGCTTCACAATGTCGAGGAGCGCACGGTTGCGATTCGTCGCGAGGATGAGACGGCCGACCGGCAGTCCCATCTCAGCGGCATACCAAGCCGCCAGCGCATTGCCGAAGTTTCCGGCCGGAATGACAAAATTGATGGATTCGCCCGGTGTAATCTTGTCCTGCCTGAGCAATTGGCCGTAAGCATGAAAGTATACGGCAATCTGCGGGATCAGGCGGGCAATATTAAGAGAATTGGCCGTCGTCAGTCCGACGTCGTGAGATGCGAGTGTTGACCGAAGTGACTGGTCAATCAGGCATTGCCGCAGTTCGGCCTGCAGCTGGTCAAAATTAAGCGGGCTGGCCGATACATACGAACTGTCGTTTGTCAGAGCGACCAGCTGCGAAATTTGCAGCGGGGTCAGGCCGCCGCGCGGGAAAAAAACCATCAGGGCAAGATCTTCGGCATCGGTCACCGAATTCAACGCTGCGTTCCCGGTATTCCCGCTGGTAACCGCCAGCAGAAGCCATTTCGACTGACCGCCCGTCAGACGGGCCGATTCGCGTATGAGTCCCGGCAGCAGGCGCAGCGAATAATCCTTGTAAGAGCCCGTGGGCCCCTGATCCAAATGGAGAATGTACTCTCTGTCGACATAGGGGTTCAGCTGCACGACACCGGCCGGGTTGTCGCCAAAAGAATCTTCCGCATACGTGTCGCCCACGATGCTGCGAATAACTTCATCCGACCAGTCCGGCAGATACGCTTTCAGAATCGTTTCCACAACTTGCGGAAAATAGCTGTGCGCGCGGTTTGACATCGTCTGCATGTCTATTTCCGGAATCTGCTCCGGAACGTACAGGCCGCCGTCCGGTGCGACTCCGGCCGCGATGGCCTCGGCCGCGCTGACTGGCGGCACTTTGCCGCGTGTACTCAAATAATTCATTTTCCCTCACTCCGCACGGTCATTCCAACGTGCGCACAAACTGCTCATAGGCATCCTGCAGCGCCGCAATATCCGCACTGTCACGGCGGCTTGTCATCTGCTGTTCAAGCCAGAACACCCGCCGTTCAATATTTTTCTGCTCCAGCCGCACGGGACGCAAAAACAGCATCCAGGCGGCAGCAAGCACCCCGGCAAGCATGATGACAAGAAAGATAATCGGTCCGGCTTTGCTTCGCACCGCCGGCCTCAGGTCCTCCACTTCGATCCGATCATCGGTTTCGCCCCGCTCGATCTGTTTCATCACCGCCTCGACTTCACGCTCCGACGCCATGCCGACATGACGGTCGCCGCCGGCCGGCTGCAGGATCGATGCTGTGGCCAGCTTGGCACGCACACCGATGAGACGGTCATTTTCTCTGCTCGAACGCTTTTTCGCTGCAGCCTGCTGGCGTCCGTCCTTGTGGACACTGGTCAGCTGTGCTTCGATTGCGTTTGTTTCCGCCTCGGTCAGGTCGAGCAAAAGGAGATCGCGCAACAGCTTTTCGGCTTTTGCGAACTGGCTGTCAGCCGCCAGTGACAAGGCATACATGTGCTTCGCCTCGACGAACAGCGGAAAATCACCGGCGATCTTCTCCAAAGCGATCTTTGCGATATCTTCGTTGCCGTTTGCAAACTGCTCCAGCATTCGGTTATATCCGTAAACGGCGCGTTCCGATTGGCGAATACTGCCAAACGTCGGCACATCGGTTATCTCAAGCGGCTTGAATGCCGCCATTTCCTGCTTGTAATCCATAGTCGTTTTGTTTTCACTCATTTAAGTCGGCTGCTGCCGACTGATCTTGCAGCCGTTGTCCCTGATCCGGCTGCCAGGTCCGCAATGTATTTCGGACCGCTCCGACCAGATAGAGCGAGCCGAAGACAATGAGCCTTGTTCCGGACGCATGCGCTTCCGACAGCGCGTCGACAACCGCTTGCATAGGATCAGGACTGACTGTGACACACGTATTATAACCAGCGAAGGCTGCATTGGCCACTTTGCCGGCAAGCAGAGCCGGATCAAGGGCGCGCTCCGACGCCGGTGCCGTGCAGTAAACGTGATGCAGCGGGCGCACGGGCGGCGCAAAAAATGCCGCCGTCATGGCATCCGTATCCTTGTCTTTCAGCATGCCGAGCAATACCGTTACCGGTTCAGCCGGCAAAAACGAATCAAGCGCTCGCCGCAGCGCTTTCACGCCTTCTTCGTTGTGTGCACCGTCCAGCAGAACATACGGGTTCTGCCGCACCTGCTCCAGGCGTCCGGGCCAGCGTGCCGCACGCACACCTGCGGCAAGCGCTTCAGCCGGAACATGCGGGGCAGCCGCGGCAATGGCCAGAGCGGCATGAATGGCCTGATAATATGCGAGCATGCCGGTCCCGTAGCGTCTGCCGTCAAATGTGAAAGATTGGGCGTCAAGACCGATAACAACATCTGAGAGATCGGCCGTGCCGATGAAACGAAGCGGGGCTGACCGCTGCGAAGCCATTTCTGAGAGAACGTCCCGCACCGCTGCCGCATCGCTGGCAGACAGCAGTGAGTCGTCCGGCTCATACGCATAAAGCGGCACGCCTTCCTTGATGATCCCCGCCTTTTCGGAAGCTACTTTCGCAATGGTGTCACCGAGACGCTCCTGATGATCGTGGCCGATCGTCCCGATAATGGTGGCAAGCGGACGATCAATTACATTTGTGGCGTCGAGACGTCCGCCAAGTCCCGTCTCAAGCACGACGTAATCACAGCCGACTGCCTTGAAATGCAGAAAGGCTGCCGCCGCAATCAGCTCAAATTCGGTCGGCGGTTCCAGCCCGCGCGCCATCATGCGGTTGACGGCATCACGAATGGTGGTCATGCGGTGCGCAAATTCATCTTCCCCGATTTCACCGGCCGCATCATCCAGATGGTAGGCCTCCATGCCGGAAACACCATCCAAGACGCGGATCCGCTCGGTGAAACGGATGAGATACGGCGAGGTAAACCACCCGGTTCGATAACCGGCAGCCGCCAGAATATGCGCAAGATAGCTCGATATGGATCCTTTGCCGTTTGTTCCCGCAATGTGAAAGACGCGCAAGTCTTTTTCCGGGTGCCCCAGTTCAGCCAAAAGTTCAACGATGCGTTCAAGTCCGATGCGGATACCGAACACGAGCATTGACGTGAGATAGTCACGCGCCTCTTCGTAAGTGAGTGTGGCCATTTTTTACCTCTTCAAAGAAATATTGCTGTCAGGGCCGTTCGGCCGGCCGGTATCACGCGGATCGGCGAGCGGCTTGAACAGCGCAAACTTGCTGATGACATAGTTTGCGACAACCACAAATATCTGCCCGATCAGCTTGGCGTACGGAAGGTTTTTGATCAAGTCCGACGTCAGTCCCGCTACGTCGTGGATCAGGTAGAAGACGACGACTTCAAACACGAGCGACACGAGCAGGCGGCTTCCGGCAAAATAGGCAATCTCGGGCCAGACCGGGTTCTTCGAATGGAAAACGTATTTGCGGTTGACGACGTAGGCAAAGAGAATTGACAATCCGACTGAAAGCACATCGGAGATCAGCCAGAAAGGCCGCCCGACGATCGCTTCCGAGATCCAGTAGACAAGATTGTTGACGAGGGTGGTCAGGACGCCGAAAAACAGATAGCGTCCGATCTCACCTGTTGCCAGCGCCTTGAGGCGAACCCAAAGCGATGCGTCGTCAGATTTCACTGTTGTCCTGGTCGTTGATCACCGGCTTGTCGGGACGTCGAATTTTCGGTTTTCTCGATTCAATCTCAACGCGTCGGATTACAGGCCGTTCCGGAACCGCTTTTGATTCGGTCGCCGGCGGCTCAGGATCCGGCTCCGGCTCGGTCGGCAGCGGGCGGATCACCATTTCGTCGGCGTGTGTGCGCTTCGCATTGCGCACAGGCGGCAGCGGTGCAGGGCGCGGCTCACTCAATGTCGGCATCTCCGGCAGCTTGTCGGGACGCGTTCGCTTAGGCTGGTAAGAATGGTCAGGCTCCTTGTCCGCCGGTTCTTCATCCTCATCAACGGACAGCGGTTTTGACGCCGGAACCACGAGATTCGGTTCAGGTGTCTTTGGACGCTCGTCGAAGTGCAGCGGCAGATCCCCCCTGTTTCTTTCATCATGCATGAGATCCCTGCCGCGCAACATCGCCTGGCGGCGCGCCAACTCGAGACGTCGTTCACGCTCCACTTCACGTGACTTCTTGCCGAGCGAACGGATGAGCAGGATAAGCCAGGTGAGCAAAAGCAGAAATCCGAGAACGAAAATAATCGCCTTCCACAAACCGTATTCATAGCCAAAAAGGCTGATGACCGGCTCTGCATCAACGGGGATCGTCTCGACAGGCACCGTCTCGGTCGGTTCCGACGTCGGTGTCGGTGCCAGTGTCGGTGTCGGCGTGATCTCGGGTATCTGAAGCAGCATCAGGCTCAGCGGAAACAGCATATTCCGCGTCTGATCGTAAAAATAGAACTCGCCGTCTTCCCAAATCTCCGCTTCTTCGGCTGGCTCGGTTTCCTCCGCTTCGCCCTCCTCGGTTTCCACAGGCAGTCCATCCGGGGTCGTTTCTGCGGGAAGGGTTTCCTCGCCTTCCGGCAGTACATCTTCAGGTTCACGCTGAATGCGGGCATAGACGACAAAGAGATTTGCCGCATCCGCTTCCGTCTCGCTGCCGATCAGGCGGTAACGAGTTGATTCAGGCTGAAAGGCGGGGAATATGTCTCCCTCAATTTCCAGTTCAACCGGTACAAAATCGTCCGGCAGATCAACCACTGCAGGCGGCGGCATGATGACGAAGCGTGCGCCGGCGGGATCAAGCAGACGGTACGGCAGATAGCGATCGTCAGTCTGCCAGTGCAGATAGAGTCCGGCTTCGCCGTCTTCCGTTTCCAGATAGTAAAGCGGCGGCCGTCCGTCGGCACGGAGTACCTGAACGTTTGTGCCGTCAATCACCGTCACTTCGCGCTCATAATCAAAAACATAGAGTTCAGCCGGCATGTCCGCTTCTGCCGGCACCAGCCGCCTGCCGTCGAACGAGAAAAGCGTCAGCACCGGCTCACCCGTTTCAGGGTCGGTTAACTGCGGTTCCGTTTCTTCCGTACTCGTGGGCGCGAGCGTGACTGCCGGAACCGTTCCCATCGGTGTCGGACCGATAGTCGGCAGCTGTGCCGCTGCCCGGTTGACAATCGGCTGACCGGCGGCTGGCACTTGCACTGACACATTGTCTCCGCCAGCAGCCACACCGCCTCCATATTGCGCGTCGCCGACCGAAATGATCCAGGGACCGGCAGACAGCACGGTAAACGTCAGTGTGTACAGATCGCTCGCCGAGGTGCTGCCGCCTGTATACCCGAGAACGACCACGTCGTCGCCCACATTGACACTGGACTGCATCCCCTGAACAAGCGCCGTATACCCATTGTATTGGAGACCCGCACCATCGAAGTTAACATTCACGGAAAAATCTGCGATGCTGACCGCCGGCGATATGCTGACCGTGACGGAAAACGTCTGGCCGATAGACGCGGACGCCGGACCTTCAATATTCATGGTTTGGGCCCGCACCAGCGGCGCCGGCAAAACGAAAACCGACAGCACCATGGCAAGGGCAAGGATCAATATCACTGATTTACGCTTTTTCACGTTCATTCGTCTCTTTTCTCAATTAATCGCTCTGTCGTGAGCATCTACGGATTGTCATCCGCCAACTTTATCGGCATCAATTTTAAAGGGTACAGCATTCCCGTTGTCTGGTCATAAAAGTAGAAGTCTCCTGCTTCAATCGAGGCAGCTTCTGCCGCAGCTTCGCCGGTATCGTCAGCGGCTATGGCGTCTTCATCCATCATCGTTACGATGCTGGCATAAATAACAAGCATGGCGGATTCATTTTCCGTTTCAGCCTGATCCATTTCCCGGAAGCTTCCGAACGGACGATAAAGTGCGGGATCGAGGCGAAATGCGGGATAAACGTTGCCTTCACTGCCCAGTGTAACCGGTTCGAAACCGTCAGGCAAAAGGGCATCTTCAGGCGGCGGCAGAATCACAAATTCGACATCCACCGGCTTCAGCAGCTGGTACGGCACATACCGGTCTTCGACCTGCCAATAGAGATAAAGGCTTCCGTTGCCGCCTTCTCTGGCCAGATAATAGAGCGTCGGCAGACCTTCCGCACGAAGTGTCTGTATCGTCGTGCCGCCGATCAGGACTGCGTCAAGCTCATAGTCAAAAAGTCTGAGTTCTGCCGGAATCTCCCCAGCTGCAGGAAAAAGCGGTGTTTCGTCCACCGTTAGCAGTGAAGGCGGTTCCGGTTCAGTCTCTGCAGCCGTTGCAGCGGACGCTGCGGTTGTAAAGGCGGCTGTTGTCGACGTGGTGGCCGGACGGGCAGTCGTTGCCTGTGTCGGAGCGGCCGTTGGCCGAGCTGTGGGCGGCAGTGTTGGTGCCGCTGTGGGCGGCAGTGTTGGCGCCGCTGTGGGCGGAGGTGCGGCCGCCTGAACCGTCACGCTGCGAGAGCTTCCGAAAGCCACAGCGCCTTCAACCCCATAATCCGCATTCGATGTACTGATCGTGTACGTACCTGCGCTTGGTGCAGTGAACGTGACACTCAGCAAGTTTCCCGCCGACGCTGAACCGCCCATGACGCCAAACGTAAAAGAGCCGCTGCCGACATTGCCGAGACTGTCGCCGCCGCTCATGGCAACATGGCTCTGATGACCTGCGAATGTCAACCCGGCAGAATATGACACATTCACAAACAAGGCGTTTTGGATCGTGACATTGGGATAAATGCCGATCGTTACCGTGAATTGCCCGCCTGCCGTCACGATGCCGGGATCGCTGATAAAAACGCTGGATTGAGCATGGACCGGCTTCTGCGGCAGGCATACGGGTATCAATAAGGCAATCATCAGCACTGCGATGATCAGAGATCTGGTTTTCACGTTGGCTTCTCTCATTTCTGCTTAATGGTTTTTCGTCCCATACGGTTTTCGAAAACATCAGTCATATCGACTGAGTTTACCTGCCCGTCGCGATTGGTGTCCATAGCCTTGACGAATAGTTCATCTGCCTCATGACGCCCCATCCGATATTCGAACATCAAGGTCATATCGACTGAGTTCAGCTGGCCGTCTCCATTCGCATCACCGAATATCAGCACGGTCAGTGTCCGGGTCGGTGCCGACTGGCCGGGCGCGAAAAATGCAACGGTCGATCCGGTACCCAGTCGCCCGCTCGTGATGACGGAACCGGAAGCATCTTTGACTTCCATGCGGTATCCGTCCGTGACAGCAAGCAGGTCAGACAGCTTCTCAGCCAGGTTGTTGCCTGCCTGCAGATCGAATCCCATCAGGCGGTCACCGTCAAGATGAAGCACGGATGTCTCGACCTTGAGAGCCGGCGCTGTCGGTGCTGCGGTCGTGGTCGTTGTCGGCGGCGGTGCCGTTCCCGTCCGGATCAGCGTGAGCTGATAGACCCGGTGATCGCCGCGCTGGCTTTCCACGTCGACGGAGATGGTCGTTGATCCGACCGGAACCTCGTAGACACCGATGCGCGTGACGTTGGCCGTGCTGTGATACGCCTTGGCATTGACCACGGTCGTCGTCGCATGATCCGGAAGTGTGACGCTGTAGCTGTAAATTTCCGGGTTGAAGGCGGGAGTCATGGTGCCGTGCTGGACAGTCAGCGTTTCCAGATAATTGTTGCGGCTGCGGTCATCTGACGGATACGGTGCGCGCCCGCCCGGCATATTGGCCATAACGGGGATGACGAAGACAAAGGCACGGTCCAGTTCGCCGCGGCCGGCATACGTATTGTAGACGCGGTGCGCCTCACCCTGCGGTGCACGCAGATTCCCCATGTACTGATGCCAGAATGCGCCGTAGCGACCGTCAAAATCGAGGTCGAATTTTTGCAGGTACGAGGTGTGCTGGTTCGCCAGGATATAGCCGTCCGATATCCAGCGTGCGCCGCCCACGATTGCTTTGTAGCGTGAATTCCAGGGCAGGAGAAACGTGGAGTTCGTGCCGGTCAGCGCGTAATGAAGCCCGTTGCCGACCGGGTCACTCGCGTCATTGTAGGCACCGATGTTGTAATAATTGAAAATGCCGGAAAAATCCAAGCTTGGGAACTTCGTGCTCTGGTAAGCACCCGAGACGGATCCCGACCCGCCGGGACTGACTTCATAAATCGACCGCTGTGCCAGAAAAATCGGATTTGCACGGCTGTATTCTGCAGCGCGCATGAACATTTCGGCGTGGTCCAGAGACACCGAAACCCCCGTCTCGTCAATGCCGTTATAGCGGGTCATGTTGCCCATGAACGAGCCGCTTAACGCCTGGCGCACGCCGGCCAGATCGTGGAATTCCGGGTCATACGCAAGACTCTCAAACATAAAAACGCTTTGTTCGTCAAGAAAATTACGCGGATCGAGATAATAGC
>DUPJ01000145.1 GCA_012838355.1 Clostridiaceae bacterium
GCTGCCATCTTCGGCATTCTGCTGAACCTTCTGCTTTCCATCGGCCCAAAACAGGATGTGACAGTCAGCGATACTGAACCGGCAGGTGAGTAAAACGGATTGGCGGAGTTTTAAGTTCGCGAATTAAAAATAAAAGTGTAAGATGAAGCAAAAACTGCGCCGGTGCGCAGTTTTTGCTTTCCGATCGTCTTTTCTTTAACGGCAGGCAGATGTCATTCAAACCGGCAGTTGCCATTCACGTTTGCTGATGTAATAACAGCTGAGTGATTATGCAGAAATTAATGGGAATGATTCGCATTTTCGAGTAAAGTGATAAGGAAAACACGAATTCGCAGGTGTCAGCATGGATATCAAAGGACTTGAATATGTGGTTGCTGTTGCAGAACATGGAAGCTTTTCAGGTGCAGCAAAATCACTTTTTGTGGCGCAGCCGTCGCTCAGCCGCAAGATACGCATGATTGAAAATGAGTTTGGTCAGCGCCTGTTTATTCGTTCAAGTCACGGAGTAGAGCTGACATCAGCAGGGCAGGTGTTTTTCGTCAATGCAAAGGATATACTGGCAGGCTGTGTTCGTCTGAAAACGTCCATGGAACAGCAAAGAAGACGCGAAAACTGCCTGCAGCTGGCCTACACGACGAGCAATGTCGCATCCGTGGTCGCCGTTTTAGTAAGGCGCATGCGGGAACGTCATCCCCATGTAAATACGATTGTCCATTCCGACGCATTCATCATGCGCTGTCATCAAATCTCCACACCGGTTATTGAACCGCTGAAAAAACAATACTGTGATGCCGTTTTTACGTTTTCGCCTGTTGCGACGGAGGCAGCTGGAAATTGGATCAAGTATCGCACTATTTTGGCAGGCGGCCTGAGTGTTTGTGTGTCAAATGAACACAAATTTGCGGGCAGATTGTACGTAACGTCGAATGAACTGCATGATGAGTCGCTGCTGCTGCCGCCAACCTATTTTTCGCCAATGTTGTCTGGTGCAATTTGTGAAGCGCTTCACGAACCACTGAACATCAGTCATTGTGACGATCCCGAAGACTTTAAAATGGAAATAGCCAGCGGCCGGAATGTGGGTGTTGTGCCGTCGGCAGCTCACAGCATTGAGAATGAGAGTGTACGTTGCATTCCGGTCAGTGATGTCTCTGCAGGGTTTGATCTGGTTTTGGCGTGGAACGAAGAGAACGAGAATCCTGCACTGGAGCTTTTTCTTCAAATTTGCCCATAACATTAAAGTTATAACAGTCGGAACAACAAGCATTTTTGATATTTTATGCTTCAACACGTTTGCAATATCCTTATTGATAGTTTGGATCATATCAATATGGAGGTATTTTTTATGAAGAGATTCGTATCACTGGCCCTTGCCCTTGCCCTTATCCTATTGGCGTGTGTTTATGCACAAGCGGAAGAACTTCCGATTTTTGAACACTCCGTTGATTGGGATGCGGAGTACGACGTTATCGTTGTGGGACTAGGTGCTGCAGGTGCTTCGACGGCGATCACTGCAGCGGAGGCAGGCGCCAATGTGCTGGTACTTGAAAAAGCACCTGAAGGGCATGCCGGCGGCAACTCTGCCGTGTGTATGCAGTGGGCTGCCATGGTCGATGACAAGGAACAAGCCATGACGTACATGAAATCCATGCGTGAGGATTTCGAAACGCCGACGGATGAGATGATCGATGTCTATATCTCTGAAGTTATGAATAATGAACAATGGCTTACAGATTTGGGTGCTCCGAACGTCACACGCCATGAGTGGGTTGAATTTCCCGATATGGAAGGTGCCGGAAGCATATTCCTGCTGACGGTTGACGGCAATCTGGGATTCTCGCAGGCGGGTCTGAAACCGAGTGGTGCGCTGTATAAATTCTTAAAAGATAAAGTAGAGTCTTTTGAAAATGTTACGGTCTGGTACGAAGCGCCGGCCACACACCTCGTGCAGGACAAGAACACGCGGATTGTGCACGGCGTTGAAGCCGAGATTGATGGAGAGCCCGTGCTTGTCAGGGCAAAAGACGGTGTTGTTCTCTGTTGCGGCGGGTATGAGAGTAATGCCCGCATGCTGGAAGATTTTAATGACGTCCACGATTCGCCCTCGCTCGCCAATGCCATCTATAACACTGGTGACGGAATCATGATGGCACTTGAGGCCGGTGCGCGCCTCTGGCACATGTCGAATATCGTTGGTCCCAATACCGGCTACCGTTTTGATTCCGATGCCATGACATTTGGAGCGTCGGCGGGCAAAGGCATGCTGGTGGGCGGCGACGGCGCTGTTTATAAAAGTGTCGGTCGCAGCGGTCACGGCAAAATGCTGTTTTATGGCAACTATACCCTCGCCCTGTATCCGCAGCGCACTTTCGCCATCTATGACGCAAACTCCGTCGGTGTACAACCTATTCATCATTCCTTCAGCGAAGGCAATGCATGGGAAATCGAGCATGGTTTTTATACAATCGCCGATACGATTGAGGAACTGGCTGAAGCGATTGATGTGCCCGCCGAAACATTGGTCGCATCGGTTGAAGAGTTCAATGCCGCAGCTGAGTATCCAATCGAAGAAGGTCCGTTCTACTCCATTCCGATCAGTCACTGCGTCGGTAATACGCAAGGTGGTCCCGAGCGAGGTCTTGGCGGCGAAATTATCGCGCTTGACGGTACCCCAATCCCCCACCTTTACGAAGCAGGTGAGCTTGGTGACGTATGGAGTCATTGCTATCAGGCCTCGTGCAACATTGGCGGCGGCATGGCCTATGGCCGCATTTCCGGCACGAATGCAGCTGCTCCGAAGACCGATAACTGGGATGGTTCTGTGATGGAGGAAAAAACGCCGTATACCTATGTGATTGAAGAACCCGAATTTGAAGTGGGGGAGAATCAATATCTTGGCAGAGGCGAAGGTAAAGGTCAGGTTCCGATGGTGGTTCGCGTCACAGTCGCAGAAGGTGACATTACTGATGTTGAAATTCTGGAAGACTGGGAAACTCCTGGTTTTGCCGATCGTGCAAAAGAGGAGACCATTGCCCAGATCATTGAAACAGATCAGGCCGTTGTGGACGTTATAAGCGGTGCAACGATGACATCCGTTGGCATCATGTCTGCCGTGGCGGATGCCCTGTCAAACATCGATTAACAGTGAACTGAAAACTGGTCTTCACAAGAGACCCGCCAAAATTCACCACCCCATAAACTGTGAGGGAGCAGATTATGGGGTGGTTATTGCTGGATTATTTTTTAGTGAGTGACTAGATCTTTCAGTAGGCTGCCACCAGCGAATCGGTCCGCGGTTCGCACGCCCCTTCGAGTCGGCCGTCTTCATATCGATAAATAATCTGGCCGCGGCCAAAGGAAGCTTCGTCTTCCGATATTTCAATTTCGTGGCCGCGCCGGCGCAGGTCGGCCAGAAGGCCGGCATCGAACTCCGGTTCCACGAGCAGTCGGTTGCCGCCGATCCACTGCCAGCGCGGGCGGTCCAGTGCTGCCTGGGGATTGAGTTTGTCCTCAATCTGACTGAGCAGGACCTGCAAATGTCCCTGCGGCTGCATGAATCCGCCCATCACGCCGAACGGACCGCGGAATTCGCCTTTCTTTTCGATGAA
>DUPJ01000146.1 GCA_012838355.1 Clostridiaceae bacterium
ATACAACAAAAATAGCATTATACTATGCCAAGCAATTCTCAGTGCACCAGTCCATGAAACTGCAGATCCCGTATTGGATGGATAATGTTGAAAAATGCTGCCATCACGGACAGCATTTTTCGTTTTACGCGTGTTGCCTAAGACTTAGGCACGTGAACAGCAGCCTCCATCTTTATACATACTCGAAATCGTCCTCAGCCTTGAACCAGCTGTTGCGGCCTGAATGAAAGATAAAGAGCAAAATAGTCACAATACCCCAGCCGATCACAAACGGTGACGTCAGGTAGACACCCAGCTGCGCGTTGTGAATGAAACCAAATAAGGCGAGGATCGTCGCCGCCAGTGAAACAATGCCGGCTTTCATTAGTTTGCGGTCAATGATGAAGGTGAAGATCGAGGCGATCAGGATGCCGATCAGGATGGCACCGGCTTTCGTGGCTGGAACGCCGTTCCACATCACCCCGTTGACCAAAAGCGATTCTGTCACTTCTGCATTGTAGCCACTGAGTCCCGTGGACAGCGTCTCCGCCCAGATGCCGCCAACAGCACCGACTGCGCCGGTCACCTGCGTATAGAGGTAATCCGCTACGGACGGAACCATCGCGATCGCCACGGCGGCATAATGCTTGACTTTCACTTCCTTGAACGCCTGCGCAACCATGATCACGGAACACCAGATAAATGTGACCGCAACGACAGCTGCAGGAATAATGTGGCTCAGCAGGGCGAAAAGTCCGAACAAACCGGAAACGCCCAGGATAACACCTGAAATCCAGGAATAACTGGCACCGGCGTTCGTCTTCTTCAATCCGGGGTGGCCGAGCCAGACTGTGTTCGGCACGATACCGCCGAATATCGCCGATATCATGGTGAAGATTCCGTCAGCAAACTGTGCCTCGCGAACCGAGTACGGGTCGCCGGCAGCGTTCGCCGATTCGACATTGTCCATGGTTTCGATGAAGTTGTAGATTTCCACCGGAATGACGACCGTCAGGAACGGCGCGACATGCACGAAGCCGTTGATCAGGGCCTGAACGGTAGTGCCGGGATTCGGGAAGTAGAGGCCGACCTGAGAAAAATCGAATGTCGTACGGCCAAGGGCGAAAGCGTAGACGATACCGCCGACGATGGCTACGATGAAGGGCGTGACTTTTTTCGGGAAGAGATAACCGCCGAAAAGGCCAAGCACGGCGACAATCAGAATCGGCAGACCGATGATCGGGTCACCCAGGACATCAAAGACGCCCTGCGTCGCCATCCAGATGAAGCCGATGCCGGCGACGGTGCCGAGCAGTGCAGCGCGCGGCAGATTGTTCTTGATCCACGGGCCGACGAAGCCGCCGCAAAATTCTATGAATCCGCCGATGAAGCAGGCGGCGACAGCGGCAGCCCACGCTTCTTCAGGACTCAGCGAATAGCTGAGCGGCGAAATAACACCGTAGAGTGTGACAAACATGGCCGGCGTCGAGATGCCGGAAGGCAGCGCCGTGACATGTCCGTGTCCCAGTTTTTTCGCCAGTTTGTGCGCCATATACGCGTAGTAGATCCCGCCCGACATCAGGCCGATGGACAGCCCCGGTATGACGCGACCGAAGATCAGATCATCACCCCAGCCCATGGACTGCAGCGCGCCGATCAAAATGATGTAGTTGATGATGTTGTTGGTCACCATGTAGGCGATGCCCCCGGCATCACCGCTGGTAAAGAAAGGGATTTTCAATCTTGCTTTTGTATCCGACATACACGTCTCCTCTATCCGTTTTTTCTTGTCGCCCTTAC
>DUPJ01000147.1 GCA_012838355.1 Clostridiaceae bacterium
CCTTTTGCGATCCGACAATCGGCTTTTTTTGCAAAAAATTAAAAGTGTCTTGTCTGTGTCGCGCGCGCGACCGTCTGGCGCCCGCGTCCCGACTGGTTTCTGTCTCTTGGCGCAGGATTTGACTGACGTGGTTTCGATTGTCTGCCTCCACGGTTTCTGCCCTGCTTTTGCGCCGGTTCGGACGGCACGAAATTGACGAGCGGATACGGGTGCTCGGCTATTTCGGTGAGCGGCTTCCTGATCAGTTTTTCAATGGCGGCCAGGTACGGCTTCTCGTCGATGTTGCAGAACGAGATGGCAATGCCGGAGAGGCCTGCTCTGCCCGTTCGACCGATGCGGTGAACGTACGTTTCGGGGACTTCGGGCAGATCGACGTTGATCACGTGCGAGAGCTCTTCTATATCGATGCCGCGTGCGGCAATATCCGTCGCGACCAGAACGCGCAGTTCCCGGTTCTTGAATGCGTTCAGGGCATTCTGACGCGCACTTTGCGACTTGTTGCCGTGGATGGCCAGTGCCGGAATGTCGTTCGCCGCCAGATGCTTTGCAATCTGATTCGCGCCGTGCTTTGTGCGGGAGAATACGAGTGCGGAGGTAATGGCATCGTCCTGCAAGATATGCGTGAGCAGATTTCGCTTATTGCCCTTGTCGACGAAGCAGATATACTGCTCGGTTGATTCGACCGTGGACGATACCGGCGTGACGCTGACTCTTGCAGGTTTCTTCAGCCATTCGTTCGACAGCCGTGCGATGTCGTCCGGCATGGTGGCTGAAAACAGAAGGGTCTGTTTCTCGCCCGGTGTTCTGGCGACGATCTTCCTGACGTCATGGATGAAGCCCATATCGAGCATGCGGTCGGCTTCGTCCAGAATCAATATTTCAATGTCTTTCAGATCGATGAGCGACTGGTCCATCAGGTCCAGGAGGCGTCCCGGTGTGGCGACCAGTATGTCGACGCCCCGGCTTAAATTATCTTCCTGTCCTTTTTGCGAGACGCCGCCGTAGACGACTGTGGTACGCAGTTTCATGTAACGGCCGTAAGCGGAGAAGCTCTCATAGATCTGAATCGCCAGTTCTCTGGTCGGTGTCAGAATCAGGGAGCGGATGGGCCGCTGCCGGTCTGCGCCTGATTTCGTCTGCGCCAGAAGCTGCAGAGTCGGGATGGCAAATGCTGCCGTCTTCCCTGTGCCGGTCTGGGCACAGCCAAGCAGGTCGCGGCCGCTCAGAACCACAGGAATTGCCTGTTCCTGTATTGGCGTCGGTTCGGTGTAGTCTTCCCGCTTCAACGCGTTCAGTATCTCGGGTATGATTTTCAGTTCCTGAAATTGCATGTGTTTCTCTCATTCCTATTTCGATCCGCCGACGGACATGGGCAGATCGGATTTTATCCCGCCGCGAAGGCAGGCTCACATTAGCGTCGGTTGACGTGGTCCGTCTCGATGCAGCTGTTTATCTCAAGTGGGAAAGATTGCCGGGACTGGATACCGTTTCGCATAAAAGACAAATTTGCACGCCTGCCATCATAGGCGTAATAAGCCGCAAACACAAGCGCGGCGTAACATCACGCCGAAAGCGGTCAATGTGATGAATCAATGCCGGCATGCCGGACTGCATGATGCTCAGGGCTGCCACTCGTATTCCCGCGGTTTTCCATCATGCGAACAAAGACTTCCGCAAGTTTCGGGTCGAACTGAGTGCCGGCTCCCCGTCTTATGACCTCCAGAGCGGCGTTTCTTTGCCCGCGTGCAAACGCATCACCTCTCGACAGCACCCGGTCATACGTCTCGGTAATGGCAATGATTCTTGAAATGAGCGGACTCTGCTCGCCTTTCAATCCTCGCGGGTAGCCCGAACCATCCCATCGTTCATGATGACCATAAATGTATTCGGCCAAATCGAGCGTGTCGTCAAACAGATTAAGGATGCGGTATCCGGCGACTGTGTGCTGCTGCATGATTTCGATTTCTTCTTCCGACAAGACTTCTTTTTTCACGATGCTTTCGTCGAGGACGGTTTTGCCGATATCATGCAGATAACCGGCTCTGCTCAATTTGCTGATTTCCGTTTCGGGAAGATCCAAGGCTGAGCCCATATCAAAACACAATGCGCTGACTGAAACAGAGTGTCGCTTTTCCCCCGGATTCCTCGTGTGCAGCGCATCGATCAGCGTGTCAATGATGTCGCGGTTAACCGTTTTGCGGTTGATAATCTTGTCCTTGTACATGTTGTTTTCGGCATTTTCCATGACCTTTTCAAGCGATTGCTCCGCACGATGCTTCGTGTCGAGTCCAAGAGAAATGCTCAAATTGACGGCGTCAATATTGGTCCTGGCAAACTGGGAACCAATGCTGTCAACCATCTCTGCGGCCTTTTCTTCGGTTGTATTGGGCAGGAGCATGACAAACTCATCCCCGCCAAAGCGGGCGATCAGGTCATTTGGCCTGCAGATCCTGGCCAATATTTCGGACGACTTTCTCAGGAGGAGGTCACCTGAAGAATGTCCGAATATGTCATTGATCATCTTCAGACCGTTGATGTCCGCAAATATGACAGAGAGCGGAAGGTTTTTCGGATGATCGATCTTCGCGCGGTCCTGCTCAAAGCACCGTCTGTTCTTCAGCCCGGTCAGCGTATCGTAGCAGTTCAGATATTGTATCTCGGCTTCCTTTTGCTTGCGGTCGCTGATGTCCATAAAGGTTATGACGGCTCCGATGACATCCCCGTTTTTGACCTGCGGATATGAAAAATACTCAACGGCAAACGACGTGCCGTCGGCTCGCCAGAACACTTCATCGTCCGCGTGGGCACCCTTTCCCTGGTTGACAGCCTCCAATATTTTGCATGCTTCAGCAGGCATATGGCTGCCGTCATACTTTTTGTGATGAATACTCTCGTGCATGTTTTTTCCGAGCAGTTCCGCCTGGTCGCCATACCCGAGCATGGTGAGGCAGCTTCGGTTGCAGAACGTGCAGTTACCCGCAAGATCAACACCATAGATAGCCTCTGCGGACGAATTCAAGATCAGATCAAGATCTTCTTTGCTTTCGGTCAGCTGCTGTATCGATTTGTTAAGCTCAGACCATGCTTCTTTGCGGCTTCTTTCGTAATATGCAATCATCAGGACCAGACTGAACGATGCACCAATAATATTGAAAACAGACTGCGCATCAAATGCTGCCGGACTCCAGGATGGACTGTTCGCATAGACAAAGTAAGCCATATAGATGCCGAATAAGCCAAGCACGATTCGCGCCGACAATTTTTCCAATAAAAAGTAGGTAATGGGAGGCAGTATGCACAGCCAATAAAACGCATAGTGTTTATTCTGTGTGATTTCAAAAAAAGAGGCCAAGGTTAAAACCAGAATCACCACTGATAAATGGGCAGCCGGCTTATACTTATTGGTCTTCTTAAAAAAGATGATCGTGAATACGGCTGCAGCAGCAGCCCCAGCATTAAGCAGGGCGGCATTGTACATGTCAAAAAGCACGATGTCGATAATGACGAACGACACGCAAACGACCGTCATTATCGCAAGCACGGCATTCAGTA
>DUPJ01000148.1 GCA_012838355.1 Clostridiaceae bacterium
AAAGCGAAATGCCCTCTTGCGAGGGCCTTTCGACATGTGGCGGAGAAGGAGAGATTCGAACTCTCGCTGGGGTTGCCCCCACTAACGGTTTAGCAAACCGTCCCCTTCGGCCTCTTGGGTACTTCTCCAGTTCTAGATGGCGGAGAGAACAGGATTTGAACCTGCGACGGGCGTACCCGTTCCGGTTTTCAAGACCGGTGCCTTCAACCGCTCGGCCATCTCTCCGTGTGCTCTAGCAAATATAGCCAATCAGGTGTGACGTGTCAAGAATCGGCCGTCCCGCGAATTCCCCACTGCTCCAGAAGGCGGTCCAGCTCGTCCAGCGACGTGTAGCTGATGACGACCTTCCCTTTTCCCTTTGCATCCTGTACCTGCACGTTCGTGCCGAAATGGCGCTTCAGCCGGCGCTCCAAATCTTTTACGCTGATGGAATGCTGTGCGGACTCGGCAGGCCTTGTCTTTTGCGGCTGGGGCGAGAGACAGCGATTGACCAGAGATTCCGTGGCACGCACGCTGAGACTATTTTCCACAATCTGAAGCGCGATCGTTTTGCGCAGATTACGGTCGTCGATGGCCAAAAGTGCCCGTGCATGTCCGGCCGTCAATTTGCCGTCGATCACGAGTTTTCTCAGATCAGGATCTAACTGACGCAGTCTCAGCGTGTTCGTAATCGCCGTGCGGCTGCGACCCAGAATTTTCGCAACATCCTCCTGCAGCAGGTGATGCGACTCTATTAAGGTATTAATTGCTTCCGCCTCTTCAATCGCATTAAGATCTTCACGGACAATATTTTCAATCAGCGCCTGCTTCATTTTTTCCGTTTCATCAACATCACGGATTACCGCAGGCACCGTCTTTAATCCGATACTCCTGGCTGCGCGCCATCGCCGCTCACCTGCAACGATTTCATACTTCCCCGGCCGCACGGTGCGCAGGATAAGCGGCTGGATGATTCCGTTCTCGCGAATGGATTCGACCAGCCCCTCCAGCTTTTCTTCAGAGAATGCCTTGCGCGGCTGCCTGTCATTCGCTTCAATCGCCTGAACATCAATCTGTTCCAGCCGATCGCCGCCAGAATTATCGGCTGTCTGCGAGATCAACGCCGACAATCCTTTTCCCAGTCCTTTGCTGCCCTTTCCTTGTGCCATCAGCGTATCGCTCCCTTCTTTTTCAGCCGGCTCAGTATTTCGCGCGTCAGCGCATCATAAGCGCGCGCACCTTTCGATAATCGGTCGTATTCATGAATCGGTTTGCCGTAGCTCGGTGCCTCGCTCAGCCGTACATTGCGCGGAATCTGCGTGCGGTAGCAGAGGTCCTGAAAATGCAGCCGGACTTCATCGGCCACCTGCTTCGACAACTGCGTCCGGCTGTCAAACATGGTCAGAAACACACCTTCAATTTCCAATTCGGGATTTGGCCCCTGCCGGATCAGCTCGTAAGTTTTCAGAAGTTGCCCTACGCCTTCAAGCGCGTAATACTCGGCCTGAATCGGGATAAGCAGCCGATCCGCCGCAACGAGCCCATTCAAGGTCAGCAAGCCGAGTGACGGCGGACAGTCAATATATATCAGATCGTAGTTGTCCTGAATCGCTTTTACACTTTGTTTCAGCACTGATTCGCGATGCTCTCGATCGACCAGTTCAACTTCAGCGCCGGTGAGGTTAATGTTGGACGGACATAAATAAAGATTGCGCACGGCTGTCGGCCGTATGACATCCTTCAAGTCCGTCTGATTGATCAGCACGTCATACGTCGTCCTTTCAATCGCGTTCTTATCGTATCCCAGCCCCGACGTGGCATTGCCCTGCGGATCGCTGTCGATCAAGAGCACTTTCTTGCCACGCTTGGCTGTCAGCGCCGATATACTGATACACGACGTCGTTTTCCCGACGCCCCCTTTTTGATTAACTACCGCTATTATCGGAACCATCGCCATGCCTTTCCCGAAAGCTTCTGCTTCTGATCCATTGTATCAAAAGGCCGCCATGTTTCACGTGAAACATGGCGGCCATCATAAACAAGTCGTGCCGCGCTGCCGCAGATCAATGTTTCACGTGAAACATCAGGAGTCGACAGTAGCGTAGCGGGCATTTTCACGGATAAAGTCGCGCCGCGGTTCAACCTTATCACCCATCAGCAGTGTAAACACTTCGTCCGATTTCTGAGCATCCGTCACCTGAACCTGTCTCATCATGCGTGTTTCAGGATTCATCGTCGTTTCCCACAGCTGTTCCGTACTCATTTCACCGAGACCTTTGAAGCGCTGGATTTTCGGATCCGACCAGTTGTTCTCTTCCTTGATCTGCTTCACCTCCTCGTCGCTGTACGCGTAAAAACTGGAGTTGCCCTGGTACACGCGATAGAGAGGCGGACAGGCGATGTAAACATGGCCTGCCTCGATCAAGGGACGCATATAGCGAAACAAGAAGGTCAGCAGCAGCGTACGGATATGAGCACCGTCCACATCGGCGTCAGCCATCAGGATAACTTTGTGATACCTCAGCTTCTCGAGATCGAAATCACTGCCGATGCCGGCACCGAGCGCCAGTACGATTGGCAGCAGCTTTTCGTTATCGAATACGCGGTCAACACGCGCCTTCTCCACGTTCAGCATCTTGCCCCAAAGCGGCAGAATTGCCTGATACTTGCGTTCACGGCCGCCTTTTGCCGTACCGCCTGCAGAGTCACCCTCGACAATGAACAATTCGCTGAAACGGGGATCCTTCGACTGACAGTCGGCCAGTTTGCCCGGAAGCGCATTTGAATCGAGCGCCGTCTTTCTGCGCGTCAGATCACGAGCCTTGCGGGCTGCATCGCGCGCTCTCGAGGCTGACAGGCACTTATCGATAATCGTGCGCGCAGTCTGCGGATTCTCTTCCAGATACGATGCCATCTTGTCATTCATGACACTTTCGACGATCGTGCGCACTTCTGAATTGCCGAGCTTCGTTTTGGTCTGCCCCTCAAACTGCGGTTCACCCATCTTGATGCTTATGATCGCGCCCATGCCTTCACGCACGTCTTCACCCTGAAGATTCCGGTCAGCCGCTTTAAGAAAGTTGTACTTGCGTGCATAGTCGTTGATCGTCTTGGTCAGCGCCGAACGGAAACCGGTCAGGTGCGTGCCGCCCTCCACGGTGGCGATGTTGTTCGCATAGGAATATACGCTCTCCGCGTACGATTCGTTGTACTGAATGGCCATCTCGACGAAAACATCATTCTGTTTCGCAGAGATGTAGATCGGCGTCTTGTGCAGCACCGACTTGTGCTTGTTCAGATATTCGACGAAGGAAACAATGCCGCCTTCGTAATGCAGTTCTTTTCGGACAGCCGGCTCCTGGCGCAGATCGGCCAGATTGATTTTGACCTCGCTGTTCAGGAAGGCCATTTCACGATAGCGGTTCAGCATCAGCTCGAAATCGATCGTCGTATCCTCGAATATCTGAGGATCCGGCTTGAATTCGGTAATCGTCCCGTGGTGATCCGTTTCGCCTGTAATATGCAGGGGAGATGTGGTCACGCCGCGTTCAAAAGCCATTTTATGAATTTTGCCGTCGCGGTGCACTTCAACCGTCATCCATTCGGACAGAGCATTGACAACGGAGGCACCGACTCCGTGAAGACCCCCGGATACGCTGTAAGCTCCGCCTCCGAATTTACCGCCGGCATGCAGAACCGTGTGCACCACTTCAACGGTCGGAATGCCCATTTGCGGGTGAATGCCGACCGGAATGCCGATGCCGTTGTCTTCAACGCGGATCGATTCGTCCGGGTTGATCGATACCCATATTTCATCGCAGCGTCCGGCAAGCGCCTCGTCAACCGAATTGGCCACGATCTCATAAATCAGGTGATGGAGACCGCGCTGGTGCGTGTCGCCGATATACATGCTTGGGCGCTTGCGCACCGCTTCCATGCCTTCCAGAACCTGAATGTCGCTGTCGCTGTATTCCGATGCATTGGTCGTGTCATAAAATGCGGGATGGACCCGATCCTCCGACATATCTTCCACGTAATCGGCCAGCAGCGCGCGTTCGCGCGCATCGTCCTCCGCTCGTTCCAACATGGCATCCAAATGTGTGTCTTTCAAATCGTCCATGAACCGTTAATTACTCCCTGCCTGATATTTGTCTGCCAGCGCTTCAAAAGCGTTCCGGAAGCAAGAGGGGAGAGGTACGATCGCTCCAGAGTCACGATAAGCGAGCGGGGTAAATCGCCGCTCATCAGCTCGAGCTGCTCGGCCTCTTCCATCTGCTGCATGAAAGCCATGGTGTTCTCGTCCGAAATCGAATCCAGATTAAAGATACCGACGATTAAATCGGACGGGATTGATACTTCGCCACCGAGGTGTACATACATATAAGAATTATACCATTTCCTGCTGTATTTTTAAAGAGCAGGGCGCCTGACATAATAGCCAAAACCCCCTGTTTTCAGTCGTTTTCAGTTTTGTTCACACTGCCGCGGTAACTCACGGATCCGTTTGCCACCTTATAGAAATTGATGGTGCCCAGGTTGCTCAGCCGATCACTTTCCGCCGGATTGATCCGGCCGAGATCGGAACGCTCCTCGTAGATTGCCGTGGCGAGCTCAGGTGAAAACACCTGGTGGAGATCGGTGCACGTCACCAGCACCTGATACCCTTGAATCGCCGTCAGCAGATTGGTCCGCCGCGTCACATCGAGTTCGGACATGACATCGTCCAAAAGCAGGATCGGCGCTTCGCCCGTTTCCTCGTGCAATATGCGAAGCTCCGCAATGCGCAGGGCGAGCGTGATCGAACGCTGCTGCCCCTGGGAGGCATAGGCGCGCACATCGAACCCGTCCAGGCGGATCTCGAGATCGTCGCGGTGAGGACCGGCACTGGTGCTTCCGCGCAGGATGTCATCGCGACGGCCGTGATGAAGGCGCTGCAGGTATTCCGTCTCGATGGAAGCCTCATCCTCCGATTTTGCCCCGAATGACTTGTATTTCAGGGACAAGGTCTCCCCATCACCCGTGATGTGGGCGAGCGCGGCCGCCGCCTTCTTTTCCAGCTGTGCGGCATAGAACTGGCGCGTGGCCATGACATACGCGCCGGATTTGGCCAGCTGTTCATCCCAGATATCGAGCTGAAGCATGTCATTTTGGCCGGAATCTTCTTCTCTGAACCGTTTCAGGAGCTTGTTGCGCTGGTTCAGGATATGCAGGTAGACGGAGAGCTCGCGGAAGTATCGCGGCTTTTGCTGCGAAATCAGGAGATCGAGAAAACGCCGCCGCTCAGACGGACCGTCCTTCACAATGGCGAGATCTTCGGGGGCAAATATGACGGCATGGAACAGGCCCATCAGGTCGGCAACACGCTGCAGGCGGATGCCGTTGTGCTCTATGGTGCGCCTGGCCTGCGTCTGGTCATAGGCAAGCGACAGTGATTCGGATTCGCTCCGATCCGTCTCATAGTCGATGCCGACTCTGTAGCCGTCATGTCCGGCCTTGATGAGCTCCGTATCTCGTCCGGTGCGATGCGAGCGCGCACACGTACAAAGAAAAATGGCTTCCAGAATATTCGTCTTGCCCTGTGCGTTCTGACCGTAAAAGAGGGTCACGCCGTCCGCGAACGTCAGCGTTTCCCTCTCGTAGTTGCGATATGAAGTCAGATCGAGCTCTCTCAGTCGCATCAGCGGCGCAGCGGCAAGATCATGTAAGCGTAGCGGTCTCCCTCAAGAGGCCGGATCACACAGGGCCCCACACTGCCGGAAAAATCGATTTTCACCTGGTCATCCGGGACGACCTTGAGGATATCGATGAAATATCTGGGATTGAAATCGATGTCGAAACGCTTGCCGCTCAGCGTAATGT
This sequence comes from Clostridiaceae bacterium, assembly GCA_012838355.1. GTDB lineage: Bacteria > Bacillota > Clostridia > Saccharofermentanales > DTU023 > DUPJ01. The sequence goes on from DUPJ01000148.1 coordinate 5,839, forward strand.
CGATTGATTCCTCTGTGGTGCCGACATCGGTGCGTGCGGACACCTGCAGGGATGTGTCCGACGTACTCAGGAAGGTCACCGGAAAGCGCTTGCTCTCCGATTCAATGATCAGGGAGGCGCGCTCGCAGGCTGCCAGCAGATGGCTTCTGTTGACGGTCAGGCTCGACTCCGCCGTTTGCGGAATCAGACTCTTGTAGTTCATGAACTCGCCGCGGATGAGGCGGGAGACAAGACGTGTTTCGTCCGAATCGAAGAGTATGTGATTGTGCGAGTAATAGATCGAAATATCGCCGTCCACATTCGGCAGGACGCGCGCCACTTCATACATGGCTTTTGCCGGCACAATGAAGGATACGCTCTCATCACGGCCTTCCACCGCTTCATGACGCACGGCCAGACGGAATCCGTCAACGGCGACGAGGCTCAGCCGCCCCTGCTCAAGGATCACATTGACGCCGTTCAGAATAGGCCGGCTGTCATCGGTGCTGGCGGCAAATGCCGTCTGTCGGATCATCTCAACCAGTTTGCCCTGCGGCACTTTCAGGAGTCTCGCATCTTCGACAACCGGGATTTTCGGGTAGTCCAGTGCGGAAATGCCGCGCAGATGGAACACGCTGGAACCGCTTTCGATCGTGATCATGAGATTGTCGTCGACTTCAAGCTTAATCGTATCGTCCGGAAGTTTGCGAACCACGTCGCCCAGCAGCCTGGCGGCGATAACCACCTGCCCCGGCACCAGCACTTCAGCCGGCATCGTGTGTTCGATGCCCGTTTCCGAGTCATAGCCGGTGAGTTTCACTGCATCGGTCGCCTCGAAGAGAATGCCTTCCAAAATGCTGATGGTGGTGTGGGTGCCGACCGCTTTTTGTACGGTGCTGATTGCGTCGATAAACAAACTTCTGGAACAAATAACTTTCATGGGACTCCTCCCGGTGCCTGCACACCGCTTTATCAATGCTTTTATCCGTCTTCTTTGTTATGGTCTGTCAATTGTGTGAATAATAGCGCTGCGGCCGACCATGCGCCGCTTCTTTCTGTTGACGGTTCGTCAGTTTCTCTGTGCACCGTTTGTGCCTAAGTCAATCTATTTCACAATTTTCGGTTATCCACAGTTTGTTCACAAGGCAATTCACAGACATTCGTCAACAATCGTGTGAATTTGTGAAAAGCTATTCAGCCCAAACGCGCTTCAATTGCGGTCACATGCTCCAGCAGGTGTGTATTAGTGCGTAAATCGCTTTTGATTTTATCATAGGCATGAATAACGGTTGCGTGATTCTTGCCGCCGAACGCCTGGCCGATTTCTTCCAGCGTCATGCTCGTTTTGCAGCGGCAAATGTACATGGCCACCTGTCGCGGCACGACGATATCCTGGCTTCTGCGCTTGGACATCAGGTCAGTAATCGTGACCCCGTAGTAGTTCGAAACGACATCCATCACGAGCCGGCTGTCGATCACCTTGACGGCACCCGGCTGCACGATGTTCTTCAAGACGTTCTGTGCCACGTCGAGCGTAATCTGAGCCCCCAGCTGCGAGATGGCCGTAAGTGTTTTGAACGCACCCTCCAGCTCGCGCACGTTGCGCGAGATGTGCTTCGCCATGTATTCGATCACATCGAGCGGAATGTGGATGCCGTGCTTTTCCGACAGATTGTTCAGGATGGCCACGCGCGTTTCATAATCGGGCGGCTGAATGTCAATCGTATAGCCGCTCGACAGGCGCGTCGTGATGCGGTCTTCCAGCGTGGTCAGGCTCTTCGGCGGCTTGTCGCATGTGAGCGCGACAAATTTGCCGGATTCATGCACCGTGTTGAACGTATGGAAGAACTCCTCCTGCATTTTTTCCTTGCCTTCCAGAAACTGGATGTCGTCGATCAGGAGGAAGTCGGCCTTGCGGTACTTGTTGCGGAATTCGTCGAAGCGGTTGCTCTTGATGCAGCCGATGTATTCGTTGACAAACTGCTCCGTCGGAATATAGACGACCAGCTTGGACGGCATGTGCGTCCTGACATAATTGCCGATGGCGTGGAGAAGATGCGTTTTGCCGACGCCGGATCCGCCGTAGAGATAAAGCGGCGAGAACTGGTGCGCATGCTGATTGGCCATCGACTGACTCGCCGTGTAGGCCAGTTCATTGCCGCCGCCCACGATAAAATTATCGAATGTCAGATTCGGGTTCAGAGACGACCGCCTGCCCGGCTGGGCCTGCTCGGTGCGTGCCGCCCTGGGGCTGACTGTTTTGCCGTTGCCCACTTCGACGACAACGTCAAGACTCTGCCGGCTCACTTTCGTTATGGCTTTCCGGACGAGCGGCATATAGTCTTCGATATGTTCGCGGATCATATCGTCGGGTACGGCGAGCGCGATGGTCGCGTCATCTTTCAGGTAAGGGTCAACTTTGGCAAACCATGTGTTGTATGAGAGTGCGCTGACCTGCCCCTGAAGGTATTCATCGCACGCCTGCTGCCAGATTACTTTCGCCTGATTTGGCATCATGTCTATTCTCCGCGTTTCTTTTTAGTCCCGTTATGTTAACAGAAACGGGGCCGCGATAAAAGTCGCAAATGCCTAAAATCAGGACGTTTTCAGACTTATTAACAAATTAATTGTGGTTGATTCTGTGTATTTCCCAATTCACAATGTTAATAACTTTGTGCACAATTGCGCAAAACCGCGGCATGCGTATCCGATCAAACCGAGGCGCACAATTGTTCGACGTTAATAACCGAGGCGCGACAAATGGTCTTCGATTTTTTTCTTTTTCTCGATTAATATGTCAAGCGTAATCGCTTCATTAGATTCCTGCCGCAGAAATGATTTGACCGCTTCCACGTCCGCTTCGAATCCGCCCGTATCCAGGAGAACGGCCGGTTCCATCAGGAGCAGATCCGCCTTTTGGGTCAGGGCGGCCAGTGCCTGCCAGGCATTCATCACGGCGTGCTCGTCCCTGAGGTCTTCAAGCAGCCGGTCAAGCGTCCAGCCGCGATTCGTCCCGGTGACGACAGCCTTCAGATCGAAGCGGATCTGGTTATCGCGCAGCGCGCCGAGCAGAAGATGGACCGTCTTGTCCGGAAAACCGGCAAAGAGAAGGAGACTGGGTGCATCCGGATCCGTCTCGACCACGGCAGCGGCCGGCAGGTCCAGCAGCTCGGCAATCGTCTTTTTCGTGTCGTCCCGGCCGATCAGCTTGAGCGCATAGTTCAGATATGATTCGCCCTCGCGCAGAAAGCGAACGCGCGGATCATCGCCGTCCGCACCGTAAACAAGTATCAGAGCCGTGTCGCGATCCATCCAATCCTCCTCAGCCTTCAATCAGCTTCAGCTGTTTCAGCATGCGTGCAATGCCGTTTTCGGCAAGCGGCGGTGCCACCAGGTCACTGACGGCCTTGGCCGACTCCTGACCGTTGCCCATCGCAATGCCGACGTTCGCCCGCTGGAGCATATCAAGGTCGTTGACCGAATCACCGAATGCGTAAGAGCGCACTTCACCGCCGATTACCCGCTCCAGCACATCCATGCCGCTCGCCTTGGTGAACCCGTGAGGCATGCCCTCGCGCAGCTCGTACGGGTACAGAATGAAGTGCAAAAGATCTTTCAGCGACTCACGGATGCGGCGGTCCTTTTCTCCGGATTTCACCATGAAGCTGATCTTGTTTGCACGCACGGTCTCCTGCGGCAGTGTCTTCAGGCTGTGGGATTCATGAAACAGATGGCGGGAGTCGGCCATCATCAGCGGATCGAAGCCGACTGCTTCCAAATAAACATGCTCCGGTCCCTCCAGTATCATGTCGAGGCGTTCTGCGCGGAACGCGCTGATGATGCGGTCGACGTCCGCATGTGAAAAATACTCATTCAGAATCGTCTCGCCGCGATACGAAATATACGTGCCGCAGCCGGCAATACAGGCATCAAAATCGAGCGCACGCACTTCGGGCGGAATGAAGGCGTAACTGCGGCCCGTGTTCACGGCGACGAGGTGACCTCGCCGTTTCAGTTCGGCAATGGCATCCGCAGTCGCTTGGGACAGCGCAATACTATTGGCCGAATCGATCAGCGTTCCGTCGATGTCAAAGTAAACGATAATCTTTTTTTCATTTTGCGTAATCATTGCCAAACAGTGTAGCGAATCAGGAGAGGCGAATCCGTCACACTTGCCCCTTTTGCCGCGCATTATAGCGCTGAAACGGCGCGCTGACTGCAGGGGACACGAGTGCTTCATAAACCTCCGGGCGGCGCCAGGCATTGCCGAAGACTTCCGTCTCGCGATACCGTCGCATGGCCTGAAGCGGGAAGTGCGCCAGATAGATGCCTTCCGCCTCGCCGGCTTCCAGTATAAGCGAGTCGCGGGACATCTCGTCCTTGCACCAGGCGATGCCGTCAAAGGCGGAGGAGTGCCCGTTGCAATCCGGTGTTCCGAGGGGGTAGTTTGCCGTTGCGATGCCCAGCATGTTTTCAAAGGCCCGTGCCCTCAGCTGGGACAGGCGATTGATTTCCATGGGACATGCGTTCGGCACGAGAATAATCTCGGCGCCGTTCAGCATCAGGATGCGTGCACTTTCGGGGAACTCCCGATCGAAGCAGATCATGGCACCGACCTTGACCGTACCCTCTCCGCAGTCGAGATCGGCGACAGGGAATGCATCGCCCGGTGTCAGGCGAACTTCTGCATCAAAGTCGCAGGTATGCACCTTGGCGTAGATAAACTGCCGCCGCCCGAAACGGTCAAACAGGCAGAGGCTGTTTCGGGGTGCCGGGTCGTACTGTTCCAGAAAGGTGATCCCGATCGCCATGTTCAGTTCGGCGGCAAGTTGCCCGAATGACACGACGAAGTTACTGTCAGCCGCTGCAGCGTCAGCCCGAAGTGCGGCGTCATCGTCCGCCATGCGATAGCCGGTGCTCCACATTTCCGGAAAGAGCGCGATATCCGCGCCCATTGCCTTGGCCCGGCGGCAGCTTGTCAGACCTTTCTCCAGATTGGCGTCACGCGTGCGTTCCGGCTGCAGCTGCAGCAGGGCAACAGTCAGTCTTTCCATCGGTTACCTCCTGATCCGGTCATCTGCTTCTTCTCATTTCTGACAGACGGGGCAGCTGCGAGTCGTGCGGCCGGCCACAGTCGCAGTCTGAAGCGGCGTCCCGCAGACGCGGCAGGGCGCCCCGCTTCGGCCGTAGACGTTCAGAACCTGCTGGAACGACCCCTGACGGCCGAGCCCGTCGACGTAATCGCGGAAGGATGTGCCGCGATGGCCGATGCCGAGCAAGAGCACATCCCGGATTGCCTGATGGAGCCGGACCGCCTCATATTTGCGGATGGATCTGCCCCGTCTCGAGGGGCGGATGCCGGCGAGGAAAAGCGCTTCATCGGCATAAATATTGCCGATGCCCGCGATCTCCGCCTGATTGAGCAGTATCGCCTTGACGGACGGCTGAGGATGGCGCCGGATGCTTTGCCACAGGCTGTCGGCCGTGAACTGGTCGGAGAGCGGTTCCGGTCCGAGCGCGCGGATGGTCGGGTGAACCGTCTCGTCGCGGCCGGAAAAAAGCCAGATGCGGCCGAAGCGCCGCACGTCGTTGTAATCGAGCCGGCACTGTGCGCCGTCACGGTCCTCTGCGAAGAGGCTGACGTGCGTATGCGCGGCCGGTTCGGCACCGCCATCCGTGAGCAGGCACTTGCCCGTCATGCGAAAATGCAGGATCAGGATCAGGGGGCTGCCGCGATCGTCGCAGAGATCGATCAGCAGATACTTGCCGCGGCGGCGCAAGCCCTCAACTGTGAGCGGAAGCGCATATCCGCCCGAAAGGTCGCTGAAGACGCCCGGGAAGCGCTGCTCGATCCGCGTGATGCGTGCTGAGCCCAGTCGCTCGGACAGGCTTTGCCGTATCGTTTCAACTTCCGGCAGCTCAGGCATCAGTACCTCAGCATGCGCATGAGCTCTTTCGGCTTGACCGAGTTGCCGTAGAAGAGCGTACCGAGCCGATAAATCTTGGCCGAGATCCAGGCCACACCCGCAAGTGTGACGAGGCTGATCACGACGGACAGGAGAATTTCCCACGGCGGCACGACCAGCATCTGGGTTCGCACAAACATCAGGAACGGCGCAAAAAACGGCACGAAGGACAGCGTCCTGACGTACGAAGCGGCCGGATTAAAGAGGGCCGACATCGCCGCCATGAAAACGGCGATCAGCGGAAACGAAATGGCCATGACGGTCCGGTTGACATCTTCCGTGCGGCTGACCAGCGAGCCGAGGGCAGAGAAGAGGAAGGCGGAGGTGAAGTAGCCGAGGGTGAAGAAGAGGAGCGTGTAGAGCAGCATGGCCGGTGTGACTTCGCCGAGCGGCATGAGCTCCGTGAGCTGAGCGCGGTTCAGAGAGTAACTGACAAGAGCCGAACCGAGGATCAGCGTGAGCTGGAGCAGGCCGGCGAGGCCGCTGCCCATCACCTTGCCGACGAGCAAATTGAGCGGTTTCGTCGACGTGATCAGGAGCTCCATCGTGCGGTTTCCCTTTTCGGACGCGATGTTGCCCGCCACCACCTGCCCGTAGATGATCACGGAGAGGTAGAGCAGCATCAGGATGATGTACGCATAGATGTAGGTCTGTGACTGGCCCTTGCCTTCGTCAGCCGACAGATCCCGCAGCGAAAACGGGATGTTGACGACGCGCTCGAACGCTTCGCCTTCCGGCATGCCGGCCTCCCTCAGGGACGAGATGATGCTCATCTGCTCGACGGCACGCTGAATCCTGCCCGGCAGATAATCCGTCATGGCCAGTCCGGGCACGGTCAGTTCACTGCCCGTAACCGAGAGGGAAAGGACGCCGTAAACGGGCTCGTCCGAATCCGATGCCAAAAGCGCTTTTGCCGGCTCCGCCGAAGCCTGCAGCGAGAACTCCGGCAGCAGATCGCCGAGGACGGCGAGCTCTCTGTCGCTGCCGCCGGAAACGTAGAGAATCTGGCGGTCGGCCGCGGGTTCTGCGATCACGTCTGCCTGCCCGTCTCCCGCCAGCAGACCCGGCAGGAAGAACGCGGCAAAGACGAGGAGGCACAATACGGCGGTCAGGATGACGTAAAGCTTGTACTTGAGAAAAGACAAAAATTCGAATTGGATCACGGTCAGAACACGCTTATTCATGGCTTTGGCCTCCGGCGGTGGTTTCGACGAAGATCTCGTCAAGTGACGGCACCAGGATACGGTACAAGTCAACATCAAAGCCGCTGTCAATCAGCGTGCGAAGAAACGGCAGGCGATCCGTCTCACTCCGAAAGCGGACGGCGACCGTGTCCTGGCCGTACGGCGCGATGCTGTCAAAAGCCTGCGATTTCGGCTTCAGAGCTTCCATCACCTCGCGCTGGCTTTGCAGGCGGCCGTCCCTGACAAGCCGCAGCTCGACCCGATTCTGCGGATACGACCGCTTGATGTCCGAGAGGCGGCCGGAGCGGGCGATGACCCCGTCATGGAGAATCGCGATGTCGTCACAAAAGCTTTCCACATCTGCCATCTGATGAGAGGAAAACAAGACCAGCTTGCCGTCTGCCACCTGCTCATTCACGATCGTTTTCAGGAGCCTTGCGTTGACCGGATCGAGACCGCCGAACGGTTCGTCCAGAATGAGGATCTGAGGATTTGTGAGCAGCGCGCAGATGAGCTGAACTTTCTGCTGGTTGCCTTTTGAAAGTGTCTCCAGCCTGCGCGACTTCTCGTGGGAAAGCTCGACCACCCCGAGCCAGTGTTCCGCCGCCTCAAGCGCCTGCCGCCGCGGCAGCCCGCGAAGCCGGCCGAAGTAAATCAGCTGATCGAGCACGGGCAGCTTCGGGTAGAGGCCCTTTTCTTCCGGCAGGTAACCGATGTCCGCATCCTCGGCGCGAATGGTGCGGCCGTCCAGCGTCACCGTGCCCTTATCCGGCAAAAAGACATTCAAAATGATCCGCGCCGTCGTCGTTTTGCCCGACCCGTTTCTGCCGAGCAGCCCCGTTGCGCGTCCGTTTTCGACATGAAGCGACAGGCCCCGCAGGACGTGCTTGGTGCCGAACGATTTATGGATGTCAGTCAGTTCGAGGCGCATATCTGTCACAGCTGCGCCGTTTTTGCGGCGAGCCAGACGCGCTCGTCCTCGTTCAGCCGCGGCAGAAGGCGTTCGCAAACGTCCCGATGGTACGCGTTCAGCCACGACAGTTCCTTTTCGCTCAAGGCGGATACATCGATCAGGCGGCGGTCGAACGGTGCGTACGAGAGGCAGTCGAATTTGAGGAAGCGGTCGGAGCCGACGGTGACGTCTTCCTTCACGATGTAGACATTTTCGAGACGGATGCCGTGCACGCCCTCGCGGTAAATGCCCGGTTCATTCGTAATCATCATGCCCGGTTCAAGCGTCACGTTATTCGGCATCATGGCGATGCGCTGCGGACCTTCATGGACACCGGAGACGTAGCCGACGGCATGTCCCGTGCCGCTCTTGTAATCGATATGTTCCTGCCAGAGCGGCTGACGTGCCAGAACATCAAGGTAATGACCGCTTGCGCCGTGGAGAAATACGGCCGTGGCCAGATTGATATGGGCTTTCAAGACAAGCGTATAGTCGCGTATTTCTTCGGCCGTCGGTTCGCCCAGCGAGACGGTGCGGGTGATGTCGGTCGTCCCGCCGAGGTACTGTCCGCCCGTATCAACAAGGTACAGACCTTTTGGCTCCAGCAGACGCGAGCTGTCAGGCGTCGCGCGGTAATGCATCATCGGCGCGTTGTCGCCGTAGGCTGAAATCGTATCGAAGCTGTCTTCCAGATAATGGCGTCCCCTGGACCGGATCGCGCTCAGCATGTCGGCCGCGCGGCATTCGTCGATATCGCCGGCCGGAACCGCCTGTTCGAGCCAGATCAGGAAACGGACCAGAGCCGTCGTGTCTTCGAGCCAGGTCTCACGCTGATTTGCTTCTTCAGTGTCGTTCAGACGGGCTTTCAGTGCGTACACATGCTCCGGAGCCGACACGAGATCTGCCTGAGACAGCGCCTGATAAAGCGCCTGACTCGTGCGCTTCTTATCGACGGCGATACGTCCCGTGATACTTCCGGCATCGCTCCAGACGGCATCGTACGGCTTCAGCGTGACGCCGTTGTCCGTCATCTCCCGGGCGAAGGCGTCATCATATTTTGCCCGGTCAAGATACAGCACGGCCGTGGCCGGTGTGACCACGGCGTACGCGTATGCCACCGGATTGTGGGCGATATCCCTGCCGCGGAAATTGAATAGCCAGCCGATATTTTCCAAAGAGGACATGACCGTGCCGTCCAGATCGCCCAGCGCGTCGCGCAGGCGGGCGAGCTTGCTGGCCGTCGTTTCCCCGCTGAAGCGAAGTTCATGCAAAAAGACAGCTTCTTGCGGCAGGGCGGGGCGGTTTTCCCAGAGCGATTCGAGCACGGTGTCGTCGGCGAGAAGCCTTACGCCCTTTGCGTCAAGTGCCCGTGACAGCTCGTCGTATTGTGCCCGTGACAGCGTACGGCCGTTGAACGCGAGGGTTCCGCCGGCCGGCATGTGTGTGCAGAGCCAGTCTGTAACAGACGGGAATCCCGGTGTGTTGAGGCGCATCAGGGAAAACCCCCGATCCTTGATCTGGCGCTCCGCCTGAATAAAGTAGCGGCCGTCTGTCCAGAGCAAAGCATGTTCGGCGGTCACCACGGCTGTACCGGCCGAGCCGGTGAAGCCCGTGAGAAAAGCCCTCGTCTGGTAGTGCTCCCCGACATACTCGCTCTGATGCGGGTCGGCCGTCGGTACGTAAAGCGCATCGATGCCGCGCGCTTTAAGGTGTTGACGTAATGTTGTCAGCAAGGGTGTGGTCATGGTTAGCCTCCAATGGAAAGAGGGGTGAGCAAGCGTGCTTCCTCACCCCGCGTTTTTTTGCCGGTTGTGTGCGCTTACCGCGTGAAGTTGACGCGGAAAGCGTTCCTGCCTGCGTAGCGTGCAGCCTCCCCGAGCGATTCTTCGATGCGGAGCAGCTGATTGTATTTGGCCACGCGGTCCGTGCGGGACGGTGCGCCAGTCTTGATCTGTCCGGCGTTCGTCGCAACCACGACATCCGCGATGGTGACGTCTTCCGTTTCGCCTGAACGGTGCGACACGATGGCGGTCCAGTTGTTCTCCTGTGCCAGCTGAATGGCATCCAGCGTCTCGCTCAGCGTGCCGATCTGATTCAGCTTGATCAGGACGGAGTTGGCCGCGTTCAGCTCGATGCCTTTGGCGATGCGCTCGGTGTTGGTCACAAACAGGTCGTCGCCGACCAGCTGTACTTTGTCGCCGATGCGTTCGGTCAGTGCCTGCCAGCTTTCCCAGTCTTCTTCGGCGAGACCGTCTTCAAGCGAAATTACCGGGTAGCGCTCGCACAGATCGGCCATGTAGTCGACCATCTCGGCCTTTGTTTTGAAAACGTCCGTTTTCCAGAACAGATAGCCTTCTTTACCCTTTGCTTTGGCTTCCTCAAACAGCTCGGTCGATGCCGGATCCATGGCAATGAAGAAGTCTTCGCCCGGCTTGTAGCCGGCCGCTTCAACCGCCTTCACGATGTATTCAAGCGCCTGCTCGTCGTTTGCGAAGTTCGGTGCAAATCCGCCCTCATCGCCGACCGACGTGGAGTATCCGTCCTTTTTCAGGAGTGACTTCAGCGTGTGGAACACTTCGGTGCACCAGCGAAGCCCTTCTTTGAAGCTTTCAGCGCCCACCGGCATGATCATGAATTCCTGCAGGTTGATTGAGTTGTCGGCGTGCTTGCCCCCGTTGATCACGTTCATCATGGGCACGGGGAGCGTGCGGCCGATGATGCCGCCCAGGTACTGGTACAACTCGACACCGAGTGCTGCCGCGGCGCATTTGGCGACGGCGAGCGAGACGGCAAGCATGGCGTTTGCCCCCAGATTGCCTTTGTTTTCGGTTCCGTCCAGTTCGATCAGCCAGGCGTCGATCTCCGCCTGCTCAAATACATTCATGCCGCACAGGTCGAGTGCAATGATGCTGTTCACGTTGTCAACGGCCGTTTCGACGCCTTTGCCCATGTAGCGCGTCTCGTCGTTGTCACGCAGTTCGACTGCTTCAAAGGCGCCGGTCGATGCTCCGGACGGAGCCGCGGCACGGCCAATCGAACCGTCAGCGGCCGTTACCTCGACTTCGATCGTCGGATTGCCCCGGGAGTCCAGGATCTCTCTTGCCCATACGTCCTGAATCATTAATTCTGGTTTCATGTTCTACCTCCGATGGTGTGTTCGCCGGCATGGTGGCCGCGAATGCAGATTCAATGCCGGCTGTTGCTTTTATCTCAAGTTCTTCCTTAGCCGCAGGCAGCATGCGTCTCGACATGAAGACGAGAAGCAGCTGGAGCGACCCGGTAATGAACATGATGGCTTCAATGGGGATCAGGTTCGCGAGCGGCCCGAACAGGACGATGCCTGCCGGTATGGCTGCGGAGCCGATCATAAACAGGACGGCAAACACTCGTCCGTGGCGGTCGGGCGGCGTTTCCTCCTGCAGGAGTACGGTCACGTTCGTGGTGTAGAACGGAACGATTGTGCCGGCGGCAAACGCAATGGCGCCGAAGATCAGGAAAAGCGGCGATGAGAGCGTTCCGAGAAGGCCGAGCGCGATGGATGTCAGAGCCAGCATGAAGCCGGCGAACTGGACGATGTTGAGTTTGTTCTTGAATTTTCCGATCCAGGACACGATCAGGCCGCCGAGCATCATGCCGCCGAAGAGGGAAGACTGGGCGACCGTCAGCCGCCAGGCTTCGTCGCCGAAATTGCGGCCGATGTAGAGCGGCATGAGAATGATGGTGGGCGACAGCAGAACCATGAATCCGCCGTAGATCAGCATCAGCCGCGAGATCAGCTCCGATTCGCGGATATACGTCAGCCCTTCTTTCAGACTGGCCAGATTCGAATCGATCGCCGGTTCCAGATCGATGTCGGAACTGACTGCCGGCTGGGCTGCTGCCGATGATGCCGAGAGCGTGGACGGCGATTCAGCATAACGTTTCGGTGTTTTCAGGAAAATGAGAATCGTGATCGCGATTGCGGCTGTGGCGACATCGATGAAAAAGATGCCGTACATCGGCAGAAACGCCATCACGGCACCGCCCAGTATGGGCGACAGCAGCTGCGTCGTATTGCCGATCGTGCTTTGAATGCCGTTGTACCGCACGAGCTGCTCGCGCGGCACAATCTGCGGAATCGTGGCCGTGACAGCCGGCCCCTGTACGCCGCCGCCGAGTGACCGGATGGCGGATACGAGATAAATCTGCCAGACATGCTCATATCCGAATATGAAGAGCAGGGCGATGACCAGCGTCGCAAACGCGATGCCCGCATCGGCCAGAATAATGATCCATCTGCGGTTGAATCGGTCAGCCCAGACACCGGCAAACAGGGCGATGGTGAGCTGAGGCAAAAATGACGCAATCGTGATCACCATGAGAGATGATCCCGAATTCGTCTGGATCGTGACATACCAGATCAACGCAAACTGAACGAGCCCCGATCCCAATTGTGAAATGCCCTGACCTGCCAAAAACCAGATGATGGTCTTTTCCCAATTCGGAAGGCCCTCTTTTTTCTGAAGCGGCCTCATGGCAAACATTCTAGCATGCTTTATGCAGATTTTTTTGATCCCGGCGCATTCATCAGGCGAAAGATGAAGCACTTTGCGAACATTTGTTCCCGGTGTTAACATGGACGAACCGGGTCGGTGATGCTTGTTCCGGACAGGTGAAGCCGTTGCCTGAGGTCGGAGCTGCTGATACGATAACGTATTGACAGACGATCCGTTTTGGATGAAAGACGAGGAATATATGGTCTCATACGATCTGCTGGTCATTGGCATGGGCGCTGCCTTTCAGGTTCTCGATGCCGCGCTCGACCGCGGACTCCGCTGCGCCGTCGCGGAGCGGGCGCATTATGGCGGCACGTGTCTCAACTACGGATGCATACCGTCCAAGGTGATCATTACGGTTGCCGACACGATCCGCCACCTGGAGCGTGCGGCTAAAACCGGCTTGAAAACGGCGAAGCCGGAGGTCGATTTTGCCGTGCTGAAGGCGCGCGTTCTGGAAAAGACATCGGAGAACCTCGATATCCGGGAAGAGTATCGCGCCGAAACGAATCTGACGATGTATGAAGATGTCTGCTTCGTCGGCAAAAAAACCGTCGCGGCACGATTTGCCGACGGATCGACGGGCGAACCGTTTACGGCGAAAACCATCGTGATCGGGGCCGGCGGCCACATCACCATACCGTCGATCGAAGGCATCGGCGATGTGGACTTCATGACGCCCGTCCACTTTTTCAAAGACCGGTTTCCGGACGGTCCCCTGGATGATGTCGTCATCATCGGCGGCGGAGCCATCGGCTGTGAGTTTGCGCACTTCTTTGCGGCGACGGGCACCAGGGTCACGATTCTCCAGCGAAATGTAAGGCTGGCTCCGGGACTCGACCGCGAGCTGTCGTTTGCTCTGAAAGACGGTCTGGAACGTGACGGCGTCCAGGTAGCGCTCTGTTCCGACGTTAAGCGAACCAGACGGCTGCCGAACGGCCGCATTGAGGTGACCTGGGAGGATCGCAATACCCAGATGCTGCATCAGACGGAAACGGGCATGGTCTTTCTGGCATCGGGCATCACGTCGAATGCACTCGATCTTGGTGCGGACCGCGCGGGCATTCTCCTGGACGAAAACTTTTACATCCGCACGAACGAGTTTCTCGAAACGAGTGAGCCGGGCATCTATGCCATCGGCGATATCAACGGCCTGGCCCAATTCAGGCACAAGGCGAATTACGAAATAGAAACCTTGACGCACAATCTGTTTTTCCGCGAGGAGGGCGAACCGCGCCGGCAGGTACAGTACGGAACCGTACCGGCCTGCATCTTCAGTCATCCGCAGGTGGCGTCGGTCGGCCTGACCGAAGAGGAAGCTCTGGAGCAGGGGTACGACATGAAGATCGGCCGGCTGGCACTGGCCGATGTCGTCAAGGGGTTTGCGCTTGGATTGGAGGATACGCCGGCCGACGGTTTCGTCAAAATGATTGTCGACAGTGAAACGGACCGCATTCTCGGCGTCCACATCGCCGGGCACGAAGCGGCGCTGCTTTTGCAGCCTTTCGCCTACCTGATGCAAAGCGGAGCCAACCGCCGCGTCGTGCACAATCCGGAAATCGGAAGCCAGCTGACCATGCTGGAGCGCGGTGCCTACCGCACCATGACGATTCCCTCAAATTCAGTTCAGCTGATCGAGCGGTCCGTGGTGATTCATCCGGCGCTGTCCGAGGCCCCGGCCTGGGTCACCGCCAATCTCGTGCCGCGCGCTGAATACGAGCCGCGGCGCTGATGGTACGCCTCGTCTCACATCCGTCGAGTCAGATTCTCCTGCGGCATGCGCTGGCGGAGATAACGGGACTGACGGAGCGCTGGCCGGATCGCCGCGTGATCCTGATCGTGCCGGAAGCATCCAAGGCTGATGTCGAGCGGCAATACCTGGAGCGGACGCAGGCCGGCGGCCTCCTGATGGCCGAAGTGCTGTCGTTTCGCCGGCTGGCCTTCAGGCTGTTTGCGGCAGCCGGCGGACTGGCGGTCAAACGTCTGACGTCAACCGGCCGGGCCGTGCTGATCGGCAAGGTGCTTTTGTCCGGGCAGGCGCAGTTTCGCCGTTTCGGCAGATTGCGGCAAAAACCCGGCTTCGCCGTGCAGCTGTCCGCGATGCTCGAGGAATTTTCCCGCTATCTGGTCACGGCCGATGCGCTCGAAACGGCCGCGGATACGGCCGGCCTGCCGCGTGAAAAGGAACGATTTGCCGATCTGGCTCTGCTCTGGCAGCAGGTGGAAGCGGCCAGGCATGAGGCCGGATTCGTTGATTCGGCTGCGGATACCGACCGCCTGATCCGCCTCCTTCTGGACAATCGTGATCCGGCGCTGGCATTTTTGTCCGACACCGATGTGTACGTCGCCGGATTCGGTGAGCTGACGCCATTTTCCGGCAGTGAGAGTGCCGTCATCCGGGCGCTGGCAGAACGGGTGAGGCAGGTGACGGTGCTGCTTCCGGCCGGTCCCGGCCGGTCCTTCCTGCATGCCAGACGGTCGCGTCTCAGCCTGCAGCGTGCCGTGCCGTGCGAAGAGACAGCACTGGACGTTCAGCTGCCGGAGCGTTCGCCGCGGCACGAATTCGTTTTCTCCGAATCCGGCGAAGACGAGGCACGCGCCGTGGCCGGTGAAATCCGGCGATTGCTTCGCGAAACGGACCTCACCCGCAGAGACATCGCCGTCGGCCTTTGCCGCCCCGAAGACAGCGCTGTGCTGGCCGACGTGCTGCGCGCATTCGAGGTGCCGTCATTTATGGATGAAGCGAGTGATATCCGCTGGACGCCCTTTTCGCGTTACATGACGGCGCTGCTTGCCATCAGTCAGAAACAGGACCGGCTGGATGATCTCATGCGGTTGCTTGTGAACCCGCTGTCGGGCATCCTGCCCGACATAGCAGACGGTTTCGAAAATACGTGTCTGGCTGCCGGACTGAAACGTCTGCCGGCGATCCTGAATCAGGTGAAACAGCCTGAATTTGCTCCCTGTATTGCGCTTTTGCACGAAGCCGGGCAGCTTGGTGCTGAATTGAGGAAGACGCGCAGCGGCGAAGCTAAAGTTCACGTCCTTCTCCGTTATCTGGCGGCCCATCCAGTCCTGTTTGACCGGATCGAGGCCGAGCTTGCCGACGCTCAGGCCGGCGGCTTTCAGCTGCAGGCAACGGCGCTGGCACGTGCCGTCAACGAGTGGCAGGAGCGGCTGGAGGAAACAGCCGGTATTCTCGGCCCGCAGATGATCTCTCAGGCCCATTTCTGTCAGCTTCTCAGCGAGTCGATCCTGCGCCTTGACGTCAAGCAGATTCCGGCGGGGATTGATCGGGTGCGCGTGGCACCGCTCCGCTACATTGTGAACTATCCCGCGAAGGTCCTGTTTGTGACCGGCGTCAGCGCACGGCATTATCCGCAGGGCGACCTGCCGGGCACCTTTCTTACGACGGAAGAACGGCGTTTGCTCTCCGATGTGACGGACGGTGCCTTTCCGAACGGCAGCGATGACCACCGCCTGACCGCTGCTGCGCTTGACCGCAAAGTCAGACAGCTGCCGGAACGCGCGCTCTATTTTTCAACGCCGGACGGCGCGGGCGCCATCCTGCCGCCGGAGCTTGACCTGAACAAAAACTGGGCCATAAGACGCATAAAGCCCGGACAGCCGAATATCCACTGGAATCATCCGACTGAGGCCGCCAGACGCCTGCAGCTTCTGAGCGGCAAGGAACGCACGGCCGGCTGGCCGCAGATCTGGCAAAAGGCGCTGGAACAGGCGCTTGGTCATCCGTTCACCGTGCCGGCGGCCGCAAAGGACACGGGTGCGGCAGAAGCCGTCATCAGTCAGGATGCCCTTCTGACGGCACTCGAACGCCGGCCTGTCACGAGTGTAAGCCGGATTCAGGATTACAATCTATGCCCGTACAAGTTTTATGCTGCAGCCCTGCTCGGACTGCAGGAACGCGATCTCGGCATGCCGGATCCGGCAGTGCAGGGCAGCTTCATGCACGACGTTCTGAAGGCCTCTCTCGACGATTTAATGATGCGCCTCTCCGGCGTTCCGGCTGAACGCGCACCGGCCGTCATCCAAGCATGGCGTGCCTGGCTCCGGGAGCGCGGCCAGGCGGATATTGAGACGCTGCTGTCATCGGCGGGGCGGGCGCGTTCGCTTAATTTCCCGGGTAATGATTTGCGGGTTAAGGCCAGACTGTCGCCGGCCATTGAAGCGAATCTCGACCGGATCGCGCATCTATACGCCGCGAGAGGCGCACGCCCGGTGGCGCTGGAGTATCGCTTCAGTGCATCGGATCCGCAAGCGATCGAGCTTGAAGTCAGCAATGTGCGCTACCGCTTCAGCGGGATCATTGACCGGGTAGACCGCTATCCGGACGGCACCGACGTCCTGATCGACTACAAGCGAAAAGACCGGAAGTTCGATGCCGCCGCATTTGAAGCCGGCACGGACATTCAGCTGCCGTTTTACGAAAACGCCTGGCAGAAGCTGAATCCGTCAGCCACGGTGCGCGGATTTTATTATCATGCGCTGAATGAACACATGCTGAATCGCAGTGTCGGATTCCAGCCGACACAAGATGACCCCGGGCAGCACATGTGCGAGGTGGACAGACGACTCGAGACCGACGCGGGACTTGCCGGCCGGGCACTCGAAATCGCCGCCGATACGATCGCCAGAATCGGCACTGGCCGCATACCGGCCGCGCCCTGCATCGTGAAAAAAAGTCAGATACCGTGCCGCTACTGCGCATTCCGCGTGACCTGCCGGCTGGACGGCCTGTCCGAGGCAGCGGCGCAGGATCGGGGTGATGAAGCATGAGATTTTCTGCTGAACAGCATCTGGCCATCACGCACGACAGCTGCCGGCATCTTCTGGTCTCAGCCACAGCCGGTGCCGGCAAAACCACCGTCATGATCGAGCGCATCGCCAGGGGGCTTCTCACCGGCCGGGTCAGGCCGGACGAACTCCTGGTGATGACATTTTCCGAAAAGGCGGCCGCGCAAATGGGTGAGCGGCTGGGCGAACGCCTGCAGAAGGCGGCTGCCGATCCGGTCACCGCTGATGCTGCCCGTCCGCTGCTCGAGACGATTCCGGAGGCCACGGTATCGACGATCCATGCGTTTTGCAATCGTCTTGTCAGCGAGTTTTCCGTCGATCTGACGGGAGACGACGGTCAGCCGCTGCTCGAGCCGGGATACGGTGTCCTGGATCAGGAAGAGGGTGCCTCGATGCTGACCGAAGCCGTGCGTTCAACACTGGACGACCTCTATCTTCTGGCCAGTCAGTCAGCGCGGCAAGTCCTGGCTGACAGCGGCGAACCTGTGCCTGAGACGCTGCCGTTCGTGAGCGAGACGACCGAACCGTTTACGCTGGCCGAACCGGTTTCGCTCGCGGACTGGCTCAATCAGTTCCTCCAGATGGCGTCGGCCTTTGCACCCGGTTATGGGGATGACAGGCTGGAGGCACTGCTTCTCACCATGATTCGGCAGCTGCGGAGCCTGCCGCAGTACGAAGACTGGATCAGGAAAGCCGTGGCCTGTCCGCTGACACCGGCCGCTTTTGTGGAAGATCCGGCCGTTCAGGCGGTGTTTGCCGAACTGGATCGTCTCGCGTCGCCGGCGCTCAGAGACCTGGAGGCGATTTTTGACCTGCCTTACGTCGCCCGCACCGAGTTGCCGAAGGCCAACAAGACGGAGAAAGCACTGCTGGCGTCACTCATGGTCGCGAGGCGTGTTTTGCCGGATCTTCGTCACGCCTTGTCCCTGAAAGGTCCCGAACGCTGGGATGCGGTGCACGAAGTCGGTCGCCGCCTGCTCGAACTGAAACTCCCGGCACGGTCGTTCAGCGGCGAAAAGGGCGCTGATCTGGAACAGTTCTACCTCCTGTTTGTAAAGCACCTGATGCCCCTGATTCATATCATATCCGGCACGATTGCAAGCAAGACCGCGCTCGCAGCGTATGCGCCCGAGGCAGAGTATCTGTTTGCCAGGACGGTCGAGGAGCAGGTGCAGGATGAACAGGTCGTGCGCCCGCTGCTGCTTCGTTTTCTTGAAACGGCCCTGCTGGCTGACCGGCGCTACCGGGCACATAAACTGCGGCAGAACCGAATCGATTTTTCCGATTTCGAGCACTATGCACTGCGGCTTCTCTCCCTGCCTGACGTGGCCGAGACGGTGCGGGCACGCTACAGCGAGATGTACCTCGACGAGTATCAGGATACATCCAGCATTCAGGACGCCGTGATCCGAAAACTTGGCATCCGCCGGGATTTCATGGTCGGTGACGTGAAGCAGAGCATCTACCGTTTTCGCTACGCCAATCCCGGTCTGTTCACGTCAAAAGCGGCGGCATACCGCACAGTGACGGCGGCGGACGAACGGCCGGAAGCTGAGTCGGACGGCGACCTGCTGCTCCTGAACACGAATTACCGCAGCTGCCCGGCGATTCTGAACGCCGTGAATGACGTCTTTTCCGTGCTGATGCAAAACCCGCAGGGCGAGATAGTGTATGACGACTCGCACAGGCTCAATCCGGGGCGGACCGACCTCACGGATAAAGAAGCGGCGGAGCTGACTTTAGTCGTGATGCCGCAGGACACGGCGGATGAGGAGGAACCGGGCGAGCAGCCTGCCGAAACATTCAGCGCACTCGATTATGAGGCCATGGAGGCGGTCGGGAAAATGCGTGGCCTGCTGGACAGCGGTTATCGGCCGGAGGATATCGTTGTGCTCGGACGGAGTCACAATATCTGCGCCCATTATTACCGCATCCTCCGTATGACCGGCATGCCGGTCTTCGGCGCCGACAACGAGAAACTTTTCAATACCTTTGAACTGTCCCTGATCGACAGTCTCGTCTCCCTTCTCGTCAACGCGCGTCAGGATATCCCCCTCGCCTCGGTGATGCTCTCGGTGTTTGCACCGGAGCCATTCAGCGAAGACGAGCTGCTCCGGATCCGAAACGAGACGGATCGCGAGCTCATGTTTCATGACGCTGTGCCGGCGTACCGGCAGGCCGGCACACCGCTGGCCGCGAAGGTCGGCCGCTTTTTGGATCGGATTGCCGGCTGGCGGCGGCAGTCGCACCGTTTCAGCGTATCCGAGCTGATCAGCTCGATTCTCACGGAAACCGGTTTCGCGGATTATGCCGCCTCGCTCCCTCAGGCGTCTGCACGGCTCTCGTTCCTGACGCGCTTCCTGAAATGGCTGCAGGCAGCCGATCCGGGCGATTTGCGAACGCTTCTCGCCGTCATCGCCGAAATGCGCTCCCGCGGCTCGGCCCTGAAGGACTTTCAGTCTGACAACGCGGCCGGACAGATCCGCGTGATGACGATGCATGCGGCGAAAGGCCTCGAATTCAAGGTTGTGTTTGCGGCCGGCCTGGCGCAAAAATTCACAGCCTCCACCCGGGAACGTCTCCTCTTATCCGAAGAACAGGGCATAACGACCGATTACTTTGACCTGAAGAGCGGCCGTTATTATCGCAGCATGCGCCACGCGCACCGTCAGCAGTGGCACGCGGACAGGGAAATGCAGGAAGAGCTGAGACTCCTCTATGTCGCGCTGACCCGTGCCGAGGAACGCCTCATCATGATGGCGGGCACGAACGATCCGGAGAAAATCAGGCAGGCTGTCGAAGCCTGTTTCGAGTCCGCGACGGAGATGTCGTTTGACCGGCAGAAGCGAGTCAGAAATCCCCTCGTTCTGATTTTGAGCGCACTGCGGCAGAACTATCCGCGTGCCGTGGACGAATTTTTCAATGATGCGACGGCCGCGGTGCAGGCCGGCGTCGTAACTCTGCGGCAGGCGGGCAGCGGGCAGGCCGGTTACATGCCGTTTGTCGCCGTTCAGACGGACAATGCAGACCCGGTCGAGAATACCGACGCCCTCATTGCGAGGATCGCGGCCTGGCTCGATCCCGCAGTCCCGAACCGGCAGCTGGCAGAGGCTCCGTCAAAGCTGACCGTATCAGAACTGAAGCGAAAGCTCGACCGGCAGCTGCAGGCAGATGAAGATACGGCCGAGACGCCGCCCGTCGATATGGCGTTTGCGGTGGACCGGCCGGATGCGAAGCGGCGCGATGAAGCGAAGCAGCTCGGCACAGCGCTGCACACGGTGTTCCAGTTTCTCGACCTGGAGTCGTTCAGGCGAAATCCGGGAGAGGCGGATTATCTCGATCTGCTTCAGGACATGACAGCCAAAGCGCAGCTGGATGAAGCCGATGCCGAACGGGTCAAGCCGTTCTATCAGGCAGTTCGGGCCTTTGCCTTCTCGGATGTGGCGGACCGCCTGACGGCACCCGGCACCCGCGTTTACCGCGAGATGCCGTTTACGCTCGCCAAGCCTCTGCCCGGCATGCCGGGTGAGCTGACCATGGTGCAGGGCATGATCGACCTCTGGTATGTCACGGCAGACGGGAATATCGGCCTGATCGACTATAAATCCGATAAGCTGACGGCATCCGATCCGGCACAGCTCACCGCGCTTTACCGCGAGCGCTACCAGGTTCAGCTCGACTACTACGCCGAGGCAATTGAAAAGGCGATGAAAAAAAAGGTACACTGGAAACAGATCTGGGCGATACGCGACGGCCTTTTGCTCACGATAACTTGATTTTCAAAGGAGCCAATTTATGAGATACACGGGTACGGTTGCACGGGGGATCCGCATGCCGATTATTCGCGAGGGCGACGACCTTGCGACTCTGGTGGTGGATAATCTGCTGGCGGCAGCCGAGGCAGAAAAACTGATATTCTCGGACCGCGATATTGTCTGCATCACGGAAGCTGTGGTCGCCAGAGCCGAAGGCAACTATGCGACGGTCGACCAGATTGCCGCAGCCATCCGGCAGCGTTATCCCGGCGGACATATCGGACTCGTCTTTCCGATTCTGAGCCGCAACCGCTTTGCCATGATCCTTAAAGGGGTAGCGAGGGGCGCAGACAAGATCACGCTCCTGCTCAGCTATCCGAGCGATGAAGTCGGCAATGCCCTGATCACGCCGGAAAAGTTTGACGCCTCTGCTTTCAATCCGTATACGGATCTGCTCGATGAACAGGCGTACCGCGACGCATTCGGCGACAACGCCCATCCGTTTACGGGCGTCGATTACGTCAGTTTCTATCGCAGCCTGATCACGGCTGAGCACTGTGATGTTGAGATTATCCTCGGCAACGACAGCCGCCGGATCCTGGCTTACGCGAAGGATGTGCTGGCCTGCGACATTCATACCCGGGAGAAAACAGTGCGCACCTTGAAAGAAGCCGGCGGACGCTCCGTCTTCTCACTGGCCGACATTTTGAGCCAGCCGGTCGGCGGCAGCGGCTACAACGAAACATTCGGGCTATTGGGCAGCAATACGGCCGACGCCGAGCGGATCAAGCTGTTTCCGCGCGGGGCCGCCACATTCGTCACGACGGTTGCCGAGCGGCTGAAGGCGAAAACCGGCAGGCAAATTGAAGTCATGGTATACGGCGACGGCGCATTTAAGGATCCGGCCGGCAAGATCTGGGAACTGGCCGATCCGGTGGTGTCCCCGGCCTATACGCCGGGGCTCGAAGGCATGCCGCATGAAGTCAAGCTGAAGTTTGTGGCCGATACGCTTTTCGCCCATCTCTCCGGCGACCGTCTGACCGAAGCCGTGACCGATTATATCCGTACGAAGGACAGCTCAGTTGACCGGCAGGACACCCTCGGAACGACACCGCGCAAGCTGACCGATCTGCTCGGTTCTCTGGCCGACCTCATCTCCGGCAGCGGCGACAAAGGGACGCCGGTCGTCCTTATCCAGGGGTACTTTGACAGTCTGGCCAATTGACAGCCTGTTTGGGACTGATCCGGAAATGGTGTTCTGGTCCGGCAATGGTGCAAAAAAAGATGACGCATACGATTGAACGAAAAGGGGCGGCCGCGGCCGCCCCTTGTTATGCAGGCCGATGGCCCGCTGTCGTTTTCTATTCGACAACCGTGATGCGGCCGTCGGTGCTGTATTCGAGCGGTTCACCGCTTTCTAGCAGCTCGACAATGTAATCTCTCAGAATGTCGACCATGAGGCCTTGCAGCATGAGCTGTTCCTTGCCTTCGAACATGGTGTAGCCGTCACCGCCGATGGCCATAAAGTCATTCGTGG
>DUPJ01000149.1 GCA_012838355.1 Clostridiaceae bacterium
CTACAGAGGCATGTAAGCAAAAAATGGATGGCCGCATCAGGCAGTTGACCGAAGTCATGCTGAGACAGTACGGCGTCAGTCCGACGCACGCGCTGTCGGCGCCGGGCCGCGTCGAACTGGGCGGCAACCATACGGATCACAACCGGGGGAAGGTGCTGGCGGCAGCTGTCGATCTCGACATGACGGCGGTCGCGGCTCCGCTTGACGCGCCCGTCCTGATTGCCTATTCCGAGGCGGACGGCGAACAGCGCATCGACCTGACACAACTGGATCCGGTCCCGGCAGAACGACTGACGTCACGCGCCCTGATGCGCGGCGTGGTCAGAAATCTCCAGTCAGACTTCAAAACGGGCGGCCTGCTCATCGTGTACGATTCGCAAATTCTGCCCGGTGCCGGTCTGGCTTCAAGTGCGGCGTTCGAGATCCTGATCGGGGGCGCGATTTCGGCCGTCTACAACGACGGCAGCATCCCGCCCATAGCACTGGCCAGAGCAGGACAGGCGAGCGAAGTCCGCGATTTCGGCAAACCATCCGGCCTGATGGACCAATTGGCGTCAGTAACGGGCGGCGTCGTCGCGATCGATTTTGCGCCGGACGAGCCGGTGATAGATTCCCTGCCGTTTGATCTGGAGGCGACCGGCTGCCGCCTCGTGATCGTCAACACCGGCGGCAGTCACACCGATCTGACCGACGCTTACAACCGGATTCCGGATGAGATGCACAGCATCGCAGCCGTCTTCAATGAACGCGATCTGCAGGCCGTCAAACCATCGGCTTTCCTTGCCGGCATCAAGGTGCTGCGCGCGCTGGGAAATGACCGGGCGGTGCTCCGCGCCTTCCACTTTTTTGCCGAAACGGCGCGTGTGCCGGCGATGCTCGCCGCGCTTCAATCGAACGACATGAACGGCTATTTCGCACTGGTGCGGGCATCCGGCCAATCGTCGGCGCTCTGGCTGCAGAACACAAAAATTGAAGGAATGCCGGAACACCAGCCGCTTCACATCGCGCTGGCCCTGAGCGAGCACTTTCTGGGCAATGAAGGTGCAGCGCGTGTGCAGGGCGGCGGATTCGCCGGCACGATCCAGGCGTATGTGAGACTGAACCGGGTCGACGACTACATGGCGTTCATGGACGATGTATTCGGCGACAGCAGCTGCACCGTTGTGCGCCTTCGGACGGCGGGACTGACGATGAAAGCGCTGGATGCCGGTCAATAATGTCTGATGTCCGGCTCTGTTTCTTTGCTATAATGCAGGTCAACAGGACTCCCCGCACCTCTCAACGATGTGTCCCAGGGGAGATGTTTTTTATGGACGGATGCCCGCGGCACATAGGCAACCAAAGTTCTGACTGTCTTTTTTGCCTTTTGCACATCCGGCAATTCAGACGCAAAAGACTACGCGGGAATAAGTTCCACCTTAATTTTAAAATTCATGCCATCAGCCAGTCTTCGCAGTGTGCGCAGAGACGGGTTCGAGTTTCCGTTTTCAAGCCTGCTGATTTCACTTTGAGGGATACCCGTTATTTCTGCCAGCTCCTTTTGTGTGAGACCGCTCTTCTTTCTCGCATCAATCATTGCCTGAATGATGTTGAATTCAACTTCAAGAGCTTCATACTCTTTCTTGAAATCGTCGTTTTTCAGTTGTTTTTCCAAATATTTTTTGTAGGTCATAGCCACAGGTTCTCCTTCCATTCCAAACAGTTTCGCAACTGCTTCTATTTGTTTCCTTTTCGTTCGTAGTCTTTCTTATATCTTTTTGCTCGTTCAATTTCTTCTGGCGTGTCTTCTGACTCATTTTTATGAAACCATGTGTTAACACTGCTGAATCTCCAGATATAAAAAAATAAAATACTCTGGAGAAATTAGTCCCCACTCTGGCCCTTAGCTCAAAAATTCCGTTGCCCAGGTTTTTTGAATAGGGTTCACCCCTCTGCAGCGCGATGCACCTAACACCATATGACTACATTCACATAATATGGGATATATCCCATATTGTTAAGTGTTGCAGGCGGCACAGTCAAGTGA
Source organism: Clostridiaceae bacterium (assembly GCA_012838355.1). Lineage (GTDB taxonomy): Bacteria > Bacillota > Clostridia > Saccharofermentanales > DTU023 > DUPJ01. The sequence goes on from DUPJ01000149.1 coordinate 2,027, forward strand.
AGAATTGGCATGTTTTTCGTATTTGCACACGCTTTTCAGCACCCCAGCCGTATCAGGGATGCTGGCGCATCGTGCTCCTTATCGAATCTGGCCATTTCATCCAGCCCATTATCGATTGAGAAATCTCCGGCTGCACGCCTCCCGCATATTTCCCTGCACTCGTATAGCAGTAATGCGATCAAGAAACTGCGCACAGGAAACGCCCCACGCCTTAATCGAAGAGCCAGATTCTCGTGCGCGCTGAAGTCGGTAATCCCGCAGCATGAAGATCGCAAGTCAAGTAAGATGGCAACACGTCTCAGTGGATGCACTGAGTTCGAGAAAACGGCATAAAAAAGTGTCTCTGGTGGATTGATCGCGTCGGAAGTGCGGAAGAACGTTTGTCAGACGGATGCCTGCGGCACATAGGCAACCGAAATGTCCGGCATCTTCGGGCAGGATTTTCAGTACATCGCGCGCTTCGGCGTGCACGAGACTGAAGGGGAGGACTATTGACCATGACATATGCAATTCTCGGGTGGCTCAGTGTCAGTCTGCTCACGCTCCTGATCCTGCCTTACGTGCTGGTCAGGCTGAACAAGCAGTTTATTCACACTAAAGACAAGCGATTTCTGGGGGTTATCCGCTTTCTCAGGAAGCTTCATAAGCCGGCGGGGATCCTGCTTCTGGTTACGGCTGGCTGGCACGGTTACCTGGCCTTGTTCGGGCGTATCCGCTGGCATACGGGCACGGCGCTCTTCATTCTTGTGCTGATCACGGTGAGTCTCGGCGGAGCGTTTTTCCGGCTGAAGAAGCGAAAGCTGTTTTCATTTCATAAGCTGGCTGCACTTTTGACTGTTCTGATGTTCATTTTGCACTTTTTCTTCCCCTATCTGTTCAGCTGAAATGCGTGGGCCGTAAACGCGCGACAGCGCGCGTGCCAAGGTGCACACACGCAGAATCTTTTTTTTGTTAAAATATACAAACGGCCTGTACCCGCCGGATGATTTTCAATGCGGAGTGTATGTGAACAGAGATAACGGTATTACGGTGAAGCGGCTGATGGAAGCGCCGATTATGAGGCAAAGCAAAGTGCTGGCCGGGGCCGGCGGCTTGTCGAATATTATTACGCGCGCCAATACGTACGCGGACGAAGATATCTTTGACTGGGTCTCGCCGCACGAACTGCTCCTGATCACATGGCTCAATTTCCAGCAGAAAAACGTCGATGAGATGAACGCCTTTCTCGACCGCGCGGTGGAACATAAGATCGCCGCTCTGGCGATTAAATTTTCGACGCCGGAGCAGAGTGTGCCGAAGGCGGTGCAGAAGCACGCGAACAAGCTGGATCTCCCCCTCATCCTGATCGATCCCGTGACGTCCGTGGCGGATGTCTCGTCGGAAGTGTTCAACCAGATTTTTGCCCTGCAGGCGGAGCTGCTTCGAAAGCACGAAGCCGTCTACGACCGCCTGATGACAACCCTTGCCGACGGCGGGTCGATCCGCGATGTCCTGGCCATCGTCAGTGAGGCGACGGGGCAGCCGGCGGCATTTGCGTTCGCCGACAAGATCGATTCGGTTATCGTGGTGGCGGAACCGTCACTTGTGAATGTTCTGAAGGATGATGTGCGGGCCGTCTGGCAGCGTCATGCGAGACGCAACCGCCTCAATGAAGACAAGACGGATCTCGGCGAACGGACGGATATCGACCGCCTGACCGTGCCCGTCAGCGGCAGAAATCAGCTGCACGGAACCATTTTCCTCTGGGGCGTGGCTGAACGGCTTACGCCCTTCGACCGTGCGGCGGTCGAGTCGGTTTCGGCCTCCGTCGCCCTGCTCATCGTGCAGGAAAAACAGCTGCGCGAGATTGCGAACAAGCACAGCGCCGAGTTTGTCGGCGATCTGCTGACGGAAGCAACCCGAAACGATGCGCTTGAGCGGGCGCGTATTTACAATCTGGAAGTCGACGACACGTATGTGATGGTGATCATCAGGCTCGTGAACTGCACGGACACCACAAGTGCATTTTGTGTAAACGGCATCTACGACTATATCTACGACCACATGCGCTGGGTCACGGCGTCCCTGCAGAGCCACAGTCTGCGCGGACTGGTGACGGCGAGACGTACCGATTTCATGGTTGTCGTCGCTCAGTCGGGACACGATTTCGACACGCGCCTGAACGCCTTTGCCGAAAGCGTGGCCAGGCAGCTGACGGCGACGGGCACGTCGAAGGATCCGATCGACATTCGCATCGGGATCGGCAAGCCGTACAAGCACCTGAGAAACCTCTGGCGCAGCCATGCCGATGCCGACAAAACCCTGATGGTCGGTACCCGCCTCTACGACGCAACGATTCTCCGCTTTTCGGATCTCGGCGTGTTCCGCATTCTGGTCCAGGGAGAAGTGAATGAGGAACTGGAGCAGTACTTTACGGAGACGCTACGTCCGCTGCTCGAATACGACAGAAAGAAGTCGACGGAGCTGGTGCGGACACTGGAGTCGTATTTCAAGAACAACAGCAACATCAACAAGACGAGCGAAGAGCTGTTCACGCATTACAACACCATTTTGTACCGGCTGGAGCGCATCCAGGAGATTACGAAGCTGGACCTGAATGATGCGAACGACCGTCTCAATCTTGAACTGGCGATGCGCCTGAGAAGCCTGTTCCCCTGATCGCAAGAGGTAGTGTTATGAGTCAAGATGCATTGAAATCCCGAATCCGTTCCGCCGTTTCGGGACGTGCGCCGCTTGTGTTCAAGCATGCCCGCGTGCTGAATGTCTACACCGAGGAGATTATTCCGGCCGATGTGGCCGTCCAGGACGGCCTGATCATCGGGATCGGGGAGTATTCCGGCGAGCGGGAGATAGACTTGAACAATCAGGTGATCGTCCCCGGCCTGATCGATGCCCATGTCCATATCGAGTCCTCGCAGGTGACGCCGCGCCGCTACGCCGAAGCCGTCCTGCCGCGCGGCGTCACCTCCGTGATCACGGATCCGCATGAAATTGCGAACGTGGCCGGCAGCGAGGGGATCCGCTACATGCTCGATGCGTCCGAGGGGATCCTGCTCGACGTCTATGTGATGCTGCCGTCCTCCGTGCCGGCGACGCCGCTCGAAGAGTCCGGCGCCGTGCTCGAGGCCGGGGATCTCGCCCCGTTTCTCTCTGAACCGCGTGTGCTCGGCCTGGCCGAAGTGATGAATGTGCCGGGGCTCCTTGAAGGGGACCGGGGTGTCCTCGACAAGCTTGAGATGGCTCGCGGCCGTGTAGTCGACGGGCATGCCCCCGGCTTTTCGGGCAATGACCTGAATGCGTATGTGACGGCCGGCGTGATGACGGACCACGAGTGCCAGACGCCGGAGGAGATGACGGAGCGCTTGCGGCTCGGCCAGTACGTCCTCATGCGCGAGGGGACGGCGGCGAAAAACCTCCTCTCCCTGATGCCTGCCGTGACGAACGAGAACCGGCGGCGCGTGCTGCTTTGCACCGATGACCGCGATGCGCACTCGATACTGTCCGAAGGGGCCGTCGATTACGCGGTGCGCCTCCTCATCCGGGAGGGCATGGATCCCGTCAAGGCAATCTCCCTCGCCACTCTGAACACGGCTGAAGCGTACGGTCTCAAAACGAAAGGTGCGCTGGCACCGGGCAGGGAAGCGACCTTTTCGGTGCTGACGGACCTGAACGCCTTTGTCGTCGGTGAGGTTTATGTCCGCGGCGAACGGATCGCCGCAGACGGCCACATGCTGGCCGATATTGAGTTGACAAGAGGTGTCGCCGACAAGCTCGGCCGCGTGGAGATAAGACGGCCGGGAGCAGAGGATTTTCAGATCCGGATCGAGTCGGACAAGGCGCGCCTGATCGGGCTCATACCGGACAGCCTCGAGACCGAGCAGCGGATCGAGTCGCTCGGCGATGTCGGCGCCCTGTTTGAACCGACGGCGGACAAGAGTCTGCTTATGGTGCTGGAACGCTACGGCAAGAGCGGCAACCGGGGGCTTGCCATTCTGCAAGGATACGGCATCACGCGGGGCGCGATCGCCCAGACGACGGCGCACGACAGCCACAACCTGATCGTGGTCGGCGATAACGCGAAAGACATGCTGACTGCCATCGACTGCCTGGTCGAATCGGGCGGCGGCGTTGTGGCCGTCAGGGACGGTCAGGTGCTGGCCCGGCTGTCGCTAGAGATCGGGGGGCTGATGACCGACCGGCCGCTGAAGGCGGTCGAGGCAGAATCGCAAACGCTCTATCTGGCGGCCAGAGACGAACTCCTGATTCCGGACACGGTCGATCCGTTTGTGGCCCTGAGCTTCATGAGTCTGCCGGTGATTCCGTCTCTGAAGCTGACGACGAACGGCCTCTTCGACGTCACAGAGTTTTGCCATGTACCGCTGTTTAAAACGTAAGTATTGATACATAACCGACCGCGTTATGGTTGAGCCGCTTTAACCGCGTCGAAACTGGATTGAAGCCCAAAAAGCCGGCCTTATGGTGAGTTTCTTTGTGTTATTTGTGAATATAACGGAAAGATCTGTGATATTATTAACCAGTTCAAAAAGTGGCGCACCGCAGGGTGCGCGTTTATTAGGCAAGTCTGCAGATCCGGTGTGAAAGCAGGATCGATATAGCCAGAACCCGACAGGTAAGGAGAGAATCATGTCTATCGGTAAGAGTCAAATAAGGGTCGATGCTCCGGATAAAGTGACGGGGCGGGCCAGGTATACCGACGATCTTTGTGATAAGAATGCACTCGTGGCGCGCATCTTGCATTCGACGATTGCGCACGGCGAGGTGAAGTCGATTGATACGTCCGAAGCCGAGAAGGTTCCCGGCGTCGTCAAGATCCTGACCTGTTTCGATGTGCCGCATTTTAAGTTCGGCACGGCCGGTCACCCCTGGCATCTCGATCCCGGTCATCGCGACGTCGAGGACCGCCTGCTCCTGACGAGCCGCATCCGCTTCTACGGCGATGATGTGGCGGCCGTCATCGCGGAGAACGATGTGGCGGCGGCTCAGGCCGTGCGGGCGATCAAGGTCGAGTATGAGGAGTTCCCGTTCGTCCTCGATCCGCAGGAGGCGATGAAGGACGGTGCGCCCCAGCTGCATGAGGATTTTCCGAATAATATTCTGGGACACACAACAATCTACCGGGGCGATTTCGACGAAGCGATCAAGGAAGACGGCCTGATCAAGGTCGAGGGCTGGTACGAGTCGCCGACGGTGCAGCATTGCCACATTGAACCCCCGATCAGCTACGCCTACATGGAAGCCGGCAAGGTGGTGGTGGTGGCGTCGACGCAGATTCCGCACATCGTGCGCCGCATCACGGCGCAGGCCCTGGGTTTGCCCTGGGGCAGCGTGCGGCTTGTGAAGCCGTATATCGGCGGCGGTTTCGGCAATAAGCAGGATGCGCTCTATGAGCCCCTGAATGCCTGGCTGACGACGCAGGTCGGCGGCCGCATGGTGAAGCTGGAGATTCCGCGCGAGGATACGTTCTTCGCGACGCGGGTGCGCCACGCGATCCGCTTCCATATCACGTCATATGTGCGCCCGGACGGCAGTTTTGCCGCGAGGGAATTTGAGGCTTTCTCGGATCAGGGGGCGTACGCGTCTCACGGTCACGGCATTGCCGCCAAGGGCATGGGTGCGTTCCCGCAGCTCTACCCCTGCGATAATCTCAAGTGCGATGCCTACACGGTCTTCACGAATAAGCCGGTGGCCGGCGCGATGCGCGGCTACGGCATTCCGCAGGCGATGTTTGCGGGCGAGGCTCATATTGAAGATGTGGCGAAAGCGCTCGGCAAGGATCCGCTTGATTATCGGAAGCAGTTCCTGATGCCGGTCGGCTACGCCGACTCATTCTCCAGGAATGTGAATTACTTCGACAGCTTCAGGCAGTGTATCGACAAGGGCATGGAGCAATTCGGCTTCCGCGAGAAGCAGAAGGAATATGCCGCTCAGACGGGGGATATCCGCCGCGGTGTCGGTCTTGCCGTGTTCTGGTACAACACGGGTGTCTGGCCGATCAGCCTCGAGTCGTCGGCCTGCCGTATCGTCATGAATCAGGACGGGACGGTGCAGCTGCAGATGGGCGAAACCGAGATCGGCCAGGGCGCCGATACGGCGTTTGCGCAGATGACGGCGGCGACGCTCGGCATTCCGTTCGAGCACGTGCACGTGATCTCGGCGCAGGATACCGACATCACGCCGTTCGGCACCGGTGCCTACGCATCGCGCCAGACGTATATGGGCGGCTTTGCCGTGCGTCAGACGGCCGAACAGATGAAGGCGAAGATTCTGAAGCACGCAGAGCGGATGACCCGGATGCCGGTTTCGAATCTGGATATCCGCGACGGCAACATTGTGCGCACGACGGACAATGCGGTCCAGATGAGTCTTGGCGAGCTCGCGACGAACGTGCTCTACAGCATGGAATACAGCGAGCATATTGCGGCCGAGAGCACGTATCAGATTAATTCGAACGCGTATTCATTCGGCTGTTCCTTCGCCGAGGTTGAAGTCGATATCCCGATGTGCAAAGTGAAGCTCCTCCGCCTGACGAACGTCCATGACTGCGGCACCCTGATCAACCCGGCGCTGGCGGAGGCTCAGGTCCACGGCGGCATGAGTATGGCGATCGGGTACGGGCTGAGCGAGAAATGCCTTTTCGATGAAAAGACGGGCCGCCAGCTGAACGACAATCTGCTCGACTACAAGCTCTGCACGCCGGTTGACCATCCCGATCTGACGGCGCTCTTCGTGGAGAATCACGAGCCGACGAGTGCTTACGGCACGAAGGCTCTGGGTGAGCCGCCGACCTGTTCCGGTGCGCCGGCGATCCGCAATGCGATTCTCCATGCGACGGGCGTGGCGATCAATGAGGCGCCGATTACGCCGCATGTGCTGTTCGAAGAGTTCTCCCAGGCGGGGCTTCTTGAAAAGACGGCAAAATCCGTCCCGGCCATGGCCGGTGCCGATCGCTGAAGCAAAACGAGACATTGGCAATGAGTCGGAAATAGAGAAGGGAATAGCGATTCTATGTATGACATGAAGGCACTTTACGAAGCGGAGAGCGTCGACCACGCGCTGGCGCTGATGCAGGAGCATCCGGATGCGCTCGTGATGGCGGGCGGCAGCGATGTCCTGATTAAGATGCGCGAAGGGAAGCTCGCCGGCCGCGAGTTTGTCAGTATCTATATGCTCGATGAGATGCGCGGCATCACGCTGACAAAGGACGGCACGATCCGGATCGGGTCGCTGACGAGCTTTTCGCACGTGATCAGGAGCGAGATCGTGCAGCAGCATATTCCGGTTTTAGCCGAGGCCATCTCCATGATCGGCGGACCGCAGGTGAGAAATATCGGCACGATCGGGGGGAATACCTGCAACGGTGTGACCTCGGCCGATTCCGGCGCGACGCTGATGGCGCTCGATGCCGAGGTGGAGCTCCGCGGTCCCGAAGGCACCCGCGTGATTCCGCTGCAAAAGTTTTACATCAAGCCCGGTGTGGTTGATATCAAGCGGGGTGAACTGCAGATGGCGCTCCTGATCAAAAAGGAAGGCTATGAAGGCTATACGGGGCACTTCATCAAGTATGCGATGCGCGACGCGATGGATATTGCGACGCTCGGCTGCTCGGTGAACGTCAGGCTGTCAGAGGACAAGCAGACGATCGAGGATTGCCGCGTGGCATTCGGTGTGGCCGGCCCCGTTCCGATGCGTCTGCCGTCGGCCGAAGAGGTGGTGCGCGGGGCGAGCATTTCCGATGACCTGATGCATGCCTTTGCGGAGGCGACCGAGGCGGATGTCAATCCGCGCACGAGCTGGCGCGCGAAGAAGGAGTTTCGCCTTCACCTCATTAAGACGATGGCGGAGCGTGCGCTCAGAGCCTGTATTACGAAAGCGGGAGGAACGATTTGATGGCACCGCAGCATAAACTGGTTTCATTTACCCTGAACGGAAAACCGACCCAAAAGATGATCGATGTGCGCGCATCGCTCTCCGATATGCTGAGAAATGACTACAGCATGCACAGCGTCAAGGAAGGCTGCGAGGTCGGCGAGTGCGGCGCCTGCACCGTCCTGATCGACGGCGAGACGTTCAATTCCTGCATTTATCTGGCGGTCTGGGTCGAGGGCAAGGACGTCGTCACGACGGAAGGCCTGACCGGCGAGGACGGGACGCTGTCGGATATTCAGCAGTCCTTTGTCGATGAGTTTGCGGTTCAGTGCGGCTACTGCACGCCGGGATTCATCATTTCGGCGGAGGCGCTCCTAAGAGAGAATAAGCGCTATACAAGAGACGAACTGAGAAAGATGATGGCGGGCAATCTCTGCCGCTGCACAGGCTACGAGAATATCATCAATGCCGTGGAGAAGACGATGGAAGAACGCCTGGAAGCGAAGGCGAAGGGCTGAAGCAAGCTTAAACCATGATAAGAAAGACAGCGGCCTGCACAGCGGGCCGCTGTCTTTATGAGGAGGCGCCGGCAGATCATGGATTTCTTGCCGGCATCAGCAAGGCAGCACGGCCTTTGATAAAGATCGTTCATGCGATGCGTTTTGCCTGATTATGTTGTGCTGCGGCAAGTGTGATATTATCGGTGAAGTTAAGTTTGCTGCTGCCGATATCAGACTGAGGTGATAAATGGCGTCTCCGGTTCGACGTTTTACGCAAAGAAAGACAATTCTATTTTTATTCGACATCAGCGCGGCGGTTGGTGCGATTTTGTTTGCGTCCCTGATTTTTTACAGCGGTTCAATCCCGCCGTCTGCGCTCAGCTCGCTCGGCAACACGTGGTACATCTACCTGATCACGAGCGGAGTCGTATTTTACCTGAGCGGTTTTTACGATCAGATGTGGGCGTATGCATCGGCAGCTGCGTACCTGTCTGTATTTATCGGCGTGTCGTTCCACATGCTTCTTATGGTCATGGTGAGTCAGCTGCTTGGCGAACGCGTCGGATTGCCCATTTACATTCTCTACTGGTTTTTGCTCTTGACGGCCGTCTCCTCTGTGCGGCTCCTGTACCGTCTGACCCGCAGCAACAGTCCGTTTCTGTCGCGTATCCGGGGCCGCGATCCGGTCACCGGCCGGATCCGGGTCATGATTGTCGGTGCCGGCGTGGCCGGCAGTCAGGTCATTCTGGAAATGAAAACACGCCAGCAGGTTCGTGTGCCGATTCTCGCGATCGACGACAATCCGCTGACGCATACGTACCAGAACAACGGCGTGCCCGTTTTGGGAAACCGTTTTGCCATCCCGGCGCTGGCGAGACAACATGAGATCGATGAAATTATTATCGCGATCCCGTCGGCCAGACCGGAGCGGATAAGAGAGATTGTTGAAATCTGCAGTCAGACGTCATGCCGGGTGCGTATTCTGCCATTTTTCGGGGACCTGATCGAAGGCCGCTTCACGCTGGCCGATATCCGCGATGTGGCGATCGAAGACTTGCTCGGCCGGGACCCGCAGGATCTCGAAATGGACAAGATCAGCTCGTATCTGACCGGCAAAACGGTCCTGATCACGGGCGGCGGCGGCTCGATCGGCGGGGAACTGTGCCGCCAGATTGCGCCGTTTGGACCGTTACGGCTGATCGTTTTCGATATTTACGAGAACAATGCCTACACCTTGCAGCAGGAGCTCGCAGCACGCTACGGCACGTCACTGAATCTCACTGTTCTGATCGGATCGATCCGCGATCAGGCGAGGCTGGATGAGGTGTTTGAGACGTACCGTCCGGATGTTGTCTTTCATGCGGCCGCGCACAAGCATGTGCCGCTGATGGAAGATAGCCGGGCCGATGCCGTCAAGAACAATGTGTATGGCACGAAAAATGTCGCGGAGACGAGCGGCCGCTTCGGCGTGTCGCGCTTTGTCCTGATTTCGACCGACAAGGCCGTCAACCCGACGAATGTGATGGGCAGCA
>DUPJ01000150.1 GCA_012838355.1 Clostridiaceae bacterium
TCGACTGACTTCACGAATTTGCCGCAGGACATCGTCGATGTATTTGAAAACATTGTTTTTCTCGGTACAAAGCATGCGCAGCGGAGTGTACTCCATCTCATTGATGACGGGACGATAACGCAGCGGGATGCAAAAATGCTGTTTGGAACCGGCTACGGCGGCAAGCGGAACGCGATTTTATACGCGGCTCTTGAGAACCAGGTCGACTATCTTATGTATCTGGACGACGATGAGTACCCCGTTGCGGTGACGAAAAGCCGCGATGTCTGTCTTTGGGGCGGGCAGCATGTCCTGCCGGGCCACTTGCAGCACATTGAGCATGCGGACATCACGAACGGGCATCATTGCGGCTACATTTCGCCGATCCCGCAAATTGCCTTCAACGAGGTGCTGACCGAAGACACATTCCGCCTGTTTATCGAGGCCATCAGCAATGACATTATCTCGTGGGACTCGATCCGCCGGAAAATGAAAAGCGGCGGCGTCACGTATGCGAACACGTCGATCCTGACGTCAGATGAGGCGACCGACGTCAGTGAGGAAAATCACTGCAAGTTTATCTCCGGTGCCAACCTGTGTATAAATCTGACAAAACCGGAACGCACATTTCCCTTTTACAACCCGCCCGGCGCGCGCGGTGAGGACACCTTCCTCAGCACGCTTCTTTCGGAGCGGACGGTCAAACGGATTCCATACTATACGTTTCATGACGGGTTTTCTGCATATAATCATGTGCTGGACGGCGTCCTGCCGGTAGATCTTGCACCTATCACGACGGCAGATGCCAGAACGGTGACCCGATTCTACAAGGCTTGTCTCGGCTGGGTTCGCTACAAGCCGCTGCTGACGTACCTGACCCGGCGTGACAGCTACGAGAGCCGCATCGAGCGAATGAAAGATGCACTGCAGGAGTCAATTCCGGCCGTCTGCCGCTACTTTGGACGCCCGGAGTTTGAAGAGCTTCTGCCCCAGCTGGAACGCTACCATCGCAATGTAAGACGACATGAACGCCAGTTTACGGAGGTTCAGATGGTGTGGCAGAAAATGCTGCAGCATCCCCGCTATTCAGCGCGAAGATAACCAGCATCTTGTCTTGTACCCGTATATTGCGCTTATGCCTGCTTTGCAGGCTATTTTTTTGCACGAGCCGCTATAAGCTGTGCGGAGGTTGCGCGGATATTCGAATAATCGAATCCAGTTCTGAGCACATCATTCTGTCATGAATTCGCGATAACTTTGACTGTCCATATGCAGGCATCACTGTCAGAGAGCCAATAAAAGCCGCACCTGTGGCATGATTGCACATTGTTTGTCATGAGGCGATGCAATGTTTCTCGGACATAGTTAATCCTTCTTATCTTATTTACTTTAGCCAAAACGTTTGGCTTATTAAAAAATCTTATTGACGATCGAATGTTTTGTATGGTAATTTAACGAACATGCAGCAAGTGATGGCACTCCATTTGGTTATAATCATGACCTCGGTACTATTGAATCTGACAAGATTACGCCTGTCCTTTGTATTCTTGCTATGAATAAGCATAACTATTGCAGGGTATTCCGCTTAACTGATTACCGCGGTTCTGCCGGCTAGTTCTCGGCAAACGATTATCAAAATACTGAAATGCCGAATTGAATAAATGTCGGGAAAAGGAGAAAGCGAAATTGAGGTATCGAATTGGAGTGGACATCGGGGGTACATTAACTGACTGTGTCGTAATTCTGGAAAATGGATCCGTCTTTACATTCAAGGAACTGTCGACCCCGCACGATCAGTCGATCGGAGATGTCACTTGCCATCGTCATTCGCAATGATCTCGTCGATCCGGATATTAAAAAGCTGTACTACTGTCCTTAGGCGCGCCCGTCTTTTGCGTACATGGCCCCGGCCTGGTCGTTTACCCTGCCGCCCCTGCAGACGGCCTGCGGAGCATTCGATGCGATCAGTCATTGCATGGAGTGCTATTTCACTGATACAGAGGATGCCGATTATCTCGGGGACTGGCGGAAGCGGCGATCAAGTCGATCATGAAGAACGTGCGTATCGCTCTGAAGGAACCGGAGAATTACGCAGCGCGCACCAATCTCTGCCAGATGGCGTATCTGCCGATGGAGACACAGGCGATCGGCACCAGATCGAACTGATGCGTGCACAACATCGAAAAACCGGTTACCGCAACGTACCATTCGATGCATGGCCTGGTGCTCGGGATTATTACGCCGTACTGGATGGAGTATGTCTGCAGGGAAAATGTGCCGCTGTTCACCCGGTTTTGCGTCAATTGCCTTGGTACCAAAATGTAGGGCAGGTGACGAAGCTGTATTTTGACGACATTGTCAAAATCTAGGAAATGGCACTCTGAGGCGGATCTGCCGTGTGAGTGCAGACAGGTATACCCACTGTCAGGATGCTTTCCTCGCCTCTGCTGCCGGCAGACTTCTGGTTCCCCCCCGGGATCGCGGCCAGAGGCGAGGCGAGCCTCATTGTCCCGAGTCGGGATCACACGCAGAGAAAAAGGCAAAGCAATGAACATCAGCGACTATATCAAAAAAGAATCTTACCGGCTCTATATCAACGGTTCGTATGTGCCCTCCAGATCGGGGAAAACGTTCGATCTGATCAATCCGGCCAACAATCAGGTGTTTGCCACCGCTTATAAAGGTGATGCCGAGGACGTCCAGCTTGCCATTGACGCTGCCCGTGAGGCATTTGACAGCGTCTGGTCAAAAACGACGCCGAAAGAGCGTGCCGATCTTCTCCTGAAAGCGGGTGAAGAATTCAATAAACTGAAAGAACAGTTTGCCGTGGCGGAGACGCTTGACGTGGGCAAACTGTTTGGCGGCGCCTTGTACTACGAAGCCGAAATGGCGAGAGATGCCTTCAACTATTACGCGGGCGTCGCCCGCACGCTGGAGGGGAAAGTCGTGCCGCTCGGACCGGACGTGCTGAACTTTGTGGAGTGGTGCCCGCACGGCGTGGTCGGGGAGTTTTTGCCCTGGAACGGCCCCCTGATGATGGGTTGTCAGAAAATATGTGCCATTCTGGCGGCCGGCAATACCGTGGTGGTGAAACCGTCATCTCAGGCTCCCCTGACGATGCTGATGCTGCCTGAGGTATTCGAAAAAGCGGGTTTTCCCCCCGGCGTGATCAACGTTGTCAGCGGCTCTGGCGCCGCCTGCGGCGATGCGCTGGTTAAAAGCAAAAAGGTCGATATGGTTTCCGTGACGGGCGGTACCTCGACCGGCAAGGATATTATTTCGTGCTCGGCGTCAACGGCCAAGACGGTTGCCCTCGAAATGGGCGGCAAAAGCCCGCATATCGTGTTCGCCGACTGTGAGATGGAGCAGGCTTTGCGCTGGGCACGGTTTGCCTTCACGCTCGGTTCCGGTCAGGTATGCGTATCCGGTACGCGCCTCATTCTGCAGGAGGATATCTATGAGGAATTCCTGCAGAAGCTGAAGGTGCTTTGCGAGGAATTTGTGCCCGGTGACGGCTTTGATCCGAAGGCGACCCTCGCAACCTTGAACCACAAGGCACATCAGGAGAGCGTGTTCCGTTACATCGAAAGCGGCATTGAAGAAGGTGCGCGCCTCATTTGCGGCGGCAAGCCGTACGAAGAGGAACCCCTTGCGTCAGGCTGTTTTGTGCCGGTCACCATACTCGCTGATGTGACGCCGGAGATGCGCGTTTTCCAGGAAGAAATATTCGGGCCGGTCCTTTGCGTGACACCGTTCAAAACGGAGGAAGAAGCGATCGCCATCGCCAACAGCACCGATTTCGGATTGGCCGGCGGCGTGCAGTCGCGTGACATCAAGAAAGCCCTGCGCGTTGCCCGCGGCATCCGGGGCGGACAGATCTATATCAACTCCTATTTCAGCAATGCCATGATCGAGTCGGCGGGTACCGGCTGGAAGGAAAGCGGGCTCGGCGCAGCCGGCATCAAGAAGTACATGACCAGCAAGACGACGTTCGTCAATCTGGCGGAAGGAAATGCACCCTGACATGAAAAAAGACAGTGAACACACGGATGACAGTATCAACGTCGGGCAGCGGCTGAGACGGCTGCGCTCTCTGAAAGGCATCTCGCTGAAGCACCTGGCTGAACAGACGGGCATGAGTTACTCCTACCTCTCCGGTCTGGAGAACGGCAAGCATTCGATCACGCTGACGAATCTGCAGCGTTTATCGCGTTTCTTTGCCGTGGATCTCGTGACGTTTTTGTCGAGCAAGCCGACTTGCGTCAAAGTGTTTGATGTTGAATCGGATGAGGGGCTCGTCACGGATGAAGGTGTGCGGATCGACATGGTGAGCAACTGTGAGTTTCGCCATTTGCAGGTTTCGGTGTTTCACATTCCGCACCCCGACAGGAGCGAGCGTCATGTGCATCAGCACAATATCGGCAATGAGCTGATTTTCGCGGTCAGCGGCAAGGTTAATGTCATGATCGATGAAA
>DUPJ01000151.1 GCA_012838355.1 Clostridiaceae bacterium
CGGACAGGATACGCTCGACGACGAGACGCACGAAGCTGTCCTGACGATCGCCAATCGGCTCAGTCTGCAGGTCATGACGCATGCCATCGGCGATCAGGCGATCAGCCGCACGCTCGATCTGCTGAAGAAGACATCGGATGCCGAAAACCCGCTGCGCCATGCGATTGTGCATGCGCAGATCACAGATGATGCCCTTCTCGCGCGAATGAAGGAACAGCATGTGCTGGCCATCGTGCAGCCGCTTTTTGCCGAAAGTGACAGCAGCATGGCGCCGGCCCGGCTCGGGGATCGTTACGCCGACGCTTACCGCTTCAAGACGATGGCCGATGCGGACATCCGCCTCGCCTTCTCAAGCGATGCACCGGTCGAATCGTTCAATCCGCTTCTCACGATCCGCAGAGCCATGCAGGGCAGGCAAGATGAGCCCGCGAGCCGCTTTTCGTTTGCCGAGGCGCTTCATCTTCACACCGGAGGCGCTGCCTATGCTGATTTTGCTGAAGAGCAAAGCGGTGCGATCAAGGCAGGATTTGCCGCAGACTTCTCCGTGTTCGGCGACAATCTGGCGTCCCTTTTGCCCGACGAGCTGCCGGATCGGCTGCCGCTCATGACCGTCGCGGGCGGTAATGTATATTCATTCACATAAATACGGCAATCTGGCGATATGTCTGAATTTTCATGCAGATTACTCTCATTTATTTGGACAGGAACTGCATTGACACCGATCACCCGCCTGATCTAGGCTTTATCTGAACATTGCCTCACGAATCGTGAGGTAGAGGCTGCGACATTCAATAATCAGTCCTGAGCGCGAGGCGCGATGAAGGACGGATGAGGGGATGTCGCCGAAGTACGGCACCTGCCTCGAAGGTGCTGTGCTGGGATTGCAGGACACGACTGCAATACTGTCTCGGCAGGACGACCCGACCTGCCGGGTTGAGCTATCTTACGTGGGTGGGGCTTTTATGTGCCCGCAAGGGCTTCTTTCTTGCCTTGCCTGCCGCAGGATACGGGAATACGCCGTAAATACGGCAACGGTGAGGTATCTGTTACATGAAAAAAACACTTCTGCTTCTGGCCCTGACTCTGGTCATGCTTTTGAGCGCCTGTCAGGCTGACACACCGCAAACTTCGGCCGCGCCGCCTTCAACGGCGACAGAGGCGGCCGCGACACAAGCGGCCGCCAAACCGTTCCGTGTCGGCATGGAGGCCGGCTATGCGCCGTTCAACTGGTCACAGATGGACGATGCGAACGGCGCTGTCAGGATTGACGGCTCCATTGAATACGCCGGCGGCTACGACGTTGAGATGGCAAAACGCATCGCCGCAGGCCTCGGCCGGCCGCTCGTCATCGTCAAAACCGAATGGGACGGACTCGGACCGGCTGTCGTTTCGGGCAAGATCGACGCGATCATCGCCGGCATGTCCCCGCTTGCCGAACGCAAGGAAACGCTCGATTTCAGCGACAGCTACTACGCGAGCGAATTCGTGATCATCGTCAGGCGTGACGGACCGTATGCGGAGGCTCTGACACTCGACGACTTTGCCGGTGCCAAAATCTCGGCGCAGCTGAACACCAACCACTATCCGGCGATCGACCAGATACCGGGTGCGGACAAAGAAGACGCCATGGATTCCTTCGCCTCGCTGCGCATGGCGCTCTCCGCCGGGAAGATCGATGCCTACGTGTCCGAACGGCCGGACGGCATTTCCGTCGAAGCCGCCATGCCGGAACTGAAAATGATCCGCTTTGCCGAAGGCAAGGGCTTTGCCGTGGATCCGACCGACGTCGTCGTCGCCGTCGCCGTGAAAAAAGACAGTGGTCTGGCGGATGAAATAAACGCCGTGCTGGCCACAATTCCCGAAGCGACGCGCGAAGCCCTGATGCAGGACGCCATCGCCAATCAGCCGGTCGCGGAGGAATAAGCCGTGTCCGCTGACTGGTTTGTGCGCATTATTGTGCGTTACTGGCCCCTCTTTCTGCGAGGGGCCGGCCTTTCTCTCCTTCTGGCACTCGTCGGCACCTTGGCCGGCCTCCTGATCGGGCTGGGCGTGGCCTCCGTCAAATCGCTGCCGCCCGGCCGGACCGTGGCGGGCAGGGTACTGCGCCGAGCGGTCAATCTGCTGCTCACGTGCTACATCGAACTCTTTCGCTCAACGCCCATGATGGTGCAGGCCATGGTAATCTACTACGGCTCCGAAATGTTCTTCGGCATCTCGGTCGATAAACTGACGGCTGCCTTCTTTATCATCTCGATCAACACCGGCGCCTATATGTCGGAAATCGTTCGGGGCGGCATTTTTGCCGTACCGAAGGGACAGGTGGAGGCGTGCCGGGCCATCGGCCTGACACACGGCCAGTCGATGCTTTACGTGGTGCTGCCGCAGACACTGCGAAACATTCTGCCGGCCACCGCCAATGAATTCATCATCAATCTGAAAGACTCTTCCGTGCTGAACATCATCTCGGTCAACGAGCTGTTCTTTGTGTCACGTTCGGTGGCAGGGGCCAACATCCGCTATTTTGAGACGTTCCTGATCACATCCGTCATTTATCTGGCGATGACGCTCCCGATGAACCGTTTGCTGAAATATTTCGAACGCCGCATGGACGGACCGCGCACCTTCAACGTGAAGGAGGTCACCGGATGAACAGCAGCGTCATCGAGGCCCGCGGCCTATTCAAATCGTTTGGCAATCAGGCGGTGCTGAGAGGCATCGATTTCGACGTCTGCAGCGGTAATGTTCTGGCAGTCATCGGCAGTTCCGGTTCCGGCAAATCGACCCTGCTGCGCTGCCTCAACGGGCTTGAGACGGCTGATCGCGGCCACGTGTTTTTTCACGGCATCGACCTGCAGGCACGCACGAAAGGGGCGTTCGAAGCAAAGAAAAGAATCGGCATGGTGTTTCAGCAGTTCAATCTGTTTGCCAACCTGAACATCCTGCAAAACTGCATGCTGGGTGCCGAAAAAGTAAACGGCAAAAGCAAGGCCGAAGCCAGAGACATTGCCGTCTCCTACCTGACCGATGTCGGCATGGCCGGCTATATCGACGCCAAACCGCACCAGCTGTCAGGCGGCCAGCAGCAGCGGGCTGCGATCGCGCGCGCGCTCACGCTTGAGCCTGACGTCATGCTGTTTGACGAACCGACGTCGGCGCTCGATCCGGAACTGGTCGGCGAAGTGCTCGCGGTCATCCGGCAGCTGGCCTTATCCGGCCGCACGATGGTCATCGTCACGCATGAAATGCAGGTCGCGCAGGAACTGGCTGACGAGGTGATTTTCATGGACGACGGCGTCATTGCCGAAAAAGGACCGCCCGAGCAGATTTTCAGCCAGCCGAAAGAAGCACGCACTGCCAGCTTCCTTGCCCGTTTCAGACAAGGGCGGTTCAGCCAGCCGGCCCCGTGATACAATCGGCATAACGGAGTGATGGTTATGCTGCAGGTCAGACTTGGATAATTTAGCGGTGAAGAAAAAGACGTCGGTGATTCAAAAGACACCGGTCTGGGTGACCGCCGGCCTGATCTGCACGATCCTCTGGGGAAGCGCACCGACCGGCATCAAGTTGGCCTACACCGCTCTCTCCGTCGGCTCCAGCGATATTCCCTCCATGCTGCTGTTTGCCGGCATTCGCTTTTCTCTGGGCGGCTTGCTGACGCTCGCCTACATTGTCTTCAAAACAAAACGGCCGCCGGTGCTCGTTCGTCCGCTCTGGCTGAAAGTCATCCTGCTCGGCCTCATGCAGACAACTGTGCATTATGCGTTTTACTTTGTCGGCGCGGCCAATACGAGCGGCACCAACATGGCCATCCTGAGTTCCATGCAATCCTTCATGCTCGTCATTATTGCGCATTTCGTCGACCCGAACGACCGGCTGACAAAAAAGAAACTGGTGGCCATCGCACTCGGCGTTTCCGGCATCGTGCTCCTCAATATGGGGAAAACGAGCGACGGCGCCTCACTGACGGGCGACGCACTTATCCTCCTGGCCGCCCTGACGGGCACGTGCGCCACCTTCCTCATCCGGGCCATCGTGCGGCGCACCGATCCGTTTCTGCTCACCGGCTGGCAGCTGCTTATCGGCGGCCTGACACTTATCCTGACGGGACTTTTGTTTGGCGGGACGCTCGATTTCACCGTCGCCGGCACCCTGCTGATCCTCTATCTGGCGCTGATCTCGGCTGTTGCATTCTCGCTCTGGAGTCTTTTGCTGGAGTATCACCCGATCACGAGAGTCGGCATCTTCAATTCGCTGATCCCCGTGTTCGGCACCCTCATTGCCGGCATTTTTCTCGCTGAGGACATCTTCTCGCCGCAGACGATTCTGGCCATGGTCCTCGTCAGCCTGGGCGTCTATATCGTCAGTTCAAGCCGGGCCAAGCACGCCGAGCAGCCACACCCAGAAGGGAATGGTGATAAGACTGACAAGGGTGATGGCGGTGAGCGCACGGGCGGCGCTTAGCGTGTCCTGCTCATAGCGGGCCGCAAACATCATGATGTTCGCAGCCGTCGGAATAATCGCCGGGATGAAGACGCCGTAAGCCCAGATCCGGTCGTTTGCGAACAAAAGCGCCAGCGGCAGAAAAATCGCGGGCAGAATCAGGAGGCGCAGCGCGGCCGCAATGTACATGCCGCGGTCTTTCCAGAACGACCCGAGCGAGACGGCCGCAATTTCGGCACCGACAATCATCATGCCGAGGGGGCGGTTCAGCGACGCGATGGAGCGCACCGGTATCATCACGATCTCGGGAAACCGGATGCCCGAAACGTACAGCAGGATTGCGAACGTCACCGGCAGCACCCCCGGATTGACAAGTGCCTTTTTCCAGGAAAAATGAAAACCCGGCCGGTCCTTCTGCATGACGGACACACCGTATGTCCAGGTGACGATGTGAAAGATCATGACGAAGATCACGGTGTAAAACACACCCTCCGCACCGACCAGAAGCGACACGAGAGGAATGCCCATGAAGCCGACATTGCCGAGCACCACGGCAAACGAATAGACGCGCTTGGCGCGGTCCGGAGGAGGCAAAATGAGCTTCGCCAGCACGATCGAGATCAGGTACGTGATCATCGCGTACAGGGCGGCCAGAAGCCCGTTCCTGATGCGCTCCAGGCTGACCGGCATCTGCATGGATTCAACCATCAGCATCGGCATGACGAAGTAGAGAACGAACGTCGTGATCTGATTGATGCCGTCACGTCCCCAGAGCTTCAGCTTCCAGGCGAGCGCTCCGATGCCGATGAATCCGAACAGAATAACGAGCTGCCGGAACGTCTCAGAGAAGCTTTCCACGCGCTAGATACGCTTCACCACATCTTCTTTTGCCGGCCGCACTGTGTGGGACGGCGACGGTTTGGCATCGGCCGCCTTATAGCCGAGCGGAAACAGGCAGACGGGAACGATGTGTTCCGGCAGCGCGAGCTTTTCAGCGAGGACAGCCGGATCAAAGGCCTTGACCCAGGTCGTGCCGAGGCCAAGCGATTCCGCCGCAAACATGATGTGACAGCCCGCGATCGCGGCATCATCGATGCCGCTGTGCGCCTGATCGAAACGGCGGACCCAGACCTTCTCCCGATCGTAGCAGACGAGGATAAAGAGCGTGGCATCAAAGTGTGAGCGCGTCGAGGCCTTCACGCCCTGAATCGCCTCGTCCGATTCGATGACAAAAATCTCGAGCGGCCAGTTGTTATGGGCGGTCGGCGCCGTGAGACAGATATCGAGTATCTGCTCCGTCAGTTTCGGATCCACCTTATCGCCTGTAAACGTGCGGCAGCTGTAGCGTTCTTTCGCGAGTGCTTCAAATGTCATGATCTACCCTCCAGTCGATTTCAAAACAATTGTACAACGTAAGCGCCCTTCGCCGTCAGACGCGGACGCGGCACACCCGCCGTCTCCGGCGGGTGTGTCGAGGATTCTTCCCAAATTCGTTTGCCTCAGAAGCAGGGCATCAGCGCTCCTCGCGGAAGTAGTTCAATCCCGAACTCTTGGGCTGTGCGTATTCCTTGCTTTGCCGGATCGACATCACGATCAGGACCACGATGGTGGCCACATACGGCAGCATGTCGTAGATCTGCTGGGGTACGCCGGGAATCGGCAGGTAAAGCCTGAGCATCATCAGGCCGCCGAAAATCAGACCGCAGTACAGCGCTCTTGCCGGACTCCAGGTAGCAAAGATAACGAGTGCCACGGCCAGCCAGCCGTAGCCGAGGATCGTGTTATGAACCCAGACGCCGGATGTGGTCACCATCGTCATATACATGCCGCCGATGCCGCAGATGCCGCCGCCCACAACCGTGGCCAGATACTTGTACACATTCACGTTGATGCCGCCCGCATCGGCCGTTGCCGGGCTTTCGCCGACGGCTCTGAGATTCAATCCCCTGCGTGTCTTGCGCAGGAACAGATGCATCATGATGGCGATGATCACCGCCAGATAGACGAGCCAGTTGTACGAAAAAAGCAGTCGTCCGAGCACCGGGATCTGCGAGAGCGGACCGAGATCGAGCTTGGCAAACGCCTGTTTGGTGGCGCTCGTCACGGTGACGAAACCGCCGGCTCTTTTGCCGAGCAGTTCGCCGAAAAAGTTACCGAAGCCTGTGCCGAAGATCGCGAGCGTGAGGCCCGTCACATTCTGATTGGCTCTGAGCGTCACGGTCAGAAACGCGTAGATGAGTGCACCGAATGCGCCGGCCAAAAATGAGATCAGGAGCGCGATCAGGGCGGCGGGAACACCCGTCCAGCCAAACCACTGTTCGGCAAACCAGGCACCGGCCAGGCCGGAAATGGCACCCATGAACATCATGCCTTCGACACCGAGGTTCAGATTGCCGCTCTTTTCGGTCAGAATTTCACCAAGCGTGCCGAGCAGCAGCGGTGTACCGGCCAGGACAGCCGCATTCATAAAGTTGATAAATCTATCCATGATACGGCCTCCCTCTGAAGACGAGACGATAGTTTATGAAAAACTCCGACCCGAGCATGAAGAACAGGATCAGACCGGTCAGAAGCGACGCGGCTGACGCCGGGATACCGTGACTTGTCTGAATGCTGCTCGATCCGCGCTGCAGCATGGCGATGAACAGGGCGACGAACACCATGGCAAACGAATTCATCTTCGAGAGCCAGGCGACCGTGATCGCCGTATACCCCATGCCGCCGGCTGTACTTTCGGTCAGAGTACCGTCCGCGCCGGATGTCTGGATAAAGCCGACGAGACCGGCCAGGGCACCGGAGATGAACATCGTTCGGATGAGGATACGGCCGACATTCATGCCGCCGTACCGCGCCGTATTCATCGATTCACCGACGACCGAGATTTCGTAGCCGTGCTTCGTCTTTTTGACGTAGATAAAGTAAATCACGACCAGCACCAGCGCGATGATCCAGCCAATGTGGATACCCATCACACGCGGCAGCCGTGCATCCGGCGTGAACGACCGGATTTTCGGGAATGTGGTCCGATCCGCCTGCCACCCCGGCTGATACTGCAGGTACATAATCAGTTTCAGCGCGATATAGTTCATCATCAGCGTGAACAGCGTCTCATTCGTATCCCACTTGGCCTTGAAGAAGGCAGGGATCGCCGCATACAGTCCGGCCGCCAGCATGGCCACGAGGGACATGAGGATCAGCTTCGGAACCTGCGGGATGGCCTGGCCGTAAACGACGACGCTAGTCGCAGCGACGCCGCCGATCAGGATCTGTCCCTCGGCACCGATATTCCAGAAGCGCATGCGGAAGGCGATTGCGACCGCCATACCGGTGACGAGAAGCGGCACCGTCACCTTCACCGTTTCGTTGAAGGATATTCGCTTGCCAAACGTTCCCCGGACCATCGAGACATACACATCGATCGGGTTGTGTCCCAGAATCCAGATGAGCAGCGCGCCGGTCAGCAGTGCACCAATCAGAGCGATTATGTAAACGATGGTGCGATGCGCCAGGGATGCCGCAGGACGACGCACCATGCGCACGAGCGGTCGTTTGATTTCACAGCTGGCATAGTCACTCATGCACCCACCTCCTCATCGTGGCCGCCGGTCATGAGAAGTCCGACGTGTTCCTTGGTCACGGTTCTGGGATCGACGATACCCGATATCCGGCCGTGGCACAAAACAAGCAGACGGTCGGAGATTTCCATCAGAACGTCCAGATCTTCACCCACAAAGATCACGGAAACACCTTTCATCTTTTGTTCGTTCAGGAGCCGGTAGATCGTAAATGATGCGTTGATATCGAGTCCCCGGACCGGGTAGGCAACCATCAGCATCTGCGGATTGCTGCGAATTTCTCTGCCGAGGAGCACCTTCTGGACGTTGCCGCCCGAAAGCTGCCGGATCGGTGTCCTGACGCCCGGCGTCACAATTTCGAGCGCATCCACCATTTCCTCAGCAGCCTCTCTGGCCGTTTGCCGGTCCACGAACGGTCCCTTGTGGTCGCGATAATTTTTCAGCATCACGTTGTCGATCATGTCATGAGAGGCAACGAGCCCCATGCCGAGGCGATCCTCCGGCACAAAAGCCAGCGAAATTCCCTTTCTTATTATGGCTTCCGGCGTCTGGCCGACGAGATTTTCAGCCACGTCCACACCGTTCAATTTCGTTTCAAACAGAATCGATCCGCCAACGACCGGACAAAGACCGGCGATGGCTTCGCACAGTTCCTTCTGGCCGCTGCCCGAAATGCCGGCAACGCCAAGTATTTCACCGCCGTATGCATCAAATGATATGCGGTCAATCATCTTGCGTCCGTCCGGGCCAAGTGCCGTAAGCTGGTTAACCTGAAGCATCAGCTTGCGCTCCGTCACTTCGGGACGCTCAATCTGCAGATCAACTTTACGTCCGACCATCATCTCGGTCAGAATCTGCCGGTTTGCCGTTGCAGTCGGAATCGTGTCAATCTTTTGTCCCTTGCGCAGGATGGTGACGCGATCAGAAACGGCAAGCACTTCATTCAATTTGTGTGTGATGATCACGATCGCCTTGTTGTCGGCTTTCATGGCGCGCAGGATGTCAAACAGCTTCTCCGTTTCCTGCGGTGTCAGCACGGCGGTCGGTTCATCCAATATGAGCATATTGGCACCGCGGTACAGAACCTTGATGATTTCCACGGTCTGTTTTTCCGATACGGACAGGTCGTAGATTTTGCTTTCAGGCTTGATGTCAAACCCGTATCGATCGGCGATATCGCGGATCGTCTGATTCAGCCGCTTCCTCTTTGTCTCTTCGGACGGCGGCAGGCCGAGCACAATATTCTCCGCCACGCTGAGTACGTCGACCAGCTTGAAGTGCTGATGGATCATGCCGATACCGAGATTAAACGCATCCTTCGGGGAGCAGATGGCGACGTCTTGCCCCATGATGGCAATGTCGCCGTCGTCCGGGTAATAGATGCCGGACAGAATGTTCATAAGCGTCGTTTTGCCGCTTCCGTTTTCGCCAAGCAGCGCATGAATCTCCCCTTCTTTCAGCTCGAAATCGACGGCGTCAAGCGCGACGACCGTTCCAAAAGACTTCGAGATGTGACGCATGCGGATGGCCAGTTTATCTTCTTGGGTCACGAGATTGCCTCTTTCTGTTTTGTCCCGTTCACGAAAACACCGGTTCCGCCATGCATCGCAGAGGGGGGGCGGAACCGGATCAGGGACACTTCTAAAAAGGAGCCGCCTGCAGGCGGCTCCTTCATGATTACCTGACAAAGATTATTCGATAACGGTAATGCCTTCAAGAATGTGACCAAAGCTCGGAGCCGAAGCGGGTTCAACAAAGGTCACGCCTTCTTCGACCACCACGTTGCCTTCGTTGTCCAGCAGCGGACCCGTGAAGACGTCCCATTCGCCGGAGAGAATTCTTTCTCTGGCTTCTTCGATCGCTTCAACCGTGCCGTCGGCAATGATGGCTTCGTTCAGTGCTGAGATGTCGCAGACACCTTCAGCCAGACCTTTGCTCCAGTCGAGGGCAATCGCGGTGCCGGCCACACGGTGTTCGACCGCGTAGATCAGATACTGCGACCAATCCCACACGGCAGAGGTCAACGATGCTTCAGGAGCCGCATCGATCATGTCGGAGTTGTAGCCGACGTGCCAGACGCCATTGGCCTGAGCCGTTGTGGCCGGAGCCGTGGAGTCACAGTGCTGTCCGAGGACGTCGCAGCCCTGGTCGATCAGAGCCTGGGCGACCTGAGCTTCTTTGGTCGGATCATTCCAGGACATCGTGTACATGACGAGCATCTCGACGTCCGGGTTCACGCTTTTGGCACCCAGATAGAAGGCGTTAAAGCCGCTGATGCACTCGGGAAACGGCATGGCCGTGACATAACCGAGCAGGTTCGTTTCGGTTTTCAGGCCGGCCGCAATACCGGAGAGGTAGCGCGCCTGATAGATGGCACCGAAATAGTTATGGATGTTCGGCAGATCGGTTGATGAAGCCTGGTAGCCGGTGGCGTGGCAGAATTCAATTTCCGGATATTCAGCCGCCACTTCGATGGCATAGTCTTCAAAACCAAAGCTGGTCGAGAAAATGATGTGGCATCCGTCTTCAGCCAGTTCGCGCATGGCGGTGGCAGCTTCTGCCGATTCCGGTACATTGAACTTGTTGACAATCTGATCTTCGGAGAGGCCCAGGGTTTCGGCCATGTGCTGTGTGCCGAGGTCATGGTTGTACGTATAACCCTGATCACTCGGGTCGGAAATATGCACAAACCCGATTTTGATGTCTTCAAGTGCGACCGGGTCCATGCCCGTCGGTTCACCTTCCGCCAACTGATTGGGGAGCAGTTCCACTTCGGTTTCTTCGGCTTCTGTTGCGAATACCGTTGTAGCCATCAACGACAGCAGCAACACAAGGCAAAGGACGATGGAAAGAATTTTTTTCATTTGCAGCTTCCTCCTGAAATAGTGCAGTTTTTTCAACCGCTATTACCAAGAAGTGTAACATAATACATGGTCAGCTGTTTGTTTAATTTTACGGAAGAACTGCAGATTAGCGAGGGCAAACTGGGCAATTAACCACATTCAGGCGCCGGCATCAGGGGCTTTTTGCCGTGCATCCGACTGATAAACAAGTGCCGCCGTGACCTCCGCCCCGACCATGATGATCACTGAGTTGAGGTAGAGCCAGATCAGCAAAACGATGATACCGCCGAGCGATCCGTAGGTGCTGGCATAGTTGGCAAAGCGGTTCACATAAAAGCGGAACCCCGAGGAAACCAGAAGCCAGCCGAGACCGGCCGTGATGCCGCCCGCCAGGGCGAAGCGAAAGCGGACCCGCTCGCCTGCGGGA
>DUPJ01000152.1 GCA_012838355.1 Clostridiaceae bacterium
AGACGGCGCTCCCTGACTGCTCCGATCGGATCGGGCAGCCGGGCGACTTGTCTGACACCGGCACATACAGCGGCCAGCTTGTGCTCGTCAAGCACGAGGCGTCGGATCAGGGGCTCGGCAACGCGGTCAGCGTGAGCCGATTCGATATCCTGTTCGTTCGACGCCCGGATTTCTCCTTGTGAAGTTTCGAGTTTCAAGGCGACAGCCTGAAGCATTCGGTTTCGCTCCGTCTCGCTGGTTCCTGCCAGCAAACGCTGGTGCCGCTTTAAGTCTCCGTAGGCCTGCCTGTACGAGCTCTCTTCCATGTGCTTTTGCCCTCTGATCCATTTTTTTCACATTACATAAAATAATCTCGCATAGCAATAAAAGAATGCACTGAGATTCCTGTCGCACGGCGTTTCAAAAACCGGTGCCAAAATCGCTCAACGGTAACATCAACGGGTGAATCGAAGCTCAAGAATATGCTAATATGAGCCATTGACAGTTTCGAAAGGAGCAATTTATTTAATGAATGCCAATGTCGCAAGATTAATGAACAAGCAAATCAATATGGAGTATTTCTCCGCGTTCCTCTATCTGGCCATGGCCGAGTGGCTGCTGCAAAATGACTATGTCGGTGCATCGCACTGGATGTTCGTGCAGTATCGCGAAGAACTGAACCACGCCGAAGGAATCGTCCAGTATCTCCGGCGCGTCGGTGAGCCGGTTGAACTTGAGGTCCTCGAAAAGCCGAAAAAAGATTTCGACTCGATCCTCAGTGTGTTTCAGGAAGCGCTCGCCCATGAAGAGCTGATCACGGCCTCGATCAACGAAATCGTCACGGCGGCTATGGAAGCAAAAGACTACTCTTCTGTGAAGTTCCTTGACTGGTACGTGATGGAGCAGGTGGAAGAAGAGGAAAACCAGAAGGACAATATCCTCGGTGTCGAATGTGCACACGGTCACGCGGCAGCGCTCATGCATTTCGATGCAAAACTCGGTACGCGCGTCTTTACGCCGGAACCGATTCCTTTTATCAACTGATCATTCACATTTGAATGTACTCAAAAACTCCGCTTCACGGCGGAGTTTTTTCTTGGGTGCAGTCAATGACGATCTTCGCTACAATGATCTCGTACTTTATATTATTTGAAAATTTTTATGTAATTTAAGGAGCCTATATGTCAACACCGAAAGCACCGATAAATGCCGTCAGAGCCCTTTCCATCGACGCCGTTCAGGCGGCCAACTCCGGACATCCCGGGATGCCGCTCGGCACCGCACCGATGGCGGTTGAACTGTTTGCCAATCACCTGAAACACAATCCCGCCAATCCGGACTGGCCGAACCGCGACCGTTTCGTTTTGTCGGCGGGGCACGGCTCCATGCTGCTCTATTCCCTGCTCCATCTGTTCGGTTACGGACTGACGCTGGACGATTTAAAGCAGTTCAGGCAGCTGGACAGCAAGACTCCGGGACATCCGGAGTACGGCCACACGATCGGTGTCGAAACGACCACCGGACCGCTCGGGCAAGGTCTCGCCACGGCCGTCGGCATGGCTATGGCCGAAGCGCACCTGGGCGCCGTTTACAACGAAGAGAACTTTCCTGTCGTTGACCACCATACGTTCGTCATCTGCGGGGACGGCGACCTGATGGAAGGCGTCTCTGGTGAGGCCTCTTCGCTTGCCGGCCATTTGAAGCTTGGCAAGCTGATCGTGCTGTACGATTCGAACAGCATCACGATTGAAGGCGGCACCGATCTGGCCTTCAGCGAAGATGTAGCGAAACGGTATGAAGCATATGGCTGGCAGGTTCTGACAGTTCATGACGGCGAAGACACAGCGGCAATCGGCAAGGCGATCGAAGCGGCGAAAGCAGAAACGGCCCGCCCCACCATGATCAAGGTGACGACCGTCATTGGTTACGGCTCTCCGAAGGCCGGTACGGCAGCGACCCACGGATCGCCGCTCGGCGCAGACGGTGTGGCCGCGACGAAACGTGCACTCGGCATTGACAGTGATGAACCGTTCTTTGTCTCGGACGAGGCGAAACAGTGGTTTGCGGCAAGCCGGGAGGAACATGGCCAGGCGGAAGCTGTCTGGAACGATTTATTTGCCAGATACGAAGCGGCGCATCCCGACAAGGCGCGCGCGTACGTGGCTGCGCTGAAGAACGAACTGCCGGATCTTGATGATGAGGCCCTCTACAGCATTGGCGGCAAAGCGGCCACACGGCAGCTGTCCGGGCAGGTCCTGAATCACCTGGCGGGCAAAATCCCCTCCCTGATCGGCGGCAGCGCCGACCTGTCTCCGTCGAACAACAGCGAGATCAAGGGCGCCGATTCCTTCACGGCGGACAACTACGCAGGACGCAACTTCCACTTCGGCGTGCGTGAATTCGCCATGGCTGCCGCCGGCAACGGCATGGCACTGCACGGCGGCGTCCGCCCTTACGTGGCGACGTTCTTCATTTTCTCGGATTACATGAAGGCGGCCATGCGCCTGTCAGCCCTGATGAAGGCGCGCCTCATCTATATTCTGACGCATGACAGCATCGGTGTCGGTGAAGACGGCCCGACGCATGAGCCGATCGAACAGCTCGCCATGCTCCGTTCCCTCCCCGGCATGACCGTGTACCGACCGGCCGACGGCAAAGAAACGGCGGCCGCCTACCGTCATGCCCTCGAAAACGACGGACCGACCTGCCTCGTGCTGACACGCCAGAGCCTGCCGGATATTAGCGGCAGCGTGGACGGCACGCTGAAGGGTGCCTATGTGATTTCGGACGACAAAGACCCCGACCTGATGCTCCTCGCGTCCGGTTCCGAAGTGTCGCTCTGTCTTGATGCGGCCGAACTGCTGCGCAAGGACGGCACAAAGGTGCGCGTCGTGTCGGTTCCCTCGATGGAAGTATTCGAAGCGCAGACTGACGAATATAAAGACTCCGTGATGCCGCCGTCGCTGACAAAGCGCTTTGCGGTGGAAGCCGCTGCCACCATGCCGTGGTACCGCTATGTCGGTCTGAACGGGGGCGTGCACGGCATTGACCGTTTCGGTGCCTCGGCGCCGGGCAACCTGCTCTTCGAAGCGTATGGATTCACGAAGGAAAATATTGCTGACAAAGCCAGAGCCCTGCTGAAAAAATAAGGACGGCACGATGCAAAAAAGGCAGTTGACAAAAACCAATCTGGAAACATCACTGCTCGGCATGGGCTGCATGCGCATGCCGGCTGACGGCGACGGCAAACTGCTTTTGCAGGATGCCGTCGCCCTGATACGCCATGCCATCGACGGCGGCATCTCCTACATCGATACGGCTTACAATTATCACCGCAAGGAGAGCGAGATCGCGGTCGGCATGGCGCTGCAGGACGGATACCGCGAAAGGGTCATCCTGACTACCAAGCTTCCGGGCTGGGAAGTTGAAACGGAAGATGACTTTGACCGCATTCTGAATGAGCAGCTGACCAAGCTGCAGACGGATCACGTCGATTACTATCTCGTGCATTCCCTCTACAGTGATCTCTGGCAGAAGCTCGGCAAACTGAATGTGCTCGCCTTTCTGGACCGCGCCAAAGCGGACGGACGGATACGCTATGCCGGTTTTTCCTTCCACGACGAGCTGCCGGTGTTCAAGACCATCCTGAACGCGTACGACTGGGATGTCTGCCAGGTTCAGTACAACCTGCTGGACGTAAATTACCAGGCGGGGCAAGAGGGCATCAGGCTGGCCAAAGAAGCCGGCATCGATGTCATCGTGATGGAACCGCTCCGCGGCGGCCGCCTGGCAGACAAGATCCCGGCCGATATCCGCGCTGTCTGGGAAGCGGCACCGCAAAAACGCTCTCCCGTCGAATGGGCATTTCGCTTCGTCGCCGACCGTCCGGAAGTTAAAGTCATCCTGTCCGGCATGAACACAAAAGAACAGATTGACGATAACCTGCAGATCTTTGATCGCCTCACCCCGCTTACGGAGAAAGATCTGGCGGTGATCAAAGAAGTACAAACGCTCTACCGGAGCAAAATAAAGATTGGCTGCACCGGCTGCGAGTACTGTCTGCCCTGCCCCGAAGGCGTCAGTATTCCGCGCATTCTGGCACTGTACAACAACATCACCCTCTTCGACGATCTCGAAGGATCGCGCAAGGCGTACGCAGAGCTCATGGCCAAAGGGACCGACCAGTCGGCATGCATTGCCTGCGGCATTTGCGAAAGCAAATGCCCGCAAAACCTTGCGATAATCGAGGGGCTGGCTGCGGCACACGCAGTACTGAGCTGAGGGAGAAAATCGATGTCAGTCATGCCCGTCATTTTCCTGGGACACGGAAGCCCCATGGTCGCGATTGAGCAAAACGACATCACGAAAACCTGGGAGCGGATCGGCCGGAATATCCCCAAACCAAAGGCAATCCTGGCTATTTCCGCGCACTGGTTTGGCAATTCAAACCGCGTTCAATCGGCAGAAAAACCGAACCAGATCTTCGACATGTACGGCTTTCCCCAGGCCCTGTATGAGGTTCGCTACGAACCAAAAGGCGACAAGACACTGAGCGAACGCGTCCAGACACTGCTGAAAGACGACATCCAAATCGACGACAGCTGGGGCATCGACCACGGCACCTGGAGCGTCCTCGTTCACATGTTCCCCAATGCGGACATCCCGGTCGTTCAGCTCGCGATAAACATGGGGGCCCCGAGAACGACCCTGCTCGACATCGGCAGAAAACTGAAACCGCTCAGAGATGAAGGCTGCCTCGTCCTCGGCAGCGGCAATATCGTCCACAATCTGCGCCGCGTGGAATGGAACCGCACGGACGGCACCGAGGCTGCCAACCGCTTCGATGACTGGGTGGAAGAACGGATTCGTGCCCGCGACTTCACCGCGCTGGCAGACTACCAGTCCCATCCGGACGGAAGCTACGCCGTACCGACCACAGATCACTACATTCCGCTGCTTTACGTACTCGGCATGGTCGACAGTGAAGACCGTATTGACGTCGTCAACCGCGTCCGTCAGATGGGCTCCCTGTCCATGACGGGATACGTGTTCAGCCGCTGACTGTACGATCGGTACGAGGCGTTGACAGGCGGACTTTTCGTTGCTACTATAACTTCTGTCGCGCCGAAGTGGCTCAGTGGTAGAGCAATTCACTCGTAATGAATAGGTCGTGAGTTCGACTCTCACCTTCGGCTCCAAGACAAGAATGCCGGCAGTTGAAAAACTCCCGGCATTTTTTAATTCACAAATTTTGCTTTCTTGCGGTGCAGTTTCAATAAGGGGGCATTCGTCTTCCGCACTCGGACTTCAGAGCGAAGCTGACCGCGTCCAGGTTGTCCGAACCAGCGTGAAATCGCAGGGTCTGATCAAAGCCGCATAACAGTGCTGGGATTGCTGTCAATTTCCTGTTTTTTTAATACAAATCTGGACAATGCTCTTTCCCGCAAGCGATAGGTATGACCGAAACTCAAGTGAGCATGGTAACTTGCCAGAACACGTTGTATGTCTTCATAATCCATCAATCCTGAGGCATATGCCGTGCACATATATTTCAATCTGCGGCGGTATTTGCATTTCGTGCTCTGCCTGACTCGCTTTACTATCTTGCCGGAATCGGTCAGAAAAACATGAAATCCCAGATAATTCACGCCCTGACGGAGCGGGAATATCTGCGTTTTATCGTTGAATTCCAGTTTCAGCTCCTCCCCTAAATAGGTGCGCAGGCGGACAAGGCCATTTTGCAGATAAGCTTTGTCCTCGTGAATGATCACGCAATCATCCATATAGCGGGAATAATACTTAATGCGCATATCCTCCTTGATCAGCCGGTCAAATCCGTCAAGATAATAGATGGCAAACCATTGACTCGTCTGATTGCCAAGCGGAAGGCCACGTCCCGGCTCGGTTTCGTAACTGTCAATAATCATAAACAGAAGGCTTAGCACATCATCATCTGCAATAACTCTTCGCAATTTTGCCTTAAGCACATCATGGCTGATATGATCAAAAAACTTTCGAACATCACATTTCAGAACATAGCCTGCAGCCCCGTGCCGGTTGTAATACTCGCGCAGGAATCCTGATACCCGCGCAAGCGCAAAATGGTTTCCTTTGCCGATGCGGCAGGCGGCATTATCATAGATCAGTTTCTTATCGAGCAAAGGACCAAGTACTTCGTCGCAAAGGCAATGCTGAACAACACGGTCTTTATAGTGCAATGCATGGATAAGCCGCTCCTTCGGCTCATGCACAAAGAAACGGTAATAACCGGAAATCGAGTATGTTTTCTGCTGCAATGAATCGGACAGACTGGACAAGCTGCCGGCAAGA
Source organism: Clostridiaceae bacterium (assembly GCA_012838355.1). Classification (GTDB taxonomy): domain Bacteria; phylum Bacillota; class Clostridia; order Saccharofermentanales; family DTU023; genus DUPJ01. The sequence continues at coordinate 6,310 of DUPJ01000152.1, forward strand.
TCAAGTTCAAACTCAATGACCTCTTTCGTTGATCTCTTGCCTTTGCGTGCTGTCTTATGCGCCTGATAAAGATTCATGAAATCCCATATTCTCTCGTACTCACTCACGCATAGATCCTTAACGCATCAGCGGGGTGAAATGCCCCTGTGCACAAGGACACCCCACCGTAAGGACCGAAAACGAACGCGTAAGGTCCTGCCGCCGAAAAGTGTTCTCCCGATCCAAAAACCGGGAGGGAATTCGATTCCTTTGCTCTCTGCACGGGCCTCCGTACTTACGGTAAGGCTTCAGGCACACATGAGAGCAATGCGGGGCGAACGGCTTCATTAGTATTGTTGACATTATTGCCATTGTTGTTGACAGAGCCGTCCGTATTGACGTTTGCAGCATTGTTGTCATTATTGCCGGGCGACCGAAGCCACCACCAAACCACCCATTCAATCGAATCCCCGGATTAAAGCCCGCTAAGACTGCAATCTCTTTCTGTCGCTGTTGATCCACGCACCGAGCAGATTTTGACAATCTGCGACCTGCCTTGATATCTGCTCGTATTGTTTTGCGAGGATACAGCCCTGTTCAAAAGCGAGTAGCGAAAAGTACCCGGAAATTTTCAAATCCGTCAGCGCCTTGTGCTGATATTCCAGTCTCTTTTCACATGCCGCAGCATTCTCTTTGGTAATGAACGTATCGTTCGCTCTATAAATGTTCTCGATAACACTGAGCGTCAAATTCTGCATGCGACTGACGAAAGTAAAGCGAAAGTGTTTTGGCGATTTTTGCGTAACCGCCATAACATAAGCACACAAGTCCTTTGCTTTCGTAACGACGATTAATTCGCTTGGCTGCCTCTGCATCCAAAAACGCTCCTCCCCCAAATTTCCGCCCCGCCTGCGGCGGGGCGATAGCCCGCCAACTTGTGCACTAACCGCTAATTTTTGCGCTTGCGCACCTTGATTTGAAGATTCATGATTGCAGATTTGAAACATCAATCCAAAAAGCGGGGCGAACGGCTTCATAAGTATTGTAGACACCATAGCCAAAGTTGTAGACGGAGCCGTCCGTACTGACGTATGCAGCAATGTTGCCACTAAAGCCGGGCGACCGAAGCCACCACCAACAGGTGCCACGATCCGATACATAGGCACCTTGCGCTGTGGCATACACCGTGGGAAATGCTTGCCGTGCATTCTTCGTTGGGAAATATTGTTCCGCCTCATCAATACTCATCAAAAATATCTGATCCGTTGTGTTGTTGCCACCTCTTGTTCCATATCTTGCATTGTTCGGATTCGCAAGTGTGACGGTTGGTATATACACCTGCTCTTCCGCGCTGAAGGCGGTGTTCATAAAGGTTTCATTAAGCCACTGGCGTATAGCGCTCGTCTCCCACGTCACTCCTGTGAGTTCCGGATGGTACTGTTTGCAATCCAAACCATATCTGCTGATCACCAGAACACGGTCGTTTTCCTTCGCCAAGACTTGCCATTCAATCCCTTCCTTGCCATTGCCTGTATCATTGTCTTGCTCATACGCACCGAAGTATACCGTGTCACCAACTTCCGCTCCGGCAATGAGTGTAATTTGAATCTCGGCAAGTTTCGCCTGGCTGTCCTTGTATTCACCAAGTTCCGTCAGAAGCGCATAGGCATTGGCGAATTCTTCCGCCTCGATCAGCGACAGCGCTCTCTCATATATCAGTTGGGCGCTGTCCTTGTATTCACCAAGTTCTGTCAGAAGCGCATAGGCATTGTCGTAGTCTTCTGCTTCGATCAGCGCCAGTGCGTTGTTATACTTGATCATTGGAAAGATGACGGTAATCAGAAGGACGGCAATCGCGGCTGCAATGGCAACAAGGGAGCCAGTCCAGGCAAGAATCCGCTTGTTTCGTTTCGCACGCCGTTCTGCAGCAATGCGATCCGCTTCTTCCTTTGCCTTTATTTCTTCAATTCTTGCCCGGCAGACATTGATCTGTTCATCGGCATCCTTCCAGCCGGAAATGGTCTCCAGTTGACGAATAACCGTAAAGTATCGCTCTACACTATTTCCGCCACGCACGCTTCCGCGCATGGCTTGTATGGCAGCCTGGTAAACAGCATCTTTTCGGGCTATCTCCGCGTTCTCTTTGCATACCTGCTGCAATGCCAACGCATCTTTATACTCCGGGATCGACGCGAATGTATATGCCACAGCGTTGAACTCATTTTCCGAGTGCGCGCGATTCATCGCTGTCAGCGCTGTGGTGTATATGTTCTCTAAACGGGCATTTTCATTGCGCTCATTGATGTGATCGATGTAACCAGTCAATTTCGTTCGCAAGGCATCATCGGCAAAACGTAACGCTATACCGTAATTGTTAAAATTATCAAAAGGCTCGGCACACTCCTTCAGATCGGCTTGTTTGTGAACTTGCAGTTCCGCCATCAGCTTGCCGAGATATGCCTGAGCATTCTCCGGATCCTGGTCAAGCACTTTCTCACAGTACGCATCAGCTTCGTCCCAGTTGCCGTATTCAAGGAACATGAAGGCGCGTTTCAGGAGCGGGTCGATGCTGCCACTGCCGTTGACCACAACCGTCTCACGTACGTTTGCGGGTGTGCTGTCGGCCGTAATCTTCTTGATGCCCCGGATCAGGTCCTGCATGAACCCGAGCTTCGAAATATCCTGCGCCTGAAGGTGCGAAAATTCCTCCGGAAGATCATACGGATCCATGTCGCGATAAGCCGGTATGAGTATCTTCTTTTCGCCGTTTCGGATGAGCGCGAGATAACGGCTCCATTCGTTCTTCACCCAGACCGCATTGAAGTACTCCGGCTTCGTCGCCAGTACGACCATGACTTTTGCCGAATTCAAGGCAGCAAAGATATACGGCTCGTATGCGGTGCCGAGTTTGTCCTCCAGCGTGATGCGCGAGAAGAAGACCTTGAAGCCCTCATGGCTGAGCTGATGGTAAAGATCGTTCGCCAAAACCGAGTCCGGTGTTCGCCGGCCGTGCTCGTCCGTCTCCTTGTAGCAGATGAAGACATCAAACGGTTCCTCTTTCTGAGAAATGGCGAGAATCCCTTTCTGGATCGCATTGATCGTGCCGGCCTCTTCTACATATAGTTCGCGCTGGCCCGCATCGGCAAACTGAAGGGCTGATTTGTAATTGTCATCATCAAAGACTGAGGTGAACTGTGCGCGGTTGACGGTCGGCACACGACGGCGGCTTGCCGGATCCTCCACGTATTCAATCCCATAGCGGCAGAGCACAATGGACCAGTACGCTTCCGCATCGCTGCTGTCCTCAGTGAGGATCTGCTCGTAAATCCCCATCGCCTTGTCAAATTCATTGTTGCGGCGAAAATGGTTGGCCCGGTCATACAGATTCGCTCGCCGGTCATCGTCCAGTTTCGGCAGCGTCTGCTTCGTTCCGCAGCTGTCACAGACAGCAACCGTATCCCCCGGATTGAATTCCAGTGTGCCGCCGCACATCTTGCATTTGAATATCGTCACGTCTCACTGCCTCCCGATGGTTGTTTGGTTATCTCTTACTTCAGCATTTTGCACTTGATGTTCCGCTCACTCACCAGGCGGATCACTTCGTCCGCCGCTTGTGCGCTATTGTCGGCACCAGAGCGTATAACCGTTGTGAAGTAAGCGAATTTCTCGGCTATTTCGGATTCCAGGCCGGCAAGCGCATCATCTGACATGGGGTCACTGTAGCGGATCGCTTCGAACACCTTTTTCGCCGCTGACCTTGCCTCATCATTGTCGGCTTTTGCGATGAGACTCTCGGCATCAGCCGTGAGTAATTTTATGAAAAAGGTCTTGGCCTTTACCTTTGCATCAACGTCACCGATCAGCGCTGCAGCGGCACCGGCATTGATAACCGCCAAGGCACTGAATCCGAGAATCAGCAGGCAGGCGACGATGCCAACCCAAACAGGCAGATCGGGGATGGCCATGCTCGCAATACCGACAATCACCGAAACGATCAGCGTCAGATAGCTGATCCGGATGAGCGGCAGATTGAGAAACACCTTGTCCAGCCGATCCGTTCTGAACGCAAAAAAGGCACACACAAGCTGACCGATCAGTGCCAGGGTAATAAGGGCATAGCCCGGCCAGAACGCGCCCCCAAACTTGTTCATGCCGGCAAGTTCAGTCGGCGTCAGGAAAACAATCAGGTTGAATATGGCCAGCAGAATGACCCAGGCAATCAGGTAAAATTTGAAATACTTCTTCATCCGGACATCCCTCCTCTAAAGCTTTTCGCCGCACTCAAGGCAGAACTTAGCGCCGTCGGGAACGTCGTTCCCGCATTGCGGGCACGCTCTGACTAATCTATGACCGCACTCGGGACAAAATTTGCCCTTAATAACCATCTTCTTGCAGCCAGGACACAAAACCATGTTGTCCGGTACCAGATTGACCTTTTCACCGCATTCGAGACAGAACTGGGCACCCTCCGGCAACACTGAACCGCATGATGGACATGCCGTTTTTTGTGTCTGCGCTGCCGGTTGTTCCGCCGTATTCAAGGCGTTATTGACCGCACCGCCGACGAGTCCGCCTACCGCGCCGCCAACACCGGCCATCGTGCCGAGTCCGACCCCCATATTGGTGAACTGGCCGACCGCCTCATTCTGCGCCACCATCTCGGCAACGTCATAACCGCGTTCCTGCGCATACGTGTACCCTTCCTGCGCCCGTTTGGCAGCCTGTGCCTGCGAATCGATGATAACTTTCTGCGCATCGGTCTGCGCATAAATGATATCTGTCCGCTGACGCAGATTCGCTTCGGCAATATCCGCGTATTGTCGGAAATGCAGCTCCTTGAATTTCTCATACTGCCGGTCGCCATCCGGCTTGACGATCGTGGTGACGAAAAAACGCTCAAGCGAAACGCCGTAATCGGCAAAATCGGGCATCAGCAGCTTTTTGATGCTGTCTGAGAACAGCGTCAGATTCTCGTCAATTTCAAAAATATTGATCGCATTCGTTTTGATCACCTGAGCCATATACGTTTTGACCCTTGTCATCAGGAATGCGCGAAACAGCGACACGAGCTTTTGCTGCCCGAGATAACTCTCGGTTCCGACCAGCTTCAAAAGCAGTCTGCGGCTGTCGTCCGCACGAAGGCTCATCTCGCCGGATGCCCCGATGGAAATCGGGAAACCATAAGTCGGTTCAACATACTGGATCTTTGAGTCGGTGCCCCACTTAAGCGACATCTGCTCCACCTTGTTGATGAAATAGACATGGCAGTGAAACGGCGTTTTGTCACCGGTTACCCGATGAAAAACTCTCCCAATAATGGGGATATTCTGCGTTTCCAGCGTGTGACGGCCCGGACCGAACAGATCCAAAGCCTGCCCGTTCATAAAAAAATATCGCTTCCTGGCTCTCATGAACGATCAGCTGCGTCAGACTATTGAAATTTTCACTGGGGTGTTTCCAGATAAAGGTCGTGTTATCGCCCTCATACTTGATGATGTCAGCTATTTGTGCCATGAGTACCCCCTCCATACTGAAACATGACAGATATCACGTAAAGTGCACATAAAATATGCACTTGCTGAACATATTAAATAGATAACAGGACATAAAAGCAAGGGAAATGTCGGAAATTGCATAAGCAAAGCAGCGTCGACGTGTAACGTTGCGAAGCGTTACTCTAAAACCGTACCCCTAAAAGATACAGCACCCCGGCCAGCGCACCGGTCGTCAGCATGACGGGCAGTGAACTCCACTTGAAGCGCTGCACAAGAAAGACGCCAAGCGCGATGATGATGGTCAAAATCAAACTGATCCAGTCGAAGCCGCCGGTATCGGTCTGAAGTGTGAGCAGGAGGATGGATAAACCTGCCGAGGTGATCAGGGCGACCACGATCGGTCTCAGTGTCTGCAGAACGCCTTTGACAAAGGAGAGTTCGGAATATTTTGCGTAGAGGTAGGCCAGGATCGAAATGATGATTGCAGCGGGCAGGACATTGCCGAAGGTCGCAACCAAAGCGCCGGTTATGCCGCCCACGCGGGTGCCGACAAAGGTCGCGGCATTGATCGCGATCGGTCCCGGTGTCATCTGGGAAATGGCGATCAGGTCGGCGAATTCGGTGAGCGAGAGCCAGCCTTCCATTTCCACGATCCGGCTCTGGATCAGGGGCAGTGCCGCATAGCCTCCGCCAAAGCTGAAGAGCCCGATCTGAAAAAAGTTCCAGAACAACTCGAGATACATCATCACGGCGCACCCGCTCTTCTGAGTTCAAGCCAGGTCAGAAATGCGCCCAGAATCAGGGCGCTGAGGATCAGGTAGATCACGTTGATGTGGAAGAAAAAATGCAGGGCGAAGGCAATCGCCATGATGACGGGCGGCAAAATGCGGCGACGCTTCAGGATAAGCGTCTGCATGGACCAGATGGCGCTCCCGATGATGATGCTCACACCGACCATGAGGCCGCGAAAGATCGCCTGAATCAGCGCGGACGATTTGACGGCATCATAAACGAGCGTCAGGATCGACAAAATAATCAGAGGCGGAAGCACCGTCGCCAGCAGTGCAACCAGAGCTCCGGGAAACCCGAGCGTACGCCAGCCGATCAGCATCGAGCAGTTAACGGCCATGACGCCCGGCGTAGCCTGCGCAATGGCGACAATGTCGAGCATGCTCTCTTCGTCAATCCAGTTCAGCTTGCGTGCGAATCGGTCGGACAGGAGCGGCACAATCACATAGCCGCCGCCGAACGTCATCGCGCTGATGCTGAAGGTGCCCAAAAAAAGCTTCGGCAGATCGGAATATGGCCGGCGCTTCGGCGTCACGAGAGATGCGCACGCAAGAGCGCGATTTCTTCTTTGTAGCCGTCCGGTTCGTTCGGCGTCTCGAGGTAAAACGGCAGATGACGAAGCTTCGGGTGGCGCATGACATTCAGAATGGCCTCCAGGCCGAGCTCGCCCTGACCGATTTTCTCGTGGCGGTCCTTGTGGCTGCCCCTGACATTCTTGCTGTCATTGAGATGAATCGCCTTCAGGCGCGACAGGCCGACCACTGCATCAAATTCGTCCAGAACACCATCCAGGTCACTTTTGATGTCGTAGCCGGCATCGTACAGATGGCACGTGTCGAGGCAGACGCCGATGTATTCGTTGTGGTTGGTTCGGTCAATAATACGGCGGAGCTCCTCGAAACGGCTGCCGATTTCACTGCCCTTGCCGCCCATGCCTTCAAGCAGGATCGTGGTCTTGTTGTCAGCCGTGATCAGCTGGTTCAGGAGCGCGGCAATCAGTTCTATGCCGGCATCGACACCCTGGCCGACGTGACTGCCGGGATGAAAGTTGTACATGGTGCCCGGGAAATTCGAAAGGCGGACGAGATCGTCTGACATCGCCATGGCCGCAAAGTCGCGAATGCGCTCCTCTTTTGCGGCCGGGTTCAGGGTGTACGGCGCATGCGCCAGCGGCGGTCCGAAGTCATGCGCTTTTCGCAGTTCGTTGAAGCGCTTCGCATCGTCCGGATCGATAGCCTTGGCCTTGCTGCCGCGCGGGTTTCTGGAGAAAAACTGAAACACGTTCGCACCGAGCGAGATTGCCTCCTCTGCCATTTTTTGAAAACCGTTCGAAACGGAGAGGTGACAACCCAGGTAGATATGACTCATGAAGTACCCTCCTCATCTGAACGCAGATGGCATGCTTTGTATTTCTTGCCGCTGCCGCACCAGCAGGGATCGTTTCGTCCCGGCGTCGCTCCGCGCCTGGCGGGCACATTGGCCGGCTTCTCGGCCGCTGCGGGCGCAGCTGCTTCGCCGGTGAATCCTTCGCTGCCGCGACCGGTCCGGATATTTTTCGGCCCGCTTTGCGGCCGCTTCGGTGCGTTGACGAGGCGGGCTCTGAGGATCAATCGGACGACATTCTCCTTGATCTCCGCCGTCATGCCTTCAAACATGGCGAGACCCTCGCGCTTGTACTCGATCACAGGATCCTTCTGCGCATAGCCCCGCATGCCGATGCTGTCACGCAGCTCGTCCATGGCATCGATCTGCTCCATCCAGTGGCGGTCAACCGTCTGGAGGAGAATGAAACGCTCGGCGGCGCGCAGCATCTCGTCTGAGCCGAGTTCCTCGGCTCTGGCTTCGAGCGCGGCCAGCGCTTCTTTTGCGAGCATCTCGTTCAGCGTGCTGCCGTCCAGATCGGGCGGCGGGTTCTTCAGGACAGAAAGTCCCTTGAGCGGCCCGAAGATATCCCGAATACGGGCATCGAGCGCCACCATATCCCATTTGTTGACATCCGGTTCGCCGGCAATGAAGTCGAGCAGCGTCTCTTCCATCTGCTCCGTGATCATGCGCTGGTAGTATTCGTGCAGATCGCGGCCTTCCAGCACTTCCTTGCGCTGTGCGTAAATCAGGTTGCGCTGCTGATTCATTACGTCGTCATATTCCAGCACGTGCTTCCGGATGGAGAAGTTCCTCGCCTCCACTCGTTTTTGTGCCGTCTCGATGGCACGTGACAGCATGGCGTGCTCGATTTCCATGTCTTCCTGAACCCCGATCGCGGAAAACATCCGGTCGATCCGGTCACCGCCGAACAGGCGCATGAGATCGTCTTCAAGCGACAGGTAGAACCGGCTTTTGCCAGGGTCACCCTGACGGCCGGCACGGCCGCGCAGCTGGTTGTCAATGCGTCTCGACTCATGGCGCTCCGTACCGACAATGTAGAGGCCGCCCGCTTCCAGAACCGCCTTTCGCTCATCCAGAATGGACGCTTCGAATGATTGTTTTAATGCGGCGAACGTATGCCTCGCCTCAAGGATGGCCTCATCGTCCGTTTCATTCAGGGCTGTCGACTGCTCAACCAGTTCTTCGTCATAGCCACGCTTGCGCATTTCCTGCTTGGCCAGAAATTCCGGGTTGCCGCCGAGAATAATGTCGGTTCCGCGCCCGGCCATGTTGGTCGCAATCGTTACCGCGCCGAGCCGGCCGGCCTGCGCGACAATTTCAGCCTCGCGTTCGTGGTGCTTGGCATTCAGCACGTTATGGCGGATGCCGGACTGCGTAAACAGCTGCGATAAAAGCTCGGACGTCTCAACGGATACCGTACCGACCAGAACCGGCTGTCCCTTCTCGTGCGCACGCGCCACTTCCGATACGATGGCGGCAAATTTGCCGCGCTGTGTCTTGTACACCGCATCCGGCTGGTCGTCGCGGATCATGGGCATGTTGGTCGGAATCGTGACCACATCCAGCTTGTAGATTTCGCGGAATTCATCTTCTTCAGTCAATGCCGTACCGGTCATGCCGGACAGTTTCCTGTACATGCGGAAGAAATTCTGGAACGTGATCGTCGCGAGCGTCTGGTTTTCCTTTTCGATCTTGACGCCTTCTTTGGCCTCAATCGCCTGATGCAAGCCGTTGCTGTAGCGTCTGCCCTGCATCAGCCGTCCTGTGAAGTCGTCGACGATAATGACTTCGCCGTCCTTCACGACGTAATCCTGATCCCGGAACATCGTGCCGTATGCTTTCAGCGCATTGTTGATATGGTGATTGATCTCGTGGTTTTGCTCGTCCGAGAGGTTTTCGATGCCGAAGAAACGCTCCACCTTCGCCACGCCCCGCGGCGTAAGGGTCGCTGACTTCGCCTTTTCATCGACGACATAATCGGAGTCACCATAGATCTGAACCATTTCTTCGTCTGTGCGCACGGGGCCTGTTTCGACGATCCGCTTCATCTTCAGCGAGCGCGCGATCTGGTCGGCTTTTCCGTACATGTCGCTCGACTCGCTGCCCTGTCCCGATATGATCAAAGGCGTTCTGGCCTCGTCGACCAGAATCGAGTCAACCTCGTCGACGATGGCAAACGAGAGCTCGCGCTGCATCCGGTCCTCGATGCTGTGCACCATATTGTCCCTGAGATAGTCGAAGCCAAGCTCGTTATTCGTTCCATAGAGCAGATCGCTTTTGTATGCGGCCCGCTTGTCGGCATTCGACATGCCGTGCACGACAAGCCCGACCGACAAACCGAGATAGCGGTATATTTTGCCCATCCACTCGCTGTCGCGTTTGGCCAGATAATCGTTCACGGTCACGACATGCACGCCCTCGCCTGTCAGGGCGTTCAGATACACGGGCAGGGTCGCCACCAGCGTCTTTCCTTCACCCGTTTTCATCTCCGCGATGCGGCCCTGATGCAGCACAATGCCGCCTTCGACCTGGACCGGGAAATGCTTCATCCCGAGGACGCGCCAGGCAGCCTCCCGGACGGCGGCAAACGCCTCCGGAAGCAGGTCGTCCATCGCTTCACCGGCGGCAAGCCGCTCCCGGAAAAGGGCCGTTCTGCCCTTCAGATCTTCTTCACTCAAGCGGCTGTACTCCTCTTCCAGAGCGAGCACCGCCTGCACCTGCGGCTTGATACGCTTCAACTCACGTTCGGAGTAGGTGCCGAAAAATTTATTCAGAAATCCCATTGGATCATCCTTTCACAAGTTCACGGACCATAATACCCCTAGTTTTGGGGCTCATTCAAGTCAGCGTACCGTCCGCTCGCCCCGTGACGCGCGATCTCCAGAGTCACCCCGCGAAGGGAAAGGCGAAGCGTCGCCTCAGCAAAAAATTCACTGTCGGCATATGCCGGTACATTCTCCGGCACGATCAGAAGCAGCTTGCGGCTGCCGATGTCGCCCGGGAGAATCGTGTGATCCCCCCAGGTGATGCCGTTAAAGCCGGACAGCACCTGCCCGTGCTGTTCAATCTGCATCAGAGCCGATACCGCACTGGCATAGCTTGGCGCCGTCAGGTCCATGCTCTTGATCGAGACAATCTCACTGCCGTTGCGGGCGGCGACGACGGGAAAGGAGAACGGCAGATTGGCACCGTACAGTTCGCGAAATTTGGCGCCGCGGTCAAAATTGGAAAGCGACCAGATCGGGTCGTAAGAATTTTCCTCTTCCTCAGGGATTTCACCATCTTCACGCTTGACGCCCAGGGCATCGGTCCAGAGCGGTACCAGCGACTTTACCGTCACCGTACGCGAAAAAAAGGCCGTATTCACCTGATAGCTGAGGTAAAGGTGAAGGCCGCTGCCCTCATCCTGCCAGAACAGCCCGAGCCGTTTTTCGAACGGCGGGAACGAAAACCCCGATGTGGCGCCCGCTTCATCGAGCCAGAAATTGAGACGCCCGTGAATAAACCGGCCGAAGAGAAGCGATGAGGACACATCCGCAGTCATCGCGAGCAGCTGATCTGCCAGCGCTTCGCCCGGCAGCCATTCGCCCAAAGACTCGGCAATATCCCCGGCACCGATACCCTCCAGCACAGCATCGCCGAGCGGGATCAGGAGCGCTGTCTCCTCCGCCGTCTGATCGAGCGCGTAAGCGACGATCGTCTCATATCGCACACTGCGGATCTGTGCCAGAAAAAAGGACGCCAGAAGCAAAATGACGGGAAGCACCAGAGCCGCCTCCAGCATGAGGCCGCCGTCTTCTCGTCTCAGCCGTCTAGTCAAGGCCGCGGTACGAGCCGTTCAGAGCAATCTCATGTCGATCCGATGCGTACGTGACCTGCACACCAGTGTAGTGCGGTCCGGGACAGACGGCGGCTATCCGTTCGTACATGCGGTCGGTCAGGCGCTTTTCCGGCTGTACGAGAAGGAGCATGCGCAGATAATCGGGGTAGTAAAGTTCAAGTGAAGTCCGCGGCCAGAGTCGCACGGCGAAGCCTTTCTGCAGACGCGCAACATCGCCTTTTGCTTCCGACACGGCATCGTAGAGCATAAAGAGATACGTCAGCGACTCCGGCGAGATCACCACGGTGCCGAAGCTGACGACGGTAATGACGCCGGAGACGATCGCAGCTCTTGTTCTGTAGGAACCGTGCCTGGATGTATCGGTGAAATTGTTGGCAAGCAGGATCACGGTCCGGATCGCCCGAATCGCATTGGCCGTCCTGTTCTTCGCCTGCAGCGGCGTTCCGCCCATCAGTATTTGCTCCACCTCAAGCCGCCGATTTTCGGGAAATTGCGCCAGCGGACGCCCGTCCGGCGTCGTCAGCTCGATTCGCCGAATGCCTTTGTACAGGATGGGTGTCTGATGGTGGAAGTGAGAAAGTGCATATTCGCTGAGGTAGAGCCGGTCAAAGACCCCGTAATCCGTGATGGAAAAGAGGCGGTCGACCGCGGCACCCAGATTCGTCAGGTGTTCCGGATTGAACAGGTCGGCGTCTCCCCCTTCACCCGGCTGGTACAGATCGGCCGGCATCAGATCGGTGACAATCCCTTCATACAAAGACGCGATCTCCTTGTCGATCAGGGTCTCCAGCTCAGATCGCTGCGCACTGTCAGGCAGATCAATGTCGTTTATCAGACGGTCGTACGGCGCTGACACATCATAGGTATTCGTCAGGCTGCGGATGTTTGACTCCAGTGAATCAAGCGGAACCTGACCGCCGCTCGCCGTGTCGGTGTGCCGCATCAAGACCTCACTGAGCACCTGAAGCGGTGCTCGCAATTTCATATATCTCAATATTTCGCTCTGCAGGCAATCCTTCAGCTGACTGTCTCCCGTCACGCGCACGAGACCTGAGCCGTACGACATGCCAAGCGTCGCCGCCTTTGCTTTGGAACCATCCATCGGACCGGCAAACAGTCCGAACATCTGCTGCAGGTCGCGCCCGTACCCGGCCAGTTCAGCTTCAACCCCGGCCGCGGCCGTTCTAACGAGTTCCCAATCCTGCCTGGCTTTTGCTGCAAAGGTAAAAAGCTCTGCCAGAAAAACCAGCAGCACCGGCACGATCAGGGCTGCAGCCAGGCTGATCGTGCCGTCCTTCCGCTTCATTGGCCGACAAGCCGGGAGAGCGGCTGCCAGGCATCCTGAACGAGATCAATGATCTCGATCATCAGCTGCGGCGAGGCCTGTACTGAGGAAAGACCGTCGGTGCCGGCCACCAGCGTGTAGAATGTGGGCGGATTAATCTGCCCTTTCGTGATCTGAAGCGTCTCTTTTGTCTGCCGTATGCTTTCGAGTCCCGTCTCCGGGCCAAATCGGACAGGCTGCAAAAGAATCACAAGTGTCAGCGGCACGGTCACCATCGCTTCTAATGAAAAAGCCATATCGCATCCTCCTTGCCGATACGATACGGCGTTTGCCAAAGGCTCCCGTTCAGATTCGCCGGTCAGCGTTCGACGAGCGGCAACGGTTCAGTCGTGCGGAGCATTCAGGAAGGGGTTGTATTGCAGTTCGCGCCCGCACATGGATGCGGGGCCGTGACCGGCGAGCAGCACCAGATCCGCCGGCAGAGACTTGAGCAGCGTTTTTAGCGCGCGCAGGCTCTCGGCCATCTGCGCCTGATCACCGCCTGCGAGGTCCGTGCGGCCGATACTGCCCGGAAAAAGCGTATCACCCGTGATCAGCGCCAGCGGCTTTTGTGCATCAGTCTGTTGCAGCAGCAGACAGCTGCTGCCCGGCGTATGTCCGGGGGTATGGATAACCTTCAAGGTGAGGGTATCGCCCAGCGCAATAGAATCCCCATCGCCGAACAGATGCGAAGCCGGTGCCGGCACCAGCGGACGGCCAAACAGCACGGAACCGTTCAGGAGCGGATCCGCCAGTGTGGCCGCATCCGCTTCATGCAGATAAAGCGGTATCGCCATGGCGTCGCGATACTCGTCAATCGCCCAGAAATGATCGCTGTGTGCATGCGTCAGCAGAAGCATGTCCGGCACCACGCCTTCCGGCAAATGACGCTCGTCAACCGACGGGTCGATCAGACAGACGAAATCCTTGTCGCGAACGAAATAGACGCTGGCGTGTCGGCCCGCGTCCGCGTATTTGAAGAGGATATTGTCGACAAGCGGTATCCAGCCCGATCTCATCGGATCAGTTCACGCCAGTCGAGATCGCCGCGATCGATCGCCAGAACGAGAATCTCAGCCGTTGCGATGTTGGTCGCAAACGGTATGGAGTTCGTATCACAGGCTCTCAGCAGCTGATTCGGCGAATCGTACGTGAGCAGACCGGGATCTCTCAGATAGATCACGGCATCAATCTCGTTATAACTCGCTCTGGCTGCAAGCTGTCCAATCGTGCCTGATATCTCGGTGGGAAACGAAATAAGGGTCAATCCGGCTGCCTGCTCAATCATGCGGGAGGTATTAAAAATTGAAAACAGCGAATGTTTACTAAGAATCTGTCGATAGGCAATACAAAAGTTCACCAATAACTCGTTCTTTCTGTTGTCAGCCATTAATACAATATTCATAAATCAACAAACCCCTGTCGCACGAACTCAGGATATTATAGCCGACCGAAGGCAAACTCACAACAGCAAATTTCACATACATGCCTTTTTTCTACCTGGATTTATAGCTAATTTGTCAGATATGTGCCTTTGTATGACAACTCATGCTGACAATATCACCGGGAAATTACTCGTTTGGTCTGTATCGTCAAGCCAGGAGCGTGAAATAACATGTCATGTTGCGTCAACTTCACAAATGATGTCCCGCTGATCTCAACGGCTGACAATCTGCTTACCCTGATCTTGCTGCTGATGGCTCTAAATGATCGCGCCGAGCACCAAATCCCTGACGATCTTCAGATCTGCCTTTTTCTGATTGCCCTGCCGCGCAGGCTGCTTGCCGGTGTCCCCTTCCTTCACGCGTGGCCGATCCTGTTCATGATCGTTTTACTTTATGCCGTCTCGGCTGCCGGGTATCGCCGCGGCCATATCCTGATCGGCATGGGTGACGTGAAGCTTATCGCCGTCATGTACCTCTGGATCGATGTTGCGCTGCTTCCAGTTCTGGCTTTCGCCAGCATAGCGGCGGCCATGTTTGCGCTGATTCGAAATGCATTCATTGAACCGGCCAGAACACACATCTGCCTGGTGCCGTTTCTCTTTCTGGCTGTTTGTTTTTACCGCCTAGCCATGCGCACAGGTCTGCTATAATCACTGCCATGGCAGCGTCAGGCAAAACGAAATTCCGCCTCTATGCGCCCGGCCGGCGCCTGCGCATGTTCGACATGTCCGAACGGCGGCGGCTGACGGGCAGCACCGGCATCGCCGCGCTGTTCGCAGCTGCGGCGCTGGTCCTTTTCCGTTTTGCCATGTCCGTCTGGCCGAGCACGACATTCGCCTCGGATGCCCTCTGGTCCACAGCCCTGAAACACCTCATTATCATTTGCCTCATCCCGCTGCTGGCTTCCGGCCTGATGCAGTTTGCAAAAAAACCATCCGCGCGTTTTGTGCTTGGCTCCGGGCATAAATCCGCTTACATTCCGCTGTCGATTCTGACCGGCGTCGCACTGGCACTGATGACAAGCGGTGCCTCCCTCCTGATGTCACGCGTGTTTCCCGATCTGACCTTCGCCGTCGTACCGCCTCTGTTAACGGATGCCATCGTCCCCCTGAAATCCACCCTGCCCGCACATCTTCTCGTCATCGTTTTGGGCGTCGTGCTTTCATCGGCCACGCTGACGCTGCTCACGTTCGGTTATGTCGCGCCGTGCCTCGATATCGGCTGGCACCGTCTGCGTGCCGTGCTCGGCAGCGCCTGTTTCTTTGCGCTTCTGTTCGCTTCGACGGACCTCTTGCCTGCGATGCTCGCGGTTGGCTTTTGTCTTGCACTGATCCGCCTGAACACGGATTCACTCTATGCTGCCATCGCCGCCCTGTCAGCTTATCTGCTCGCCGGCTTCTTCCGCTCAACTATTTTGCAGCAGCTGTCCCTCATCTTTTTCGGGCAGATCCGGCTCGATGCCGAAAACACTTATCAGCTGGCGCTCATTATTCTTCTTTCCGGCGCTGCGCTGTGCGTGCCCTCATTCGTGTTCCTGAGCGGCATGTGGAACGATCAGCATAAGGAGCGCCTGCGCGAAGCCCTCTCCGCTGTCGGCGACAAGCCGCTGCCGCAGGAACCGGACCGGCCGCTCGACCTGCCCTTTCTGCTGTCACTTGCCCTGTTGGCCGGAGCACTCCTCATCTGAAGTGCAAACAACGCGATGATCCGCAGAATGCTCCCAGCTTGCGGGCAAATAGTTTTTGGTATTTAATCACGATCAGTACCTGTTTGGAGGAGCTCATGGATCGCACGAAGAAAGCCTGGATCAACGCCGTCATTTTCGCCATCACCCTTGTCGTCAACACACTGGGTGCACTCGGCGTCATCAATGGTCTGTCGCAAAAAGAAATATCGGACCGCTACGTCACCCTGATCACGCCAAGCCCCGCGACTTTCAGTATCTGGAGCGTGATATATACGCTGCTGCTTGCTGCGGTCATCGTCATGATCGTCAAGAAGACCGACGTCTATTACCAGAAGGCCGTCGATGAGATCAGTTTCCTATTTCGCCTCTCCAGCATTTTCAACATCTTGTGGATCGTCACCTTTTCGTATGTCCTGGTGGAAATCTCGGTGCTGTTTATTGTGGCATTCGTTGTCACGCTGGCGATGCTGAATCGCAAGCTTCTCAAGATTCACGAGAACAAACGATGGCTTCTGCCGGCTGCCTTCGGCATATACAACGGCTGGCTTTTCATCGCGACGGTGGTCAATATCGCCGCCGCCCTCGTCAAAGTTGAATGGAACCGTTTTGGGCTGAGTGAAGAACTGTGGGCTGTCATAATTCTGGCGGTCGCTTTGGTTCTCGTGATTCTCGTACTCCTCCGGCTCAAGAACGCTGCCTTCCCCCTGCCGGTGGCCTGGGCCTACTTCGGCATCTATCAGTTCCTGAATGCACCGGAAGGTTTCGAGGGACAGTACAGCACGGCAAAGGCAGCCGCCCTGGCCGGTATGGCCATTCTCATCGGTGCGGCGGCGATACAACTGTATCGCAATCACTTCCGCATTCTGCCTGCGGATAGTAAATAATGCGCGCAGCAACGGCTGCCGCACGAATACCGAACATGCCACGGTTTGGAAAAGTTATCGGCATTCACGTCTTGCCATGCCATTCATGGCGCTGCACGTTAAAAAGAACGAGAACAAACCATGATTTAACGTGCGAAATACCATAAAAAAGATGCAGGAGTTCAGGCAAACTTCCTGCAGACAAGGAAAGCGCGGATAGACTTGAACGATTTGTTGCTCAACTACATTGCTGTAGACGTGATCTGCACGTTCGCGCTGGTACTGCTGGCGCTGGAGTCCATGCGCAATGTATTGTTCAGTGTCAACATGAAAAAACAATTTGCCCTGGCCGCTTTGATTGGGATACTCGTCATGGCGGCAGAGCTGGGCAGCATCATCTTTGAAAACATCTGGACTGCACACCGAGGCCCCGCGCTTGCCGCGAATGTGATCGGCTTTTCGCTCTCACCCTTTATTGCAATTATTTTGGCGAAAGCGTTCTCAGTTGGCAGAGGCAGGATCGGATCACTTCTGACGATCCCGGCCTGGATTAATGCGATTCTGGCAGCAAGCTCACCCTGGACCGGACTAATCTTCAGCATAAACAGCGATGTCTATGAACGCGGACCGCTGTTCGGCGTCTATGTGGCTGCATATCTGAGTGCCTACATCGTCCTCATAATCAGCTCGTTCAAGGCCATGGAATACTACCAGTGCGTGACCAAAAGCACGTTCATCCTGTTGGTTTTCTTCAGCATAGCCGGCACAACAGTACAGTTGATCTGGCCGAACCTGCATGCTTCGATGCTTTGCATAACATTGAGTCTACTTTTGTTTTATGCTCACTTCTGCATGCTGACGCAGACACAGGATGGTCTGACAGGATTGCTGAACCGCAACGTCTACGACCGCTGGAACAAGCATCGGCATCACGGCAGCGGCATCGTCATTATGTTTGATCTCGACGGATTCAAAATGACGAATGATCTCTACGGTCACCATTGGGGTGATGCATGCCTGCAAAATACAGGAAGGCTGATCCGGGATTGCTTTCAAAAACTGGGCGTTTGCTACCGCGTCGGCGGAGACGAATTCTGCGTTGTCTGCCACAATGCAGATGAGCGCTACATCATGGGTGCGCTCCAGCTGTTTCACGAGGGAATCGACACACTCAGACAGCAAAACAGCCAGCATGGTGTCATGCCGACGGTTTCAACCGGGCATGCCCGCTTTGACGGTACGGCAAACGCTTATCAGGCCGCTGTCAGAGAGGCGGATGAACGTTTGTACGAGACCAAGCGGGAACGAAAAACATCGCCCTGACATAATCGTGCAAGCAGCCGGCGCAGCCGGTTCCGCCATCACATGTCAAGTACCATTTTTAATGCGCCGAATCGTTCGGGCATGCCGGCTTCAGTAACGGCTGCGCCCTGCGTACCCTGCGATGCGGCCAATTGCGGCTCTGCAACATGACAATGCCCTTAATCGGACAGTGCCTTTCAGCCTGTCCAATCCTGTGTGTGAACGGAGAAACAGCATGGTGCAGATAAAACGACGCAAGGAGCGGGATTTGGCTACGATCGCCGCGATTGTAAAATATATTCTGATCGTGGCGGTGACGGTGGCATTGGTCTACGGCGGCCTGCGGGCATTTCTTTTTCTGATGCCGATTTTTATCGGGCTTGTGCTGGCACGAACAGCAATCACGGGTTCGGAGCTGGTCCTCCAGGGTGTTGGCTGGCTGAAACGAAAAACTGTGGCTGAGGCGACACCGATGTCGGGCGGCAAGGCAAAGAAACGAGTGGCTGTGTTCCTCTATGTGCTGCTGTTCCTCATCGTAATGTTTTTGCTGTATCTGCTGGTCAGCACCTTTGTTGTATTTTTGAGCCGCATAGCCGACGAGCTTCCTGATATCGTCGGCGATGCCAATCTGATCGAAACGATCACATCCTGGGTAAAAGGGATTGCATCTCGCAGCGGCGGCCTGATCAGCGAAACGTCGGTTGTGTCGTTGTCGCGCACCTTGAACCGTCTGCAGTCACAGGCGATGGAACAGCTGCCGGACCTGCTCGGAAAAGTGCTCGGTTTTATCACCGGTGTTTTCGGACGCCTGCCGCTGACCCTTCTCGTGATTCTGGTCACGATCATGTCAGGATTCTACTTCATTAAGCGCTCGGGCAATTTGTACGGATTCTTCCTGCGCATCGTGCCCGATCGCAAGATCGTCCGCACCTCGTTCAAAACGGCCTCCAACGTCACGCAATCCGTATTTCGCCTTTTCGGCGGCTACATCGTGCTGATGATCGCTGAATTCATTCAGGCGGTGATCGGATTCATGCTCATCGGCGTGCCGAATGCCGCAGCCTGGGCACTCGTGGTAGCCATCGTCGACCTGATGCCTGTCCTGGGCAGTGCGGCCGTAATTTTGCCGATGTCTGCCTACTATTTTCTGTCCGGCGCAACACTGCAGGGTGTTTCCCTCATCATCCTGTTCGTTGTGATGACCGTTGTGCGCAATCTGATTGAGCCCCCGATCATCGGCAACGCCATGCGCCTCCACCCGATCGTCACCATCCTCGCGATGATTGTCGGCATTGCAGTCATGGGCATTGCAGGTCTTCTGATCGCACCGGTCGTGCTGGTGATCGTCAGGGAAATTTACATCCAGTTCGATCTGGAGTCGACACTGCGCCGCGGACTGGGAGAATTGCTGAAAACGAATGAACCGCCGGAAGACGATACGCCGGAAGACGTCGTCGTCGATATTGCGATTCCGCCGACAGTGCGCTGACTCAGGGATTCAGGGACTGTTCGTAGTACATGGCAGATTTCTGCTCGTGCTCTGCGGCAGTCATGGAAAAGTCGTTCGTGCCGTCGCCTTTGGCCACAAAATAGAGATATGAGTTTGCCCCTGGCCAGGTGGATTCGGTGGCCGGCCAAAGCACGCCTTCGATGGCCGAAGTACCGGGCGAATTGATCGGTCCGGGCGGAAGGCTTGAGCCCTGAGCATACGTGTTGTAAGGATTGTCCGAGAAACGCACCAGATCGTCATTGCGCACCCACAGCACCGGTTCCTCATTCAGCTCCAGGCGCAGATAGTTGATGGTCGCGCACGACTGGAGCATCATGCCCTGGTTAATGCGGTTCAGGAACACACGTGCAATCTCATCCATCTCCGGCACCGGGCCTTCCATCTGCACCACCGACGCCAAAGTGATCGCATCATCAAGCGTGAGGCCGCGCGCTGCAGCACGCTCCATATAGCCGCCTGACTTCAGTTTTGCATCTGTATTGCGTAAAAACGTGCGGATGATCTGCTCTTCAGTCGCATTGACGTCGAACTGGTATGTATCCGGCCAGAGATAGCCTTGCAGCGGCCACTCGCGTTCCGGTGTCACTTCAATCTGCGTGATGAATGAGTACTCGGCAAACAGACCGGGGCGACGCATCAGCTCATCGAGGATGGCTTCATTGAACCGCATCCCGTTCTCGCGCAGCCGTTCCTTCACCTGCAGGTAGGTCATGCCTTCCGGGAATGTGATCCGCACCGGTTCCGGCTGATACGTCAGAACGAGCATCATCTCGTCGTAGCTCATGTCCGGCAGGAGATAGTGGGTTCCGCTCTGGTACCGGCCGTCGTAACCATTGAATTTGGACAGGAGCAGGAAGGCGAACTCATTGCCGATCAGCTTCTGCTCCTTCAAAATGGCGGCGATATCCTTGACTTCAGACTGTCGCGGTATGAAGATCTCGACCGCATCCTCCGTCTCGGCTGTGATCGGTGACTTGCCGCCGCGGGCAATCAGCTCGGTCAGATTGCCGAGCCGCACCTTCTGATTTTCAACAAATGAAAACCCGCTGAAATAGCCAAAAACGGTCGCACCGATCAGCAAAATGATGATCAGCAGGACCGTGAGAGTTTTTCCGAGTCTTGATCTCATGTGTCGTCGTCGCTCTTTTGCCTCGATATTGCCCGCTGTCTGGCGCCTGTGTCAAGTATACGCTTGCGCAGACGATACGTCACAGGCGTGATCTCGATCAATTCGTCGTCCGCAATGAAATCCATCGCCTGCTCCAGTGAAAGATGGCGCGGCGGGGCCAGCCGGAGAGCGTCGTCCGCACCGGCCGCGCGGATATTCGTGACGTGCTTTTTGCGGCAGACATTGAGCGAAATATCGTCGGTTCGTGCACTTTGACCGACGATCATGCCCTCGTAGACGAGTGTGCCGGGATCGATGAACAGCTCTCCCCTGGCCTGACTCTGGAAGAGGCCGTAGCGCGTCGCCTCGCCCGTTTCGCTCGCCACCAGCGCGCCGCTTGAGCGCGTTTCAATCGTGCCTTTGAACGGTATGTAACCGCCCAGAACGGCATTCAGAACGCCGGTACCCTTGGTATCGGACATGAATTCCGAGCCGTAGCCGATCAGTCCGCGGGACGGAATCGAAAATTCCAGCCGCACGAGATCATGCTCGGGCGGCAGCATATTCAAAAGCTCACCGCGGCGCTTTCCCAGCCGTTCAATGACAAGTCCCATGTGTTCAGTCGGCACGTCAATCACAAGGGATTCCTCGGGTTCCATCAGCACGCCGTTCTCTTCCTTGAAGATGACTCTGGCTCGCGAGACCATGAAGGCATACCCTTCGCGGCGCAGTGTTTCGATCAGGACCGACAGGTGCAGTTCTCCGCGCCCCTTGACGACAAAGCGGTCACTGCTGTCCGTTTCTTCAACCACCAGAGACACGTTGGTTTCCATTTCGCGAAACAGGCGATCGCGCAGCTGCCGCGAGGTGACATACGTGCTCTCGTCGCCGGCATAAACGGAATCGTTCACCTGAAATGTCATGGCAATTGTCGGTTCGTCGATCGAAGTAAACGGCAAAACGGAAGGTGAGTCTGCCGCTGACACCGTATCTCCGATGAGCACATCGGACAGGCCCGCGACGGCCACAATCTGGCCGGCTTCCGCCTTGTCAACCGGTTCGCGGGCCAGGCCCGCAAAACGCAGCAGTGTGGTAATTTTTCCGTATTCATAGGCGCCGCCCGGCTTGGCAAAGGCGACCGTCTGATTCTTTTGCATGACGCCGCGTTCAATGCGTCCCACAGCCAGCCGGCCAAGATACGAATCGTAATCAATGTTCGACACCAGCATTTGCAGCGCTCCCGAAGGATCACCGTCCGGTGCCGGAATCACTTGCCGAATTGCGTCAAGCAAGGGCCTGACAGTCCCTTCCAGGAGTCGTTCGGTCGCTACCGGCAGAGCGGGCAGCTCGGCGAACATGGCCTGATGGCGGGCCGAACCGTAGATGACGGGGAAATCAATCTGATCTTCATCGGCGCCGAGGCGGATAAAGAGGTCCAGCACAAGATCCTGAACCACAAGCGGTCTGGCATCGGGACGGTCAATCTTGTTGACCAGAACGAGCGGTGTCAGTTTATGCTCGAGCGCTTTTTTCAGCACGAACGCCGTTTGCGGCATCGGGCCTTCGGCAGCGTCCACGACGAGAAGAACGCCGTCAACCATGCGCAGCACACGCTCGACTTCGCCGCCGAAATCGTGATGTCCCGGCGTATCCACAATGTTGATAATCGTGTCGCCGTCAACAATGGATGTATTCTTGGACATGATCGTGATGCCGCGCTCGCGCTCCAGCTGATTGCTGTCCATCACCTGATCAACCGGATTCTGATTGTTCCGGTACAGTCCCGCATGGCGCAGCAATGCGTCAACTACCGTTGTCTTGCCATGGTCTACATGCGCAATGATCGCAATATTTCGAATGTTCACGTGTTCCGTTTCCGGCGCCGGCTCATGTCCCGGCGCAGCGTATCATCTTCTTCACCGCGTCCGCGATAGATGAAGCGGACGGGTGTGCCTTCAAAACCGAAGCTTTCGCGCAGGCGGTTTTCCAGATAGCGCGTGTAGGAAAAATGCGTCAGTTTTGTGTCGTTCACAAACAGAATAAATGTCGGCGGCGCTGTGGCCACCTGTGTCAGATAGTATATTTTCAGGTGCCGCCCCTTGTCCTGAGGCGTCGGCTGCATCGTGACCGCATCGGATATCCAGGTATTTAAAACGCCCGTTCCGATTTTCTTGTGCGCCGCCGCTTTGCAGGCGGCAGCCAGCGGCAGCAGCTTTTGAACGCCGGCACCTGTCTTTGCCGACACGAAGACGCTCGGTGCGTAAGACATAAAGGGGAATCGGCGGCGGATCGTCTCGCGCATGGCGTTGATGCTCGTCTCATCCTTGTCCACCGCATCCCACTTATTGATCACCAGAATCGTCGCCTTGCCGGCTTCATGCGCCAGGCCCGCCACCTTTGTGTCCTGAGCGGTCACGCCTTCGACGCCGTCTATGATGAGGAGACACACATCGGCCCGCTCGATCGCGCCGAGCGCTCGAATCATGGCATATTTTTCGATGCCGCGTTCAATTTGGCCGCGCTTCTTCAGGCCGGCGGTATCAATCAGCAGAAAGGGCTGCCCATCATGCTCCATCGCCTCATCGATGGCGTCCCGCGTGGTGCCGGCAACGGCCGACACGATCGTCCGGTTTTCACCGAGCAGGCGATTCACGAGTGATGATTTTCCCGCATTTGGCTTGCCGATGACGGCGATCTTCGTGATCTCCTCATCCTCTGCTTCCGTTTCGACCGGCGGCAGGTGTGAAAGCACAGCGTCCATCACCTCAGAGAGCCCCAAGCGGTGCGAAGCCGACATGGCATAGACCTGGCCGAGGCCAAGCGCATAAAATTCGTATACGCCGGGCGGATCAGCACCCACCTGATCACTCTTGTTAACCGCCAGCACAACGTGCTTGCCGGCTTCGCGCAGCATCTGTGCGATATCCTCGTCAGCCGGATTCAAGCCTTCCTTCAGATCGGTCATGAAGATGACGACGTCCGCCATTTCGATCGCGATCTCGGCCTGGAGACGCATGTGCTTTGCGATTTCATCAGCACTTTCCGGCTCGATACCGCCCGTATCGATCAGCCAGAATGTGCGTCCGATCCACTCAACCTGCTGCATCAGCCGGTCGCGCGTCGCACCCGGCGTCGGATCGACAATCGAAATCCGTTCGCCGGCAATGATATTGAAAAAAGACGATTTGCCGACGTTCGGCCGGCCGATTACGGCCACAATGGGAAGACTCATATCATCACCTTGCTTTTTGAAAGCCCTTCGAACAGCCCCGACGCTGTCTCGGAAACAACCGTTACCTCTGCGGACAGCGCTCGCCTGAGATCCGTCACCGTGAGATCGTCCAGAAACAGTTCTGTGCCGCGCTTGAGCATATTGTCCGGTATAAGAATATGCTTTTGACCTGCCGTTTTCCATGCGGCAAACAAAGCGGCAAGCTGATCCGAAATGTCCTGTCCCGTCAAGAGGCCGGCAACGGTAATCGTTTCACCGAAAAAATGGTTTTCGATGGCAGCGACTGTTACACGCGTATTGAAACGCCGGGACAGACGCGTTTCATATGCCTTCAGCACTGGCCCGGCAAGCGTGCCGGTGACGAGAACGGTATCGTCGAACGGATTCGCTGCAGGCATCGCCTTTGGGAAATCGGTTTCGAACTCATCCCGGAAAAGCGCAGCCATGCCGACGCCGTTTTCCAGCTGACTCATGGATTCATATGCTTCGGCCGGGGGCAGTGAAACATTGCCTTTGAGATAGAACTCATCGGCCAGATAAAACAGACGTTCGCCCCGCGCCGCCAGCATGGCCGCCTGCCGTCTGTGCACGGAGTCAATCAGGGTACGGCACTCATCCGGTGTATGCGACCGCAGTGCGAACAGACGATTCTCATCGCGATAGCGCGTCAGCCCAACCGGAACACAGGCAATCGAGCGCACGAATTCGTTTAGTCCGGCCAGATCGTCGAAGGTGCGTTCAAGATGCGCACCGTCATTCAGGCCGGGGCAAAGCACAATCTGCACATTGACGTCGATTCCAGCCTCTGTCAGGCGTCTCAGAGACGGCATGATGTCGCCGGCCGCGCGGTTTCTCATCATCTTTCGGCGGAGGGCCGGCTCGGTGGCGTGCACCGAAACATTTACCGGTGAAAAACGAAGTTCGATCAGACGGTCCAGCTCCGCATCAGAGAGATTCGTCATGGTGATATAGTTGCCGTGCAGAAAGGACAGCCGCATATCATCGTCTTTGAAGTAAAGACTCTCCCGCATGCCGGACGGCAGCTGATCGATGAAGCAGAATACACAGCGGTTGTGACAATGCGTGAAGCACTCGCCCGGCACGATCTCAAGATCAAGACCGAGCGGCTCATCCTCATCCTTCTCCACGTCAATTTCGAACAGACCTTCCGTTTCGTGCCAGAACAGCAGCGTCAGATCGGCTGCACCCTCACACATGCGAAACGTGAACAGATCCGGCATGGCCTTGCCGTTCACCATGACCAGCCGCGATCCTTCGGGCAGGTCAAAGCCGGCAGCGATCCCGTCAGGATCGACGCCGGTCACTTTCAGTCCCTGATGCTGATCTGCCCTGTGTTCCATTCAGTCAACCCATTTCCGCGTGTCCTGATTCAGGCAAATAAAAAGCAACGTGTCTGACGCGTTGCCTTTCAAACCAGATTCGGATATTTATCACGCGCCTTCAGTCGCAACAACTTCACGCCCTTTGTAATAACCACACTGTTTGCAGACGTGATGCGCAAGCTTCAGTGTCTTGCACTGCGGGCATGTTGTCAGGCCCGGAGTCTGAACCTTATAGTGAGAACGGCCACGGCGACTTCTTGCCTTGGACCATTTCCGTTTCGGTACGGCCATATCGGTTTCCTCCTCGTTACGATCATTTCATCAAAACGGCCGCCTGAGCGGCCAGTTAAAAGACGCGAAGAGTATTATCGTTCATTTATGGCGCAATGTCAATGTCACCCGCATATTCGGACGAATGCCTCAATCTGAAAGCGGCGCGTTTACCTTTCGCCTGTGAAATGCCGAAGGTACGAGCCGATATGCAGTCTTCCCCTCCGCTCTGGTCGTATAGCGCGTGGCGACCCTCATCTGGCAGCCGGGACAGAACACCGCACCCGGATCGAGCGAGAAGTCGACGGTGCCATCCACGATGCGGTCACTGAACATTTTTACCAGATTGCTCTCCCCAACCTTCCGGTACGTGGCAATCGGGTGCGAGCAGCGGGCGCAGCTGATCAGCAGCAGGTGGCTCCCCCGCACCTTTCTCGCTCTGGGATTCAAATAGACAGTCATCGCTCTTCCCCGTCTGGCCGCATCCGGTCCAAAACAAACGAAATGGCCTGGATTCGCCTGACGGCCAGCGTCTTCTGAGGTGTGCCGGGACGAAGTTTCGGCAAAATTGCGTCAATCCGCCGCATTACCGCGTCCAGTACGGCACGCGCTGACTCCAGAGAGCCGGCGCCGTACTCAGCAGCATGATCAGAGCTCTTTTCAAGCAGAGCGAGCGCTATGCGAAAGGCAGAGGTTTCGGCTGACAAACGCCGGTACAAAGCGGTGTCTTCTTTCAGGCGGGCACGCGATTTTTCGCTCTTGCTCAGCATGGACAAAATCGTTTGTCTTTTATCGTCACATGCAGTCATGTGTCAGCCGCAGCTAACAACGCGCTAGCCGGGCATATGCCATTCACTCGCACGCACGACGAGCGACAGGTTTGTCGAAATAACCTGGCTCTTGTCGAATGCCAGTGAATAGGCGAGCGACACATTGCCGCCCTCGGCATTGAGCCGACCGCGCGCTTCACTCGTTGTGAGCTGAAAATTGAGCGTGCCGTAAGGCATCGCGATCTGGCTCAGATGATTTTGACCTTCGCGAAACACGATGTCCATCTCAATCTCACCGCGACGCTCAAGCCGCACGGCACCGGATGGCGCGAGCGAGATCTTCGTCTTCGTGCCGGCCATGCCGGTCGCCTCGCTCTCATCATAGCGAATCGCCCAGGTTCCGTTTTGTTCCGACAGCTGGCCTTCCGTGGTCAGGTGAATGGATGGCATGCGCTCGCCGTTCGTCCATTGCGTACTGGTCAGCTGAATAATGACGGGTTTGTCCACGCCGTAAATCATATGCATTCAATATCTTTCAAGTGTATTTGCGTCGTATTGGTCGCTGCTTCTCCGAGAAAACTCACAGCGGCATCGACGAATGTGTCCAGTGCATCGGTGCAGTAAAATATGCGGCTGCCCCCGGTATCTTCGTGTCGCATGTCACTTCGCGCCAGTGCCTCTGCAACAACTCTGCTGAGAGCCGGGCCGCTTTCAAGCACGGTGGCCTGCGGCAGATACGCTTCAATCAGCGGCTTCAGAAGCGGATAATGCGTACAGCCGAGCAAAACGGCATCCGGCGTATTCTGCCTCCACACGCTGAGGTAATGATCGACTGCGGCTTCGGCCAGCTGATCATGCCAGATGCCCTCCTCCACCAGATTAACAAAAAGCGGACAGGCAATCTGTTCCACCTGAATCGTTTCGCCGGCACGCCTCGCAATGGCCTCCGGATACTGACGGCTCGCTACCGTCCGGCGCGTGGCCAGCACGCCGATTCTGGCATGCTCACGCCCCTTCAGAAAGGCAGACACATCTTCGACGAGGGGCGATATCACCTCGAAGACGGGAATATCCCCGGCCAGCTCCTCGATACGGGCCATGGCGACCGCACTGACGGTGTTGCAGGCCACAATCAGAGCCTTGACGTTCTGGCGGAGCAGAAATCTGGTTGTCTGTTCGGCGTATTGCGTCACAGAGCCCGACGATTTGTTGCCGTACGGTGCGCGCGCCGTGTCTCCGAAATAGATGTAATTCTCATTCGGCAGTTCGGCGGACAGCGCTTTCAGAACGGTCAGTCCGCCGATACCGGAGTCAAACAGGCCGATCGGGCGTGCATCGCTCAATACGCTTTACCCCAGATGACCAGGTGATTCGCCGGCTCACCGCAGACCACACATGTCCGGCCATCCAGCTTGTCCGTTTCGACGAGACAGCGGGAGGTCGCCTGCGTTTCATCTTTCACCTTCGCTTCACAGTCTTCGGAACCGCACCAGTATGCGTGAACGAATCCCGGTTTGCCGGCAATGAGATCGGTGAAGGTGACCCAATCGGCTGCCTCATACTGACTCTTATTCAATAGTTCTGTGGCTTCACTCAGCATGCTGCTGTGTATCGCCTCGAGCAGCCGGCCGGCTGCCTCGGCAATGTTGTCGAGCGGCAGCACCTGTTTCTCGCCGGTATCACGCCGCACGGCAAGGCACGCGTTGTTCTCGATGTCGCGCGGACCGATTTCCAGGCGCAGCGGCACCCCTTTCATTTCGTGCTCGGCAAATTTCCAGCCGGGCATCTTGTCTGTGTCGTCGATCTTCACCCGATAGTCCGAGAGACTTTCTTTCAGGGCATGGGCCGCGTCCAGTACGCCAGGCTTGTGCATCGCAACCGGCACGATCACGATCTGAACGGGGGCAATGCGAGGCGGCAGACGAAGTCCGTCGTCGTCGCCGTGCACCATGATCAGGCCGCCGATCGATCGCGTGGAAATCCCCCACGACGTCTGATGAACATATTTCAGCTCATTGTTCCTGTCGGTAAAAGTAATGTCGAACGCCTTGGCAAATCCGTCGCCGAAATAATGGCTGGTCGCCGCCTGCAGCGCTTTGCCGTCATGCATCATCGCTTCGACCGTGTACGTTTCCCTGGCTCCGGCAAATTTTTCCTTGTCGGACTTTCGTCCCTTGATCACGGGGATGGCCATCACGTCGCGGTAGAGATCCTCGTACATATTGAGAATCCTGAGTGTCTCCTCGCGCGCTTCCGCCTCATCGGCATGTGCCGTGTGGCCTTCCTGCCAGAAAAACTCCGTCGTGCGCAAAAACGGGCGCGTCGATTTTTCCCAGCGAACGACAGAACACCACTGGTTATAAAGTTTGGGCAAGTCGCGCCAGGACTCGATCGTCTCGGCATAGTGCGCGCAAAACAGCGTTTCGGACGTCGGCCGGATCACGAGGCGCTCGCTCAGGACTTCGTCTCCGCCCTGTGTCACCCACGCCACCTCAGGCGCAAAGCCTTCGACATGATCTTTTTCCTTTTGCAGAAGCGATTCCGGGATAAAGAGCGGCATCGCCACATTCTCATGTCCCGTCGCTTTCAGCATCCGGTCAAATTCAGCCTGAAGCCGTTCCCAGATGGCGAAACCATAGGGTCGCAGAATCATGCAGCCGCGCACGGGCGAATACGATATCAGCTCGGCTTTGACGACGATGTCGGTATACCATTGCGAGAAATCAACATCACGTGACGTAATCTGTTCAACACGTTTTTCTTTTTTTGTCATCGAATCAGCCCTTTATCCGGAAGGGCGCCGTCCGGCGCCCGTTCC
>DUPJ01000153.1 GCA_012838355.1 Clostridiaceae bacterium
AGTTTTCGCTGACAAAAGTGAGTGATTAAGAAAGGACATGCACATGAACGTCAGACTGGAGAGAAAAGATGCATTTACGGTCGCAGGCATCAGCATGGAGGCGACACACGCATCGAACTTCGGCAAACTATGGGACGAGCTGTTCGGGACGGTTCCGTATGAACACCTGCAGCAGTTCGGCAGCGGACAAAGCTTCGGCGTCTGCTATGACATGCAGGAAAACGGACATTTCCGTTATATGGCCGGCTTCGATGCTGACAATCATCCACGGGCAAAAGAACTTGAACGATTGCCTGTTCCTGAAGCAGAGTACGCTGTCCTGGAGCTGAACGGACCGGTCCCCCAGTGCATCATGGACGGCTGGGCGTATCTGCGCGACACGTACTTTCCGGAACACGGCTTACGGCATGCCGGCACGCCGGACTTTGAAGCTTATGCGGAAGGGGACATGTCAGCCCCCGATTACCGCATGGAGCTTTGGGTACCTGTCGAAAAGGCAGCTGACTCATAAATACAGGAGGGTAGATCAGATATGCTCTGCAAAATTGAAGAGTGGCCTGCATTCAGTGTCGCCGGCAAGTCACATTCGTTGAAAACGGCGGACGCCTTCGAAATCGTGCCGCAGATCTGGCAAAACGCATGGCAGGATGGAACGATGCAACGATTGCTGGCCTTTTTCCCCGATTACCGCCCGTCCGGATTTTTGGGGATCGCAGCAGGCGGTGACTGGGGACGGTCGAAAGAGATGGACTACATGCTGGCCGTCACGAATTTTGTTGATGTGCCAGATTGCCGCCATGTACCCGCACCCGACGATATACGAGAGCTTTCATTTCCGGCTGCATCCTGGGCTGTTGTGCGGGCAGACGGAGATCTGCCGCTGGCCATTCAGGATGCATACCGGCACTTTTCTTCAGACTGGCTGCCTCAATCCGACTATGAACCGGCGGATCTGCCCGTGATTGAGTGCTACATGCAGGATAACCGGCAGGAGCTTTGGATCAGCGTGGTCAGGCGACAAGGCGCACAAACTCTCTAAGTCCGCTCGATTTTGTACAGCATGCTGTCTTCTGCGTATCCCCGGTTGACGCAGCTGAAGCGGACTTGTTTAATAAGCCTGACACACTGAAAAACTCACAAGAGGCATGGCCGGGAGGGTTGGCATGAAGAGAAAAGTGATATTGGACGTCGATACGGGGTCGGATGATGCCATTGCGATTTTGTCGGCACTGGCAGCGCCCGAACTCGACGTGGTGGCAATCTGCACCGTTGCCGGCAACAAGCCGATCGAGATGACGACGGAGAACACGCTCAGGGTGCTCGATCTCTTCGGTGCGGATGTGCCCGTTTACCGGGGCTGCAAGGAACCGCTGGCGAAAGGCCTTCAGCCATCCCGCTGGGAGTGTTCGCCCCGCAAGACACTTATCGTTGACGGCAAGGAAGTTCAGATCCATGAAGATTATCTGCCGCTGCCCGAAAGCCGCCGGCAGACTGAGCCGATGTCGGCCATCGATTTCTATTTGAAAATAGTGCCGGCTTTCGCTGAGCCGGTCACCCTGATCGCCGTTGGACCGCTAACCAATCTGGGTGTTGCCCTGACCGTCGACAGCGAAGCCTTTTGCTCGAATCTGGAAGAAATCTTCATCATGGGCGGCGGCGTGCGCATGACGAACTACAGCCCGAGTGCTGAATTCAATATCTGGTACGATCCGGAAGCGGCTCAGAAAGTGGCTGACTGTCCGGTGCCGTCGGTTTGGGTGCCGCTCGATGCGACGCATGAAGCCTATGTCACGTCAGCCAACGTTGCCCGCCTGCGGGAAGGAACCCGTCCCTGGTGTGCCTTTGCAGCCGATACGATCGATCAGCGGATCTTCATTCACGATGCCCTGCAGCCGCTCGCCGAACCGCACGCCGGCAGTGTCCACGATGCAGTGGCCGTCTGCGCCGCCATTCACCCGGACGTGCTTTCGGATTGCCAAGAGCGCAATCTCAGCATCGGAATCGGCGGTGCTGCCGAAGGGCAGACCATCATCGATCCGCGCATCTACCCGCTCGAGCCAAACTGCCGCTTCGCACTGGGCGGCAATCGGGAACGGTTTTCTCAGTGGCTGATTGACACCTTGCTGGCATAGGAGAACGATTATCCTGCGCTGAGGAATTGCTTGTAGCGCTGATCGAGTCGTTCGCGGTCCGGCCAGTCGTGTGCGTGCCCCGGCAACGCAATTTTCGTGTTCTGCATGGCTTGAATGCCGTGCTTCAGCATGGGGCCGTCTATCTCTTCCAGGATATCTTCACGAACTTTTATGATGAAGTCAGGCGTGACGCCGATGATATTGATATCGAACGCAGCGTGATGGATTTTGCAAAGCGACATGCCGTTAATCACGAGTGGTTCACCGAGCATGGCGTTGTCCGGTACGATGTGCGCTGCATCGAGCAGCTCTTCATGTTTCAGGCGGCAGCACACTGGCTCTGGTATGCGCGCAGAACCCTGCGCCGAAATGAATGCTGATGCAGACGCACCCGGACAGCCGATGTCGCATAGGCACGCCGTGCATCGTGATCGCCGTCAAGGAATACCAGAGGAGCATCGGGCTGCCG
The DNA here is from genome assembly GCA_012838355.1 of Clostridiaceae bacterium. Taxonomy (GTDB): domain Bacteria; phylum Bacillota; class Clostridia; order Saccharofermentanales; family DTU023; genus DUPJ01. Next base: position 2,602 of record DUPJ01000153.1, read on the forward strand.
GGCTTCTCCGATTGATTGCTTTTCGCCGACCGATGCCGTGAACGTCAGTCCGGCCGGATCGTCGCCTGTGATGAACACCGGCCAGAATGCCAGATAATAGCCCGGTTCTATGCCATGAAAGTAGATAAGCGGGGTTCTTGTTGCCATGGCCTCGCGCAGCCCTGCATTGTCCCGGTGGTAAACGTCCTGTCCCCGGTACTTGTAATGGATCTGGTCATCGGCCGAAATGCCGTCGGCATACGGGCGATTGGGCGATGTCGTGATGGAAATGGGCATCTTGTCAAATACTTTCGGGATCCAGATGCCGCTCGGCCCGATGAGGGTGATGCGCTGACCTGCAAACATAAACCCTTGTTCGAGAATGCGTCTGGGCAGGAGTTCGCCGTGGATGAGCTCTTGTTCGTCCAACCACTCGAACGCTTTCAGCCGGATGCTTGTTTCCATTTCATCGCCGCCCGTCATGATAATTTTAACTAAATATGTGCTTATCGTAACAGAAAAACGCCCCGGTTCTTCATGCCGGGGCGTTTTCGAAAGTGCAAATTTGACGTTCAGAGGAGATGCTTTTTCAGAAAGTCTGCCATTTTCGGATAACAGTCGAGCCGATTCTTCAGCTTCGCAATGCCGTGTCCTTCGTCTTCGTAACAGAGATAGGCGACTTCGCGATTGCGGTCACGGAGTGCTTCAACCGCCTGTTCAGCTTCCGTCACCGGGACGCGGGGGTCATTTTTGCCCTGCACGATCATCATCGGACAGACGATCTGGTCGATTTTGGCGACCGGCGAGACCTGCCGCAGAAGTTCACGATCGCGTTCGAGCGAACCATACTCGCTTTCGCGGTGTGCGCGCCGGTATTCAGCCGTGTTTTCGAGGAACGTCACCAGATTGTACATGCCGACCGTTGCGATGGCACACGCCCACAGATCGGGAAGACGGGCGGCACAGGACAGTGTCATGAAGCCGCCGTAGCTGACGCCGGTGACGGCAATGCGATCGGCATCGGCCGTACCCGTCTCGATAAGATGGGCGACCAGGGACTCGATGTCCCGGATGCTGTCCAGGCGTTTCTCCACGTCGTCCAGATGCGTGTACGTTTTGCCGTAGCCCGTGCTGCCTCTCACGTTCGGCGCGGCCACAGCGAAGCCTTCACCGAGAAGATACTGGATGAAGGCATTGAATGACGGCATTTCCTGTCCCTCGGGACCGCCGTGAATATCAACGACGACGGGCAGTGCGTTCGCCTCCTTGCCGGCCGGTACATAGAGCCAGTAAGGCACTTCCAGGCCGTCGAACGAAGCGAAGCGGCAGAGGATCGGTTCGACGAAAGCCGCACGCTCGGAAACGGTGACTTCATCCCGGCTGAGGCGCCTCATGTCATCCGTGTCAAGGTCAAGAAGCCACAGTGCTTCCGGACGCGTGCCGGAGGTGAGCGTAAAGGCCAGCCGATGCCCCTCAGGCGACCAGACGGCATGCTGATAATCACTGAGGACGCCGCGGGGCGGCTTGATGGTGTTGACTTCACCGCCGCTCACGAGGTCATGGATATGGAGTGCGGTGTAGCCGTCCTCATTGACCAGAACCGCGAGATAGCGGTCATCCGCGGACACGGCGAGACTGGCTGCATCCCAGCCGTATCTAAAGACAGATTCCATTGTCTTCGACGCCATGTCGTAGTAACAGACCGAGTTGAACTCGCCGTCACGATCCGTCAGGAGATAAAAACCTTGGCCGTCATGACGCCAGGCCGGTCCTGTTTCGGCCGAGATCCGATCGTCAGCCGGCACACGCCAGGACTTTTTTGCCTCTAGATCGGTCAGCCAGAGTGCGTTGTCGGATTCACCGCGGAGCTTATTGTAGAGAAGATAGCGGCCGTCCGGTGACAAGCCGCCCGTTGCCGGCCAGTTGTAATTGTCGCTGTGCTCGGCCACGAGCGTTTCGTCCCCCGATGCCAGATCCTTCGTCCAGATGTCGAATGTTTCCGGCGTGCGCCTGTTGCAGGCGTAAGCTATCGTCTGTCCGTCCGGCGTGACGCCGCCCCAGAAATGACGCACGTCCGGCACATCGGTGAGGCGTTCGGCTTCAGCTGCAGCGGGTTTCAGACGGTAGAACTGTTCGCACTCATGCCCGTTTTCATCGAGTGCATAAAACAGATCGCCGGTCGACGGCAGCGCCGCGATGGCCCAGACACGTGTATCCCGCGAGGTGCGTTTTGTGCGCTCGCCCGTCTGCAGATTCAGCTGCCAGATGTTCGTGCCGGAATCGTCCCGCCGTATGTAGGCGATCTGATCATGGGCGAGCCAGACCGGATTTGATTCGGTCGCAAGCGTCAGATATCGTTTCAGTTTTTCATCCATATCAATCGTGTTTCCGTTCTCCTTTATGGGGTCTTCTTTTTCTGCTTCAGAGCCTCACAAACGGCAAGGCCGCTCTCCAGCTGGATGGACACAAGTTTCCTGATCGGCACAACCTCATAATCCAGCTCGGCTTCGAGATGTGCACAGAGTTTTTTGTGCTCTTCAAGCGCCAGATCTTTAACCGAGTTCAGGACATCTTTATCGGCTTCAGCCAGATCCGTTTCGTGTTCCAGAGCATATTCGGCGAGGCGGATTGTCATACCATACGACAGGCACTTGTAAAACTGAGACATGATCGTGTTGTCGAATACTTCCGCGCTGAGCTGCTCGGCGTCGGCGACCGGATTGGATCAATCAAGCCGGGGCTTGATGCCGATCTGACGATCTGGACAAAACACCCGATTGAGTCATATGAGGCTGCGCTCACCGCTGTCTTCATTGATGGAGCGAACGTGCTGACAAAGGAGGCGTATGCATCATGCTGGTAATTCGTAATGCTCAGGTTTTTTGCGGCACGGGCGACCCGATCCGACAGGCCGATATCCAAATTGCGGACGGGCGGATCGTGGCGGTCGGTCCCGCACTTGAGTCCCCGTCAGACGCTCGTGTGATCGATGCAGCGGGCCTCTTTGCCATGCCGGGGCTGGTCGATGCCCACAGTCACATCGGCGGGTTTGGCAGCGGCGGCGAACAGGATCTGAATGAGATGACCGGAAATGCCACGCCGGCTGTCGAATCATTTTATGCCATCGACACGAAATCGAAAGAGTTCGAGCGCGCTATCCGCGCCGGCATCACGACGTCCGTGATTGCACCGGGCAGCGGCAATGTCGTCGGCGGTATGGTTTGTGCCGTCAAAAGTGCGGGACGTTCAATCCGCGACATGTGCATAAAAAATCCCGTCGCCCTGAAGATGGCGCTCGGCGGCAATCCGAAAGGGGTTTATGGCAAACGCAACCAGATGCCGATGACGCGCATGGGGATTGCGCATGTCATCCGCGAGCAGCTGACCAAAGCGCGCACCTACCTGCAAAAGCAGGAGCAGGCGGCCGGTGATCCGGCCAAAATGCCGGAATACGATCAGGGACTCGAAAATGTAGCGCGCGTGCTGCGAAAAGAAATTCCGATCAAGGTGCACTGCGAGCAGTTCGACATGATGACGACGCTGCAGATCGCAGAAGAGTTTGACATTCTCTGCACGATCGACCATGCCTGGGGTGCGAGCGACTTCTATGACGAAATTGCAGGTGCGAAAAACCTGGTTGGCATTATTTTCGGCCCCACCGGCGTGCCGCTCCTGCCGGGCGAGTGCGGCAAGGTCGATATCGAGTGTCTGGCGGAACTGGATCGGCGCGGCGTCGTGACGGCCATTATGACGGACGGGCCGATTATGAATCCGGAGCTCCTTGTCGGGCAGGCCGGTGAAGCGGTCCGCACCGGTACGCCTCATGAACGAGCCCTCATGATGCTCACCAGGAATGCCGCGGTTATTGCCGGCATTGAAGACCGGGTCGGTTCGCTGGAACCGGGCAAAGATGCCGACATCATTTTGTTCAGGGGAATACCGGCTCATGATACGGCGGCACGCTGCGTCCATGCCGTCATCAACGGTGAAACGGTGTTTGCTGAAGCGTCTGACAAGAAATAACGGGGGTGCCGGTCGAAAGACCGGCACATCTCAAATGCGGTGTTTTTCAGCAGTGCGCTTCAGGTTGCGCACATCTTCGCCGTGGGCTGTTACAGGACTGGTCAGGTCGCCGTAAACGCGAAAGACGGCTTTCGCAAAATGATCAACATTGTATTGTTCTGACGACTGATACGCGGCCGCCGAAAGGGATTGATACGCGTCAGCATCGAGCGACAGCAGATCATCGAGATGTGCGGCAAACGACGTCTCGTCAACAAACGTGAATCCGTTGACGCCGTCGTTCACCACATCTTCAAGTGCCAAATCTTCCCGTACAAGCAGCGGCACGCCGGCGGCCAGTGCTTCTATGTAGGTCAGGCCCTGCGTTTCACTTTGTGATGCACTCAGGAATATGTCGGCGGCTGCATAGTATCGCGGAACGTTCTGCCATGGCACCGGTCCTGTGAAGTGCACGAAATGGCAGATATCGTCGGTCGCCGCTTCTTTCATCAGCTCGGCCTTGGCCGGACCGTCGCCGACGAGAATGAAGTGCAGATTGCGACGCGTTGGCATGATCCGCTTCAGATAGGCCAGCAATTCATGAATATGCTTTTCGCGCGAAATGCGTCCGACATAAACGAGCACCTTGTCGTTGGCCGAAATACCGAGCGAACGGCGAACGGCCTGTGCGCCATCCGCATCGTAGCGGGCATCACGGAAGGCCTGCAGGTTGATGCCGGTCGGAATAATCTCCAGCGGGGTTGTGACACCATACTTCAAGAGGACGGTTTTCGCTTTTTTTGTCGGCACGATTACCCGATCCGCCTTGTTGCAGAAATTGCGTGTCTCTTTCTGCACGTACCAGCCGGTCAGACGCTGGTAAATGCCCCCTTCTTTCGACTTGATCTGGTCGTTCAGCCAGTCTTCGTAAAGCGTGTGGAATGTGTGAACATGCGGAACCCCTAGCAAATCGGATATCTGACGGGCAAAGGCACCCATTCCGAATTCAGTTTGACTGTGAACAATATCGAGCTGCAATGCCTTCAGCTGTTTTGCGAGGGCCGGCTGAATGCCGAGTGAAACGCGCTTGGCGCTGATGAAGGGAAGACTGGGTACGCGGAAGACATCGATTTCCTGCTCAGGCTGGTCCGGATCACGCGGCGTGATCACAAAAACCATGTGCCCCAGATCTTTGAGTGCCTGCTGCAGGAGCGCAGTCGAAGTAGCCACGCCGCTGATCTGCGGCAGAAAGGCATCAGTAAAAAGGCCAATACGCATCGTGTCTCAGCGCCTCCACCATCATGAATCTATACTTGTTCCCATTGTAGCAAAGTACCTGTCGTCCTGTTGCTGCAAAGTACCTGTAGTCCTGCCGCACGCAAAAAAAAGGCGGAGTATTCCGCCTTTTGGTGTCCCTGATGCAAGTCGATCAGGATGCCTTTGATGTTTTCACAAGCTGCGCGATGGTACTTGCAGCAAGCGTCTTCTCAAGTCCGCTCTGAATCGATGCGTACACGTCGTGAATAGCACAATGCGCTGTTGCATCACGGCTGCAGTACTGGTCTTCTTCGAGGCAGCGATTGATCTTGATCGAGCCTTCCATCGTTTCCACCACATCCAGAAGCGTAATGTCATTGGCATCCTTGCCGAGTTCATATCCGCCTTTTGGACCGTACCGTGCGCTGACAAGACCTTTGTCGCGCAGTTTCTTTATGATGTTCGGCACGTAGTTTGCCGGGATAACCATTTCGTGCGCAATTTCACCGGATGATGTGATGCGCCCGGTTATCCCCAGATAAAGCAGTATGCGTACTGCGTAATCTGTTGTCATGTTTAGTTGCATGTCGTATCCTCACTCTTACCCATAAAATTCCATTTTCCAATATTACTTCAATGTTTGCTTATATTCCAGTGGTATTTCATATGTTTACGACCAGTTTTATCTGCCGGATTCTTTTTTTAGCAAGTCTGATACATATTAGCTGAGTTGATAGGTATAATCAATTATGTTTTTTTATGCTTTAGTTTACCGCCCATCTTACATTTTTTAAGTAACACAAGATTCTTAGATTGCTATATTTTTGCAGCTGCATCATCGAGAAGGCGGCAACGAGCATTATTCTAACACGAAGCATGTTCAGAGCCGGTGTTTTCGACAAAATGTTCCATTCTGCCGGACCGTACATGCCGCCCTGTGTGCAATCGGCACCCGCCTTTGTTGCTGAAAGCGTCTTTGCGAATTATAATGACCGTTGTCCATGCCGTTTTCGGGTTGCCGTATATTAGTATGGATTTAAAGGAGACGCCGAAATGCATTGTTGGAATTGCGGTCAGGAGTTGCATCCAGATTCATCACACTGTTTTAACTGTGGCATGCCGCAAGATGCCGAACACATGGACCGTCAGGACGGGTACAGCGAGTATGCACCCGATCCGCTGCAACCATATCTGGATGAAGAACCGGTAAAAAGTCCCCTGATACCGATTCTTGTCTCCGTTGCCGCCGGACTTCTCCTGATCACGGTTGCCGTATATCTATTGCTGAACAGCCGCGCCTGTGCAGCCGATGCCGACCGTCTCAATTTTACGAATCAGACACTGGCCGAAGATACCGGCGCCTTCGAAGGTGTTATTACCTTTGAAACGCTTCCGCTTGAAACAGCCGTTCTGACCGAGCCGACAGAGCAGATTTTCAATCCGCCAACCTTGCCGTTTTATACGAACTATCCGCAGCTGCCGACACCGACGACTCCGCCGTCCATAACCATTGTGCAGGAGACGCCGCCGACGGCACCGCCGACGACAGTCCCGCCGACTACAATTGCCACGACTACGGCACCCCCGACGGACCCGCCGACGGATCCTCCGACAACTGCTGAGACGACAGTACCGACCGAAACGCTGCCAACCGAGACGGTCGCAGTGCAAGATCTTTATATCTACTACGTCGATGACGTTGAAGTTGCCAGGCAGTCTGTCAATAACGGCGATCGGCTGTCGTTGCCTCCGCTTGATTCGAGGGAAGGCTATACGTTCGCCGGCTGGTTTGTTTCCGGATCGGAGACACCGGTTGATCCGGCAGTGCCGGTCGCAGTTGAGACGGGCGGTCGGGAGATCCAGGTGCGGGCTGTGTTTAATCTCGCTGCGACGGATCAGTATGTCTACCTGATCGAAGCGGCTGAAGTGGCCAGGCAGGATGTCAGAAATGGTGATCTGCTGTCATTCCCGTCGCTTGAACCGTGGGAAGACTTCACGTTCGCGGGCTGGTATACGGCAGGTGCATCCGCGCCGCTCGATCCGGCCGCGCCGGCAACCGTCAGCGCAGGCGGCGAGGTGATCAATGTATGGGCTGTGTTTGCCGAAGATCGTTATGATTTCTACGTCGATGGCATCGACGAGGCGATTGCGCCGCCGCAGTACCTGAGAAATGGTGAAAATATTCAGTTCCCCGAAAATCCGACGTTGCCCGGCCAAACATTTACGGGCTGGCATATTGTCGGGACCGAAATTATCCTTGATCCTGATGTCCCGGTGACAGTTGAAGTCGATGTAGGCGGCCGTCAGATTGAGGTCCGAGCTCAGTTCATTGAAGCCGAGCCGACGCCTGAACCGACGGAAACGCCGACGGAAACACCGACTGAGGCACCGACTGAAGCGCCGACAGAAGCACCGACCGAGGCACCGACTGAGGCACCGACAGAAGCACCGACAGCGGAACCGACTGAGGCACCGACAGAAGCACCGACAGCGGAACCGACTGAGGCACCGACCGCGGCACCGACTGAAGCGCCGACAGAAGCACCGACCGAGCCGCCGACTGAGGCACCGACAACACCGCCAACCGATCCGTCGCAGGGCTGGGAAGTTATAGCCAGTTCGGGGACGATATCTGACAACAAAGTATCGATCCCGTTTGAGCTTTATGATCAGAACGGTACCAGAGTTACCCTGTCCGATATTTCATCATTCAGTGTGACGGAAAACGGCACCCCGGTCGCGATCCAGCATCCGCCGGTCAATGACGCGGTGATGGTGGTGAGTGATATCAGCAGCACATTTATGGCGGCGAATGCCGAAGGCGTGCGCGGGGCGTTATTGCAGTTCAAAGGCAGTCTCAACTTGGCTACCGGGCCTCCCGATCAGATGGGCATCATTACTGCAGATTCGAATGTGAATGTGATAGGCGGCGGTCTGACGTCCGATCCACAGACGATTGACGGCGCGATCAGCCAGGTTCAAACCGGTGTCGATGACGGTCGCAGAATACTTGACGGCATCAGCCAGGCAGTTTCTGCTGTGAGCGGCAGTTCGGCGAATCGCGTTGTCATCGCATTTGCCAGTGGCCCTGACAGCGGCAGTGCGGCAACCGTCGGCGATATCGCCACCGCTGCGAAGAATGCGGATGTTGAAGTTCACATCATCACCTTCGGCGGAGCTGGTGCGGCTGAATACAACCAGCTTGCCTCGGAAACTGGCGGCAGCGTGACTGATGTTCCTGCACCGAGCGGTATGGCTACGGCCATGTCTGGCAGCTTGCCGAACGTCAAGCCCGGAACGATCCTGCAATATGTGTCGAGCATTCCGGGAGGCACGCCACGCACAGTAACGATCACGTATCAGAGCGGCGATATTGTCGTAACGACTGAGCAGGTCATACAGTAGTGAACAGCGTCAAACTATCGGAAATCGTTTCGGAATTTTCGCTGGAGGTCATCCGTGATTTCGGCAAGCTCGATTTCACGGAAATCACAGTGGCGGACGTCACGAGACCCGGATTGCAGCTGACAGGGAACTTTGAGCATTTCGGCCCTGACCGGATTCAGGTGATCGGGAATATGGAAACAGCGTATCTGAGTTCGCTGTCCGAGTCCGAGCGGAGGATGCGCATATCGCAGCTATTCGCTACAGGCATTCCCTGCATCGTTCTGACGCGGCATCATGAGCCAAGCGCTCTGCTGCTGCAGTGTGCGGATAAATACCGCATTCCGGTTTTGCTCACTTCGGATGCCACATCGTCATTTACGAGCTCGCTCGTCAAATACCTGAATGTGGAACTGGCCCCGCGTATTTCCATGCACGGCGTTCTCATCGAGGTGTATGGCGAAGGGATCCTTATGCTCGGTGAGTCAGGTGTAGGCAAGTCGGAAACGGCTCTGGAAATCGTCAAGCGCGGCCATCGCCTGATTGCCGATGATCTCGTTGAAGTGCGCCGGGTATCGGAAGCGACGCTGCTCGGCCGGGCTCCGGAAATTATCCGGCACCTGATCGAGATCCGGGGGCTTGGCATTCTCGATGTAAAGGAGCTTTACGGCGTTTCATCAGTCAAGATGCAGGAGAATATCCATTTCGTCATCAACCTCGAACTGTGGGACGAAAAGAAAGTTTACGACCGGCTCGGTCTGAAGGAGGAAGTGACGACGATACTTGGCATCAACGTGCCGTCGATCACGATCCCCGTGAGGCCCGGCCGAAACCTCGCGGTCATTGTGGAAGTAGCCGCCATCAACTTCCGGCAGAAATCCATGGGCTACAATGCGGCCCGCGCCTTGACGGACCGCGTGTTCAAGCAGGCGTAATGGTTAACTGGAAGAC
>DUPJ01000012.1 GCA_012838355.1 Clostridiaceae bacterium
CGTACTGCGTGACGGCGGCCGTTTTGTCCGAATGGTCCGGTTCCGGATTGGGGCTTGGCGTCTATATGATGCGCACCAAGCGCTCTTATGCCTACGATCGAATGTTTGCCTCGATCGTCTGGATCGTACTTCTGAGCCTGATGCTGTATCTGGCGGCGACCGCCCTTGAACATGCCTTTACACCGTGGCTCCGCCAGGAAAGGAAAAAACATGAAAAACGCATGCAGATCATATCGGAGTAAGTGCATCCTGCTCATCGCTCTGCTCGTGCTTCCGCTTGTTCTGGCCGCCTGTCAGCCGTCCGGGGGTGCTGAGCTGAAGGAGGTCGTCTTTGCGCTCGACTGGGTGCCGAATACGAATCACAGCGGCCTCTTTCTGGCGAGAGATCTGGGTTACTTCGCCGAGGAGGGGCTCGATGTTCGTATCGAGCAGTCGGACATGGCATTTATCGAGATGGTGGCATCTGGTGCGGCAGATCTCGGCATAGCCAGCCAGGAGCAGGTTTTGCAGGCACGTGCATCGTTTGCCCGAGTTCCGGTTGTCTCGGTGGCCGCCGTGCTCCAGCACAATACCTCAGGATTCGCATCGCCGGTCAGCCGGCAGATCCGGTCGCCCCGTGATTTTGAGGGAAAAACGTACAGCGGCTGGGGCACTGAACTGGAACTGGCGTTCATCTCCTATCTCATGGAACGAGACGGCGGAGACCCCGGCCAGGTGCAGGTGATTTCACAAAGCGCATCCGACTACATTGCGAGCATGGAGACGGAAGCTGACTTTGCCTGGATTTACTGGGGCTGGGACGGCGTGAACACTGAACTGCGTGACTATCCGATCGATTTCATGCTGCTGCAGGACGTCGCTCCCGCGCTCGACTTCTATTCGCCGACCATCATCGCGGGCGAGACGCTGATTGCCGAGGATCCCGAGCTGATCGCCGCTTTCCTCCGTGCCGCCAAACGGGGGTATGAGAAGGCGATCGAGGATCCGGAAGCAGCCGTTGACGCGCTCCTGAAGGAAGCCCCCGAAACGGACCCGGAACTGGCCAGAGAAAGTCAGCATTATCTGAACGGGCAGTATATCGCCGATGCCGCACGCTGGGGGGAGATGACTCCCGAACGGTGGACAGCATTTGCAGCCTGGCTCGAGGCCGAGGACATTTTGGAGAACGCCATCACGGTCGAGGAGGCCTACACACTTGATTTCATCCCGCAATAAACCGGTTGTGCTGGAGGCTTTTGGCCTGAGCCGGAGCTTTGATGATGAGCCTCCCGTTTTCGAAGACGTCAATCTTACCCTGCACGAAGGTGAGTTTGTCTCGATTCTCGGCCTGTCCGGTGCCGGCAAATCGACGCTTTTCAATATTCTGGCCGGTCTGGATCAGCCGGATCGCGGTACCGTAACGGTCACGAAAAAGGTCGGGTACATGCTGCAAAAGGACCTGCTTTTGCCTTGGAAACGCCTGATCGACAACATTGCGCTGCCGCTTGTGCTGCAAGGCATGAGCCGCAAAGAGGCGCAGGAAAAGGCCAGGCCGTACTTGCCGCAGTTCGGTCTCTCAGGCCTGGAACGCCGTTTCCCGACTGAAGTTTCGGGCGGGCAGCGGCAGCGGGCCGCTTTGCTGCGCACCTACCTTTACGGCGGCGAACTCCTGCTCCTGGACGAGCCGTTTGCCGGTATTGACGCGATCACGCGAAAAGAGCTGCAGGCATGGCTGAAGACGATGCAGGCTGAACTTGGCCTGACGATCCTCCTGATTTCGCATGATCTCGATGAGGCACTGGCGCTGTCCGATCAGGTGTATGTGCTGTCAGCCGGTCAGCCGGCCGCACTGCAGCCGCCGCTTGAAGTGGCATCGCAGCCGGCAGGATCGCTGCTGCCGCAGCTCCTCGACATGCTCTACACGACGCGGGACGGCATTCATCTTGGACGAAAAAAACATCATGATGAAAAACGTTGAGCGTTACAACGAACGGGCAGCGGCCTACGATCGCTGGTATGACGAGAATCCTGCGTATTTTGCCGCGGAGCTGCAGGCGCTTCGGGCGGTCCTGCCGGCTGGGAGAGGTCTCGAAATCGGGGCCGGTTCCGGCCGCTTCACCGACGCACTCGACATAGCCGTCGGTCTTGAACCGGCTGCCAGGATGCGTGCGCTGGCCAAAGCGCGCGGTGTGACGCTCGATGCCGGTTTTGCGGAAGCGCTGCCATACGGCGGCCGCACCTTCGATTATGTCTGTTTCCTGACATCGCTCGAGTTTGTCGACGACCAGAAAACCGCCCTCTCGGAAGCGGCACGCGTGCTGAAATCCGAGGGGCGGCTTATTGTCGCCTATTTGAATGCTGAATCGACTGAGGGGCAGGCCCTCGTCCGAACGAGACACGAGTCACCTGATTTTGCCGGTGCATCGTTCCTGACGCCGGACTCGCTTCGGATCTTGCTCTCAGCGGCCGGCTTCAAGATGATATCGTCGGCGCATGTAGTTGCCAGGCACGGACAATACAGCGTTGTCTCCGGCAGCGGCGACGGCTTGTACACGGTCGCTGCGGCTATTCGTTCAGAAGCGTCTTAGTGCCTTCCAGCTCTCGCAGCGGGGCGATGTTCTCAGTCGTTTCCACCACGCCGAGGTACGTGCCTTTATCGTCTCGCACGGCGAAGTAGCGGATGAGGATGAATGCGTTTCCCTTTTGGATCCAGAACGATTCACTGTCTTTTTGTCCGGCGCGGAATTGCTCGACAAGTGTTTCAACCACGTGCAGACTCTTCTGCGGATGACAGTTGGCCACGTCGCGTCCCACGATCGTCCTCGTACGGGGGAAAATGCGGTCTTTTGTTTCGGAGAAGAAGCGAACTTTATCATCAGCACCGACAAAAGTCAGGTCGACCGGCAGGCTGTTCAGCATCCAGGTCAGTTCCTCTTTGGTGAAGTGGCCGGAGGGAAGCGCTATCTCAGCCGTTTCACGATGCGCAGACGAGGTATCCACCGTACCCTGGTGGCGCTCCACCCAGTAAACTGCGTCAGACGGCGAACCGCCTTCGATGCCGCCGGAGAAGACATAGCCGATCTCGGCTGATTCGGCGCCGGCCAGAAGCCATTCATCGTGCGTGAGGTGCTCTTCAAGCATCGGAATCAGGATCGAGTTTTCCTTGACGATCATGGATTCGACGTTTGCCAGGGCAATCTCGATGTCTTTCGTCTTTCCCTCGAGTGACTGGTCGCGGCTGATACGTTCATAAAGGGAGGCCAGTTCCTCGCGGATTTCGTCATCCACGCTCCACATCACCTTGGGCGGTCCGTAGATGTCGTGTTTTTCCATCAGGGGAAAAAAGATGTTCTCCTTGCGCTTATAGTGTGTCGACACGTTCTGAAGCGACTTCAGGGCAGCGAGCGTATCAGTGACGCTGCCGGCGGCAACGGCAGGGCGTACATTTTTTTCAATGTGCGCAGAGAGCCCTTCATTCTCCGCCTTGAATACAAAGGCCGGATGCCCGGGGCGCATGCTCGGCGGATCGGGGACGGCCGAAAGACTGCCGGCAAAGACATCCGCGTGAATGCTGCAGAGCCGGGTGATTTCTTCGACGGGAAGGCCGTCGGCAATCAGGGCATCTTCCACAGCCGACAGCTCGGAACTGGCGATGCTGCCGAAGTCGCGGGCGAAATCAGCCTTTACCTGCTCCGTGTCCTCGCCGGTGTGAAGCCGCTCGATCAGGGACTTCAGCTGCTGTTTCTTGAGGTCAAAATTATCTGTCATCGGTATACTCCAAGCTTTATTTTCATCTGCTAGTGTAGAGGAAGTACTGTTTGCAAACATTGATTTGAATCAACATTGAAAGACTTGCACCAAACGGCGATCAGCATTATGCTGACAGGCAGAACATCCAATCAAGGAGCACGTATGTTGGAATTTTTGCATCACGCGCTGCGCAATCTGGTGCAGTACGGCATGTTGCTGATGGAGATGATCGGTGTGTGCATCGTACTGGTGACCGGTGTGCGTTCCGTTGTCGGTTTATTCATGCACGACGAGCATATTCGCCTGAAACTGGCGCAGGGACTTGCGCTGGCGCTTGAGTTCAAGCTGGGCGGCGAGGTCCTCCGAACCGTCATCGTGCAGGAATGGTCCGAGCTTCTCGTTCTGGGTGCGATCATCCTTCTGCGCGCCGCGCTGACGTTCCTCATTCACTGGGAAATAAAAAACGAGGAAGCTCGTCTGAAATAGCATGCCGTCATCCGGCGAAATTCCGGATGAAGCGGAGCAGGACACGAACGGATGCCTGCATCTGATCGAGTGAGGCAAATTCCGTCTTGCTGTGGAAGTTATACCCGCCAGTGAACAGATTGGGACACGGCAGACCGCGATACGTCAGGCGGGCGCCGTCTGTCCCGCCGCGGACGGGCACGCGCTTCGGCGTGATGCCTTCCTCCTCCATTGCTTTTTCCACCTGAGCCGCAATCTCAGGATGGTCGTCCAGAACGGCCGCCATATTGTAATACTGGTCTTCCAGCGTCAGGCTGAGCCGATCGCCGTATTTCTGATTGAGAAACGTAACGGCGGCCTCGAGGAGATCCTTTTTCTCTTCAAACTGTTCCTTCGCGTGATCCCGGATGATCAGCTTGACTGTGGCTTCTTCGATCCCGGCATCGATTTTGTCGATCATGAAGAAACCTTCGCGCCCATCCGTCAGTTCGGGGCGCGCTCCGGCCGGCAGCATGGCCGCCAGCTCAGTTGCGATGAGCGCGGCGTTGACCATGACATGCTTGGCCGTGCCGGGATGAGTGATGCGGCCTTTTATCTCAATTGATGCTTTGGCTGCGTTGAAGGTTTCTGTTTCAAACTCACCCAGTTCACCGCCGTCGATCGTGAAGCCGAATGCGGCACCAAGCGCGTCGAGGTCGAGAAGATCGGCACCGTGCCCGATTTCCTCATCGGGAGTGAAAACGAGCGCGATGTCACCGTGCGGGATGTCCCCGTTCAGGAGCATGTCGGCGACGGTCATGATGATCGCCACTCCGGCCTTGTTGTCGGCGCCGAGCAGCGTGTCGCCTTTCGTTGTGATCAGGGTTTCGCCTTTCATCGCCTGCAGTGCCGGAAAGTCTTCTTCGGTGATCACGGCGCCGGACGGCAGCTGTATGTCGCGGCCTTCATACGTGAAGATGTTTACTTCATCATTTTGCCCCGGCAAATCGGGTGCTGTGTCGAGATGCGCGATTAAGGCGATGCGGGGTACATCGCGATTGCCCGGCACAATGGCCTGGACGTAGCCGTGCTCATCCGTTTTGACATCGTTCAGGCCGAGCGCCCGCAGTTCATCCGCCAGCATGGCGGCAAGCTGAAGCTGTCCTGGCGTGGATGGTGTGCGTCCGGCTGCTGAATCCGCCCGCGTTTCGACGGCAATATAGCGCAAAAAACGTTCCAATAACAAACTCATGGTGATCTCCTTATTCGACCGTGACCGATTTGGCCAGATTTCGAGGTTTGTCGACGTCGCGTCCGTTCAGAACGGCGACGTAATAGGCGAACAGCTGCATCGGGATGACGGACAGAACCGGCAGCTGGGAGGGCCGGGCGTCAGGCAGCAGCACAATATCGTCGGCCACGCCCTGAAACAGCGATTGCAGTGCTCTGGTCGTCACGACCATCGTATGGGCACCGCGCGTTTTGACTTCAGCGATGTTGCTCTTCATTTTTTCGGCGAGTCTGGCCTCGGTCGACATCGCCACGACCAGCGTGTTCTTTTCGATCAGGGAGATCGGCCCATGTTTCAGCTCGCCTGCCGGACATGCTTCCGAGTGAATGTACGAAATCTCTTTCAGTTTCAGGGATGCCTCCAGCGACATGGCAAAGTCGCTGGAGCGGCCGATGAAGTACATGTCGGTCTGGTTGTAGAGCCGTGACGCCATTTCCTGGTACAGGGACATGTCCTGCAGGACATTTTCCGCCAGAGCCGGCAACTGCAAAAGCTCGTCGCAGCAGTCCGCCATTTCCCGGTCCGACAGTCGCCCGAGCAGATATGCGAAGTGATGTGCCAGCATGGTGATGACCGTCACCTGGCAGACAAACGCCTTTGTCGTCGCCACGGCGATCTCCGGGCCGGCGATCGTGTAAATGATGTCGTCGGCTTCGCGTGCCATGGAACTGCCGATGACGTTCAGGATGGCGAGCACGCGGGCTCCTTTTCGCCGGCTTTCCTTCAGCGCCTCCAGCGTATCCGCCGTTTCCCCGCTCTGACTGATCACGATCACGAGATCATCCGGTCCGACGAGCGGGTTGCGGTAGCGAAATTCGCTGGCTATATCAACATTGACCGGTATCCCGGTCAGGCGTTCCAGCTCATATTTGGCATAGACACCGGCATGGTACGCTGAGCCGCAGGCCACCACATGGATGTGCCGCAGTGCCTTCAGTTCAGCCGCGGAGAATTCGGCCAGCCCGAACGCGATCTGTCCGCCGTGTACGTACGAGCGCACTGTTTCGCCGAGGACACGCGGCTGTTCCGCCATTTCCTTCATCATGAAGTGCTCGTAGCCGCCTTTTTCGGCAGCGGAGACGTCCCAGTCAATATGGTAGACGTCTTTTTCTATCGGTTCCTGATCCAGATTGAAGAGCTGAATGTGTGCGGCCGTGATTTCCGCGATTTCATTGTCGTCAACCAGGTATACGTCGCGCGTGAGCGGCAGAAGCGCCGGAATGTCCGAGGCGATATAGTTTTCGCCGCTGCCGATGCCGACGATGAGGGGGGATGCCTTGCGCACGGCGAGGAACCGGTCCGGTCGCTTCGTATCAAGGACACCGAGTGCGAATGATCCGTCCAGACGGCCGATCGTTTTGATCAGAACGTCAATCAGGTCGTCGTCGGAACGTTCGGCGTAGTACTCGATCAGGTGTGCAATGACTTCGGAATCGGTTTCGGACACGATGTGAAAGCCTTTGTCCGCCAGCCATGTCTGCAGCGCCTGATAGTTTTCGATGATGCCGTTGTGGACGACAGCGAAACGGCCGCTTTGGCTTAGATGGGGGTGTGAATTGGTATCGGATGGTTCCCCGTGTGTTGCCCACCGCGTGTGCCCGATGCCGATCGAACCGGCCGGATGCCGTCCGTTTTCCGTCTGATCAATCAGTGTCTGCAGACGGCCTTTGGCTTTGGCGACCTGAAGCTTTCCATCATCAATAACCGCCAGGCCGGCCGAGTCATAGCCTCTGTATTCAAGTTTTTCGAGACCCGCGAGCAGAATGGGTGCTGCCTGTCGCGGACCCACATATCCAACAATTCCGCACATAATATCCGTAGCGGCCGGTGCCGCATCCTTTCTGGAAAATAGTGACGGTGCGCTTTGCTGCTGTCAAGTCGGAA